>DAOSJS010000115.1:0-10920 GCA_035367355.1 Candidatus Hydrogenedentota bacterium
GCGTGATGTAGTTCGTGAGCCGCATCCCCTTCTAGCCCAGGCTGTCCTTGCTCACCTGCACCATGATGTACTGGTTCTTTTTGATAATGGTCTCGATCGCCGGGGCCTTGCGCCGCTGCGACTTCTTGCGGGGTTTCGCGGTGCCCTCATCGAACTCAAAATCGCCCGTCCCTTCCGCGCCGGCGATGTCGGACACGTAGAGAAAACCGTTCTTCTCAAACCCGATATCGATAAAGGCCGCCTGGATGCCGGGAACGATGGAATCCACCCGGCCCTTGTAGATATTGCCGACCAGGCTGCGGTTTTCGTGGCGCTCCACCGTGAGTTCGGCCAGCCGCGTATCCTCCAGGAGAGCGATCCGGGTCTCCAGCGGGGCTACATTGATTACAAACTCCTTCATTCTGTCTCCGCATTGCCGGCGGCGGACGCCGCCTGTCAGGGACGCGCGGGGGATGTGCCGGATAACAGCATACCGCTTCGCTCCGTCTCCAGGAGCAGTGCCGCTTCCAGCGGGATGCCAAACACCGACGCGATCACCTCCTCGGGCCGGGGGGTGCCGTCCACGCGTACCTCAATCTCCATAGTTACTTCTCCGGGGCCGACGTCGAGCCTCGCGACGCTGCGCCGCAAATCAAGGCACCGTTCCTGCCCCTTCCGAATCCGGACCACCGGCCACGAGCTGGCCCGGCGAAAGCGCTCCGCCTGCTCCGGCCTGAAATCGCCGGCTACCCGGTAGCGGAGAACCCTCACCGCCGCCTTCAGATTCTTGCTGCCGGGCGGCAACCGCCGTGCCGACACTGCGTCGACCCCTGCGGGCAGCTCCATCGACAGGCGGCGCAGGAATTCCCGGCCGGTGATCGGATCCGTCAATTCAAAATCGATATATTCGCATCGGCTCGTATGCGCGGGCGCCAGATGCGGCCCGGCCTCGAGCCGCGGCGCGCCCCGCCTGTTCCGCGCCACCGGGAGGCCGGCCCGTTCGACCGCCCCGCGTACTGAATCGACGAACTTCCTGAAAATCAACCCGCGGAGGGCCTGCCCTCGCGTCAAGCGGACACGCAATACGCTCATCCAGGCCTTCTCCGCAATCCGTTCAACACTATTTTTCCGTAAACATCCCTTTCCTGACGCGTACACTGAGCATAGTGCCGACACACATCATCGTGGTCAAGTAAAATGAGCCGCCATAGCTCAAAAACGGCAAAGGCAGCCCGGTTATCGGCATCAGGTGAATCGTGATCGCCACGTTCACAAACACGTGAAACGCCAGGATTGCCACGCAGCCTGCCGTGAGCAGGCTGCCGGCGGGCTCCCGGCATTCCTCCGACAACATAAGCCCTCGAATAAGGAATCCGGCGAACAGCGCTATGAGGATGGTTCCGCCCACAAAACCGCGTTCCTCCGCCAGAAGCGAAAAGATGAAGTCGGTGCGGTACTCGGGCAGGAAACGCAGATGGGTCTGCGTACCCTGGCCCACGCCTTTGCCCCACATTTGTCCGCTGCCCACGGCGATCTTGGTCTGAATGATCTGGTACCCTTCGCTGTCCGGGGCCGTGGTTGGGTCCATGAAGGTCTTCACCCGGTCGCGCTGATAGGGCTGCATATGCATCCACGCCACCGGCGCCAGCGCCGCCCCCACAAGGATAATCGCCGCAAGATGCCGCTTCCGGCAGCCCGCCACGAAGACCATGGCGAAAACCACGGGCACGTAGGTGAGTGCCGTGCCGGCATCCGATTGCGCCGCGATGAGCGCGCTCGGGACTGCCGCAACTATAAACGCCAGGATGAGATATTGAAATTTCTGGATCCGCGGGCCTGTCCGCGACAGATACCAGGCCAGCATGAAAATAGTGGCCAGTTTCGCATATTCCGACGGCTGGAGGCTGAAGGCCCCGAGCCGGAACCAGCTCCGGCCGCCTTTCACCGTGAGCCCCACTGTCAGTACCGCCAGAAGCGCCAGAAGCGCCAATCCATACCACACCGGGGCCAGCGCCACCAAAAACCGGTAGTCAACGCAAACGAGGGCCAATGCCAACAGACTCCCCACCCCCAGAAACAGGGCCTGGCGGGCGAAATGCGAGGTCGATTCCGCGCCTTCATATCCATAACTGGCGCTGTACATGTTCGACAGGCCCATATACGCCAACGCCCCCACCAGAACCACCAGAACCCAGTCCAGATGCCGCAGATTGCGCCAATTGACAATGCGGATGTGTGAATCCATCAGGTTCAAATCGCGCGCTATCTGGCTCATGGCCCGTCCTCCGCGGCTTTGGCCAGACGCAGATCCGCCGGCAGGTGCGAGTAAAAATATTCGATGATCTGCTTGGCGATCGGCGCCGCGGCTGAACTCCCATGAAGACCATGCTCGATCAGCACGCTGATGGCGATGGGCGGCTCTTCTTCCGGCACGCCTGCCACGAACCAGGCATGATCGCGTTCGTTGTACGGGATGTCCAACTCATTATCGTAATGCTTGAAGCGCACCACCTGGGCCGTGCCGGTCTTGCCCAGCACGATCATGCCCGGCACCCGCGCCTCGATCCCCGTACCCGCGCTCGGCCGTTCGGTCTTTTCGACGCATTTGCGCAAGCCCCGCGTCACCACCTCGAGCGTCTTGTCGCTGATGGGCAGCGGAGTCAGGCTCGGGCCGAGCGATTTGTTCAGGTAGGGCCGGACCCGGTGGCCGCCATTCACGACCGCCGCCATCATCACGGCCGCCTGCAGCGGCGTCACCGTCACCTGGCCCTGGCCAATGGCCACGTTAACCGTCTCGCCGGGATACCATTTGCGTTCCGACGGGTCGGCTGCACTCGCAAAGGCCGCCTTCTTCCACTCCATGGACGGCACCAGCCCCTTCTCTTCCGAACCGGGAGGCACGTCCAGCCCCGTCACAACGCCCAGACCGAGCATCTCCGACCATTTGTTGATGTTGTCGATCCCCAGCTTGATCCCGACATTATAGAAATATTCGTCACACGAGTACGCCAGCGCGTCCACAACAGCCGGGCGCCCATGCCCGCCGTACTTGTGCCGCCAGCATTTCCACGGGCGGCTGACGCCGGGCAGATAGAAATAGCCATCGCAGCCAATCGTGGTGTGCTCGCTGATCACTCCTTCCTCAAGCCCGGCGATGGCCATCGCCACCTTAAAAATCGAGCCGGGGGCAAAATGTTCCTGGAACGCCCGGTTTCGCATCGGGCTGGGCCGCGCATCGAGCAGCGCTTTCCGTTCATGCCCGTAGCCGGTACGCACGAACACTCCCGGGTCATAGCGCGGTGTGCTCGCGATGGCGAGCACCTCCCCGGTGTCGGCCGCGAGCACAACGATAGCCCCGCGCTCCGTACCCAGCAGTTCTTCGCATTTCGCCTGGAGCCCGATATCGAGGGTGAGGGACAGCGCCTTACCCGGAACGGGATCCCGGCTGAACTCCAGCTCCTGGTGCAGACGCCGGCCCAGGCTGTCTGTCTGCACGACGGGCCGGCCCAGTTCGTCCGTGCGCAGCTGGGGCTCGCTCTGGTTATAAATGACAACGCAAAGCTGGCCGTCGCGCCCCCGGAGGATGGGATCATACATCTGTTCCACGCCCATCCGGCCAATCAGGTCGCCCATTTTGAACGCCTGACCCCGTGCTTTGATCTCCTCGCGGCTGATCTCACCGATGTAGCCCAGGACCTGCCCCGCCACCTCTCCGTAGTGATACCGCCGCAAGGGGCGCACCGTGGTGTAGACCCCCGGCAGCTCGAACGAGTATTCCTCAACCCGCGCCAGCTCCGTCTTCGAGACATTCTGCTTGACCGGCAATTGCGTAAACGGCTTTTTACGATACTGGTCGATCCGTGCCAGCAGGTTGTCGGGGTTGATCGCCAGCAGGTGCGCCAGCCGGCGCGCCACCCGTTCCCGATCGGCCTCCCGGCAATCAGCGGGCACGAACATGATGTCGCAGGCGGGCTGGGTGTCGGCCAGCACCACATCTTCCGTGCGGCCGTAGATTATGCCGCGCGGCGCTTCCAGGCGTTCGAAGTGCAGCCGGTTCTCGTTGGAGGCCTCGGCATATTCGTCGCCGTGAATGATCTGCAAATCCCACAGGCGCAGCGCGAGCAGGGAATACGCCCCCAGGAGGCCAAGCATCAGCAGCCGCAGGCGCCCGGGCGCCCCCTCAAACCGCTTCGGCTTGTCTCGTTCTACCAGCATCGTGCGTTACCTACGTTTGCGCCGCGAAAAAGCGGTGGAACAGGCGATCCATCAGAAAGAATACCACGGGGGTCAGCAGGGCGGTGTACAGGGTTGCCGGCACAACGATCCGCTTCAGATCCGAAAACACCATCCACTGGGCGTTCTGCACCGATGCGATGCCGGAATACAGGATGCCGTCCACGGTCCCGGCAATGCACACCAGCCCCACCTTCACGGCCGGATGCTGCGTGATCAGCCGCACGGCAATCCGCCCCGTCAGAAACCCCACCACCACATAGCACAGGATGTGATGGCCCAGCACGCTGTCGCTGCCCACATCCTGAAACAGCCCGCCCAGCACTCCCGTAAACATCGCCCGTTCTTCGCCCTCTGTGATTGCAAAGTAGATCACCACCAGGAGCACCAGGTTCGGAGAGACCCCCATCACCCGGAAATTCTCCTCCGCCAGCCACGTCGTCTGAATCAGCGCCGTCGCAATGACCAACACGACCCATATGATATTTTTGCGTATCATTTTACGGTGCGTACCGCTCCTGCGGAGGCCGCTCGTCCGGCATGGGATAGGCCCGCGACACCGCGCCCTGCGGCCGCGGCTGGCCGCGCATTTCATCCGCCGGAATCAACGCCTGGGTGATCACAAACACCTCATCAAGGCTCTGCAGGTTGGCATCGGGAAGCACCCGCGCTTTTTTCTGCAGCGTCTTGCCTGCCTCCACACCGATTACCGTGCCAATCGGGCGTCCTGCCGGGTACATCCCCGAACCCATCGTCAACACCCGGTCGCCGTTGCCTATCTGATCCTTCATATCGATGTATTCCATCTCGCACAGGGCTTCGGCCACCTGCCCCGTGCCGCGCACGATCCCCCGAACGCGATTCCGTTCGATCAACGCCCCTATCTTGCAATCGGGATTGTGAAGGGTCAAGACGGTCGCGTTAAACGGGCTGACTTCCGAGACCACGCCCACCACCGCGCCATCCGGCGCAAGCACGCACATGGCGGGCGCCACGTCGTGCATGCGGCCCCGGTCGATCGTGAACGCCCCCAGGGTTCGAGAGATGATCTTCGCCGGCAGCAGCGTGGCCACGGTCTCGGAGCGCTCAAAGTCCAGCATCGTGCGAAGCCGTTCCCGCTCCGCCTTCAGCTCCTTGAACTCCGAAAGGCGCTGTGTGGCCTCGGCAAACTCAGCCTGAAGACGCTGCGCTTCCCGGTAATGGCGGTGGTAGTCCAGCACGAAGGCGGCGGTATAATCGTAGGATTCTTCAACAAAATCGAGGGCCAGCCAGAAGGGATGCGACGCCACCGATATCGCGTTGCGAACGACGCGGGTCACCAGTGAGCCTCGCTTGCCCACGGCCAGCGAAGATAAACAGAGCACCACCAGCACGGCAAGAATGATGATGGGACGGTGCTCGCGTATGCGTCGCTTCAAGCTCAAGCGTCGTCATCCAAACCGGTCATTGCGGAAGCCGGGCCAGCAGCGCTGTGTGCGGTCAAGCCGATGGCTCAGAGCTCCTCGTCCTGAAAACTCTTCAACCCTTCGAGGTATTTGCCCGTCCCCAGCACCACGGCCGTCAGAGGATCTTCCGCCACGCTCACGTGCAGGCCCGTCTCCTTCGAAAGCAGCTGATCCAGCCCGCGCAACAGCGCACCGCCGCCCGCCAGGACCACGCCGCGATCCACGATGTCCGCGGACAGCTCCGGCGGCGTGCGCTCCAGCGTCACGCGCACGGCATCGACAATCGCCCCGACCGGCTCGCGCAATGCATCCCGGATCTCTTCCGAAGTGATGGTCAGTATCTTAGGCAGGCCCATCACCTGGTCGCGGCCCTTGACCTGCATCTCCAGCTCGTTTTTCAGCGGAAATGCCGAACCAATGGTGATCTTGATCTCTTCCGACGTCCGCTCGCCCACCATCATGTTGTAGGTGCGCTTCAAATGCTGGATGATCGCCTGGTCCATTTCGTCGCCCGCCACGCGGACCGACTTGCAGAACACGATGCCGCCCAGCGCGATCACGGCCACTTCGGTGGTGCCGCCGCCGATGTCGACGATCATGCAGCCCTGAGGCTCCTGCACTGGCAGGCCGGCGCCGATCGCCGCCGCCATGGGCTCCTCGATCGTAAACACCTTCTTTGCGCCCGCCTGCATCGCGCTTTCGGTGACTGCGCGCTTCTCGACCGCCGTGATACCCGACGGCACGCAGACCGCCACCCGCGGCCAGGCCAGACGGCGCCGGTTGTGCACCTTCTGAATGAAATAGCGGAGCATCGCCTCCGTGATCTCAAAGTCCGCGATGACGCCGTCCTTCATCGGGCGAATGGCCACGATGTTGCCCGGGGTGCGGCCGATCATGTTTTTGCCCTCGTTGCCGACGGCCCGCACGCGCCCCGTGTCCTTGTTGACGGCCACCACGGAAGGCTCACTCAGGACGATCCCCTGGCCCTTCACATATACCAGGGTATTTGCTGTGCCGAGGTCGATGCCCATGTCATGGGAGAACAGCCCCGGAAGAAAATTCAAGAATCCAAACACAGTTGCACCCTTCTTTTACACTGGGATCCATCCCCGAGGACAGCCATAAACCCTCATATTATAAGGCCTTGTGTCTGATTCCGTTTCCCCGGGCAACTCATGATAGCAGAACCGCCCGTCAAATCAAAGAGAATTCAGAACAAACCCGCCAGCCTCTGCCACGGTACGGCCGGCCTTTGTCTTCCCAGGCCGCCTTCGGTATAGTGCCTTGAAACACGGGCACACCGGGCAACCAGGACTCGTCAGTCCCGTGTCCATACGGTTGCAGGCGCCGCCGCAGACGTGGCGCTCACACCACATGAATGTGCGCGTGCGCCGCACGGTTCCGCGGCCGCACTCCGCGCGGGAGAAAACGCCATGTACTTCGTCGCCATTGCCTTGCTGGTGCTGGCTGGGGCCGAAAACACCCAGGAAACCCCAGGAGAGCGCAACAGCCTCATCTACGACTATTTCCAGCAGGCCGCCGACGCCACCACCCCCGCGCTGCCATGGAACGCCTCATCCAGCGGGGAACACGACGCCTGGCGGCGCGCGTTCGAACCTGAATTCCTCAGACTGCTCGGAAGAAACCCCGAACCCGTGCCCCTGAACGTCGAATGGACGGATGAAAAAATGGAAACCGCCCTCTTCACCCGCCAGAAAATCTATGTGCAATCCGAAGCGGACTACTGGGTGCCCGTGTATTACTTCGTCCCCAAAAACAGCGCCGGCAAGCGGCCCGCGATGATCTGCCTCCACGGCCATTCCGGCATTCTGCCGTATATTGACGAAGGCACCGATCAGGAACGTCAGAAAAGCCGCGAACACGAACTCGACTACGCCGTAAAATTCGCCGAAGCCGGCTACGTCTCCGCCGCAATCGTGCAGCGCGGATGGAACGAGACGCGCCACGAGACACCCCACAGCTGCCACCGCGTCACCATGGACGCGTTTCTACTGGGCATGACGCCGGTCGGGCTTCGAACCTGGGACGCCATGCGCGTCGTCGATTTTCTCCAGACACAGGATAACGTCGACCCCGACCGTATCGGCGCGGCCGGCCTTTCCGGCGGCGGCACGACCACCCTCTTTCTCGCCGCGCGCGATGAGCGCATCCGGCTGGCGATGATAGCGGGATATTACTGCACGTTCCGCGACTCGATTTTCACCATCCATCACTGCATCTGCAACTGTGTCCCCGGCATCATGCAGGTGGGTGAAATGAGCGACGTGGCCGCACTCATCGCCCCCCGGCCCGTGCTCATCATCAGCGGCGACGAGGACACCATTTTCCCCATCGACGCAACCCGGCGCGCCTACGCCGCGCTGGAAAAGACCTACGCCGTCCTGGGGGCATCCGGCAATCTGGAGAGCGATTTCTTCGAGGGGGGGCACCAGTGGAGCAATCGCAAAAGCCTCGACTTCCTGAAAACGCACTTCGGCACGCCGTGAGCGTCAGGAGTCCGCGCCGCTCCCTTCTTCCGCCTCGTACCATTGAGCAATCGCCGCAAGAACCTCCGACTCGCGGGCGATAATCGGCTGGACCCGCCTTCCGGAGGCCTTTTCAACGTCCTCAATCGCGATAATGTCCAGGGGATTCGCCATGGCGAGCGCGAGGGTGTCTTTCGTCGCCCGCACGGGAATGCATGCATGCTTCTCCGCGAGGTCCCCGGGGATCAGCGACACCGCCCGGGGATCAAATGCTCCTTCCCGAAGGCGGATGTAGCGCAGCCGAAGCTGGCGGGCCAGCACCTGCGGGATAACGTCTTCGCCCGTGTAGCCCTGCTCCACCAGGATTGAGCCCAGCTTGCGCCCGGGCGATTCCTGTTGCAGCGCCACCGCGGTCTCCAGCTGTTCCGCTGTGATGAGACCCGCATCAACCAGGATCTGCCCCATGCGGCGCGGCGCGCCGGTTTCGTCAAAGGGCTGAATCGTCACCTTGCGCGTACGCCGCCATGCCATGGGCTTGGGGCTCTCGGGCTCGCTTTTGAGTTCGGGCGCAGGCGCCGCCTCTTTGGATTCACGGAGTTCGGCTACCTCGTCTTTCAGCTGCTGGACTTCGGCTTCGAGCACGTCGAGGCGGCTGAATGCGTCGCGCACGGCTTCCCGGCAGTCTTCCAGAAGCCGCTGCAGGATGGCGAAATTGGAGTCAATGTCGAACTGCAGCGATTCGGTCGCGGTCTCCGCGTGATTCTGGAGACGGCCGCGCGTTTCCGCGAGTTGCTCGGCAAGACGCCGCTGAGCCTCGTCGACTTCCGTGGTCCACGAGTCAATTACGGACTCAAGCCGCTGGAGGATATCGTCTTGTTCTTCTTCCATTGTTGCTGTTATCCGCGGTTGACGCTGCCATCATGCATCCGTATTTGTCTCCCGGCTGCTCCGGCGGCACGGGCGCACGCAAGCCTCCCACGTCTGAATTGTAGAGTGCCCCGGCGGGCCCGTCAAACAGGCGATCTCCGACCGTCAGGTCGGCGGCATTCAAGCACGCGTCGCCGGAGGCGTCAGGAAGAGGCCGTCCCTGCTCCCGATGACCTCAGACATGTTTTTCACGCGGGGATTGTTCGTATACTAAAAAACCCTGCGGCTTGTGCCGCGATCATGTCAGAAGGAGCGATTTTTCATGAGTATCGGCTTGTTTTACGGCAGCACCAGCGGAAATACCCAGCGGATCGCCGAGATGATCCAGGCGCAGTACCCCGGCAGCGTTGATTTGCACAAAATCCACGAGGATTTTGACCCGGAAATCTTCGACCGGTATGACGCCATTATCTTCGGCGTGCCCACCTACGGTCAGGGGTCTCTTCAGGAAGACTGGGCCGATTTCATCTGGGAGATGGACGATATCGATCTCTCAGGCAAACACGTGGCCCTTTTCGGTTTGGGCGACCAGGGCGGTTACCCCAACAGCTTTGCGGACGCCATGCTCGAACTGTATAACAAGGTGCAGGAACTGGGCGGCGCCGTGGTGGGCACGTGGCCGGCCAGCGGCTACGCATTCCGGCGCTCCAGGGCCGTCGTTGATGGCGAATTCGTCGGCCTCGTCCTTGATGTCGACTGCCAGGCCGAACAAACCCAGGAACGCCTCACACAATGGCTGGGACAGATCGCGCGGGAGTTTGCCAACTGAACGGGTAGCCGCGCGCGGGCTTCACCGCCGGGGAGAAGTAGAAATGATCACATGCCTGGTATTTCTGACCCAGCTCGCGGCGCCTGCCGAGTCCGCGGGTCCGCCGTTTGTGCATACGCAAAACGTGGTGTACGGCGAGGCCCACGGCATCGGGCTCATCATGGATGTCTTTGTTCCGCGCGGTGAAAAGAACGGCGCCGCGATCATCGATGTGGTCAGCGGCGCCTGGTACTCCGACCGGAACAAACTCGCCGAGCATTGGGGCGTAGGCATGTACGATTTCCATTGCGCCCGCGGTTTCACCGTCTTCGCGGTACGCCCCGGCTCCGTCTCCCATTTTACCGGTGAGGAAATGCTCGCCCACATCCGCATGGCGCTGAAGTTCGTGCGCGACCAGGCGGCCGCCTACGGCATCGACCCCCAGCGCATTGGCATGGTAGGCGCCTCTGCCGGTGGCCATCTCGCCGCACTGGCTGCGGTCACCGCTGCTCCGGAGGACCGGATCCAGGCACTCGCCGTTTTCTTTCCGGCCACCGACTTCCTGAATTGGGACGGTGACGGGCAGATGCCGGACTTCAAGGAGATCGGCCCGCTGCTTTTCCGGTGCGGCCTTGAGGGGCATTCCGAAGAGGAGATCCACGCGAAGGCCGCAGAACTCTCCCCGGTCCGGCAAATACGCGAGGTGCCGCCGCCGTGCCTGCTCATTCACGGCGATGCCGATCCCCTGGTGCCTCTGTCGCAGTCGCAGGCCCTGCTCGACGCCCTCAAGCGCGCGGGCGGCCAGGCCGAACTTATCATCAAACCCGGCGGAGGGCATCCCTGGCCCACCATCCGCGACGAGGTGGCGGTCATGGCGGACTGGATGGAGCGCCAGCTCGGCGCGCCATCCAGCGCCGAATAGACTCCCGCGGCGGCCGGATCAGGCGCGGCGCGCGGAATAGTGTCGCGATTCCAGCAGGGTCCCGTCGGCGAGGGTCATCTGCAGGCGCATCTCCGTGGGCTCGGCTTCGACCCGGATGACCGTCGCCTCCGCAGGTTTGGGGGCCCCGCCAACGACGATGGGAAAATCGCGGCCCGGCTC
>DAOSJS010000116.1:0-10834 GCA_035367355.1 Candidatus Hydrogenedentota bacterium
TGTCCAGCGTGGTCAGACGAAGATAGTAGCGGGAGGTGGTGGCGCCAATATCCAGTACGGGCCGTTTCTCCGCATACACAAACGGCGGCGCGGCGGGGGCGCCCAGTCCGCGCGCTATGCTCACTACATCGGAGACGACCGCGCTGGCTGTCGGAAACCGGCCTGCGCCGCGGCCGTAATAGAGTGTGGCGCCGGCCACATCGCTTTCCACGTACACGGCGTTGAATTCGTTGCGCACCGCGGCGAGCTGGTGCCCGTGCGGTACGAGGGTTGGATGAACTCGCGCCTCGATGCCGTCTCCCTGATCTTGAATGAGGGCCAGGAGTTTGATGGCGTAGCCCAGGTCGCCGGCGTACGCGACGTCGGCGTGGGTGATCCGGGTGATGCCTTCGACATACAGCGCGTCCAGATCCACTTCCGTCGAAAAGCACAGGGAAGTGAGTATCTGGCATTTATGGGCGGTGTCGTGTCCTTCTATGTCGAGATCGGGCGGGGTTTCTGCGAATCCAAGTGCGGTAGCCTGGCGCAGCGCCTCGTCAAATTCATGCCCGTCTTCGGTCATGCGGCTGAGGATGTAGTTGCAGGTCCCGTTGAGAATGCCGTAAATGGCTTTGATGCGGTCGGCGGCGAGTCCCTCGCGTATCGACCGGATGAGCGGGATGCCGCCGGCTACGGAGGCCTCATACCGCAATTCCACGCCATGCTCGATCGCGGTCCGGCATAATTCCGGGCCGTGGCTGGCCAGCAGCATCTTATTGGCCGTCACAACATGTTTACCGGCTTTCAGCGCATTGAGTATGAACGTCCGGGCGGGTTCGTGGCCGCCGATGAGCTCACACACAATCTGGACGTTCGGGTCGGCAATGAGCCGGGCAGCATCGTTGCTCGTAGTGACTCCGCTGAGGTCAAATTCCGACAGGCGGGACGTATCCAGGTCGGCCACATGGACGAGGGCGAGATCGACGCCGGCACGGGTCTTGATGACGTCGCGATGGGTCAGCAGAGTCTGTACCGTGCCTCCTCCGACGACTCCCGCACCGATTACTCCAACACCGATAGGCATATTGGTCACCTTTCCATGGCCGTGGCAGGCATACTGCGCGTTTTCTGGCGGAGCTCCATGGCTTGAACACAGAGGCAGGCGCCACATCCGGTATCCCCGCCGCGGGGCTGCCAAGGAGGCTGCGAAGCATCGCGTGGCGCGGATAGCAATGATAGCGTACCTAAAACCGGCGATTCAGTTCAATGCGGCAATCCATCGGGGCAGCTGCGCAAAAAGCGCAGTGCCAGCAGGGTACCCTTCATCAATGGGACTCCCTGCTGTCCTGAAGTCACTTGCGATGCACTGAACCCTGCCCCCGGGCTGTGCCGGCGGTTAATGATCTGGGGCCAAACGCAGGAGCGTCATTCCAGGATGCAGAGCAGGCCGCCGGCCCTGACCTCCTGGCCCTCCGCTGCAAGAATCTCGGCCACGGTGCCTGCCACGGGGCTGGGAACGTTAAATGCGGCTTTGTCGGTAGTCATCTCGACGAGATCGTCGCCTTCCGCGACGGTGTCGCCTTCTTTCACCAGCCACTGCGATACGGTGGCGAGATCGGCGGCGTCTTCGCCCAGAGACGGCAGGGTTACTTCGTACGACATGCGAACCTTCTCCTTAGCCCTGTTTTCGCGGACACCTCATTCATCCGTTTCAGCCGGGTTGAGACGCTGGAGCAGCTCCTCGGAACGGTAGGAACTGCGCACAAACGGCCCCGCAACTGCAAATTTGAAGCCCATCTCACGAGCCATGGCTTCATACTTGTTAAACTGTTCAGGGGCAATGAATTCGGTGACACGGCGCTGCCTGGGGCTGGGCCGCAGGTACTGCCCGATAGCGACTGCCTCACATCCGGCTGCGAGCAGATCGCCCAGCGTGCTGCGCACTTCGGCCGGTGTCTCACCATGCCCAACCATCAGCGCGGATTTCACAATGCTTCCCGATTGGTTCGCGGCGGCAGTTCCCAGCACCCGAAGGGCGTCGCGGTACCCTATCTTGCGCCGGCGCAGGCTGTCGTACAGGCGTTCGACCGTCTCGATGTTGTGCCCGAATACCTCCGGTACCGAGGCCAGCACGGTTCGGATCGGTGCTTCAGCCCCCAGAAAATCCGGGACCAGGACTTCGACGGTAGTCCCGGGGTTGGCGGCGCGCACGGCCTCGACCGTGCGCGCGAAGTGCGCCGCACCGCCGTCGGGCAGGTCGTCGCGAGTGACGGACGTGATGACGGCGTGTTTGATGTTCAGCTCCCGGACGGCTTCGGCTACGCGCGCGGGCTCATCGGGGTCGAGCGCTTCCGGATGGCCGCTCTGGACCGAGCAGAAGGAGCAATTGCGCGTGCACACGTTGCCGAGGATCATGAAGGTGGCCGTGCGGCGCTCCCAGCATTCGCCCTGGTTGGGGCACCGGGCGCTCTGGCATACGGTGTGGAGGCCGAGCCTGGAGACAATTGACTTGGTGAACTCCGAGCTTTCACCCGAAGCCCAGGACTGTTTGATCCAATCTGGAAAAGGCGAACCCATGGGCCCCTGCCTTTCGTTGTATTGCAGCCTGCCCTGCGCGCTTCCCTCAAGAAAAATTGTGTGAGGCCGCAGGGGGGTGCTGTGTCTTTTTATGTGATGGCCGCATTCTAGCATGCGGTCTTATCATGTCCCAACAACCGGCACGGTGTTTTTAGTCGGGGCGAAGAGCAGCATGCCGTGGCGGTCAAATCCCTCGTGAACTGTGCATACCGGCAGCCTCGTCCAGGCGCGGCATGTTCGCGCCGGCATTGACCAGGCCAAAATCCCCATCCGCTTCCTTTTTAAATTCGGCCCGAAGAGGCTATACTGCCCTCAGCAGAGGCTGGGGGGCGATGTCCGGGGTCCGGTGCGTACAGGCCGTGGATGTCCATCGAAACCCACGAGCAGACTGCCCGTATACAGGAAAAACGGCTGGCCATTTCCGCCAGGCGCACATTCCAGCTGGAGCCTCCCAAAATTGATAATCAGGGGGCAGGGAAGATACACTCAGAGAAGTCTTGATGGTCAATTGCCCGAAGTTCACCATATCGGCTTGGATTGCCGATCGGGCTGGCCGGTTGGGGTATTTCTAACCGTTCAAGAGAAGGATGGAAGCCCGTGAAGGACACAACGCAGCGCGGCACGCATCCCCCGGATGAGGAGAAGGGTGCGCCGGATACCTACGAAGGCCTGGCGGAAGCGGGCAAAGGTCGGGGCGGACTCTTTGGCCGGGTGAACCAGGCATTTCAGGAAGCGTTGACGTCAAGCCGGGGCACGCGGGATCGCTCGCCGGTGGTGGAGATCCGTGAGGAGCCTGCGGTTGTGGCGGACGATCTGGCAATCCGGCGCGCGAAATCTGTGAAACAGCAGCGAATGATCGTGCCGGAAGGCGCCATCATCGACGGCTCGATGACGAGCGGCGCCGAGACCGAGATCTCGGGGCGGGTCGAGGGTGACGTGACCGTGGAGGGGCGGCTGTATCTCGGCGCGAGCGCGCTGGTTTCAGGGAATGTGCGCGCCACCTCCTGCCGGGTCGACGGCCAGGTGGAAGGGCGCATGGAATGCGCAGAGGAACTGGAGCTCGGCACTTCCGGACGCCTCAATGCTGACACGATGGCAGGCAAGCGCATCATCCTCGCTGGACAGGTGTTTGGAAACGTCGCGACCGGCGGCATCTTGAGGCTGGTGTCCTCCGGGCGGCTGACCGGTGATATTCGGGCCCGGCGCCTGATCATTGAAGAAGGCGCTCAATTCAATGGCGGCTGCACCATGCGCCCGCCCGCGCAACGGCGCGAGCCGGCCAAGCCGGAGTGAGGCGGAAACGTCCGGCAAAATTCATGGCATCCCGGGCGCGTTTGAGGGAAGCTTAATGACCCAGCGCGGCGCGACGCAGCAACTCCGCGGGCACCATTCGCTCGAGCCGAGTGTGCTGAGAGGGCGCGCCTGGCATGGTGCTGGTGCTGTTTTTATGATCCTGCTCACCTTGGCGCTGATGGCGCCTTTTCCTCAGATTCATGCGCTCGGAGAGGCATCCGAAGGGGCCACGCTCCGGGTGGAAGGCACCGCTGAAGGTACCGGCGCCGAAGCAGTGCGCGAGGCCGATGAGAACGGATTGCTCGCGGCAATGGGCGAATACCTCCAGCAGTATGCGCCGGGGGGCGATATCCGGGTGTTCAGAAAGCTGCTGGAACACCCGCGGCGTTATGTGCGCTCGTTCACCCGTTTGGACACAGAGGTCGAGGATGGCGTGACGGTGGTGACTTTGCGGGTGGGTCTCGATGAAGGGGCTATCCGGAGCGAGGCCGCGTCGCTGTTGCTCCCGCGGGTTGTGACAAGCGCACGGATCCTTGTGTTGATTGCCGAGCGGGGGATCGGTGCCGAGCGGCTCACGCTCACACACGACGGCATAGCTGGGGATGCGATCGTGGATGTGCTCACCGAGGCGGGCATCAAAAACGTATTCGGCGCCGATGTCCTTCTGGAAGAATACGAATCCGACGCGCTGCTGGCCTGCCTCTCTGACGATGAGGCGATCCGTGCGCTGTTGCGGGAGAATGCCGCTGATGCCGCCGTGACGGGCCGGGTGAGCCTGCGCTCGGAACTGGCGGCCACGGGCTCGAACCTTCTCGAACATCGCGCGGAAATGGAGTTGCGCGTCGTTGGTGCGACTGACGGCGCGTATACCCTGAAGTCTGTCGCCAAAATTCTGAGCGGGGAGCTTGAACGGGGCGCCGTGACAGTGTTGCAGGACGCATGCGCCCGAATTCGAGACGAGGTCATGCCGCTGACCGTGCTTGCGGCCGCCCAGAGCGAGGCGGGGTCGGGCGTCCTGGTCGCGGTCAAGGGCCACCTGGATGATGCGGGCAAGCGCGCCATCGTTGACCGTCTCAAAAATGTGCCGGGAGTGGGCGATGTTGAAGTGCTGCGGCCAACGGAAGGCGTAGTGCGGTTCTTCGCTCCGTACCGGGGGGATATTGGTCCGTTGTACCGGCATCTCACGTGGGAAGCCTACCCGGGCTTTCGTCTGTCTGCCGAGCAGGTGGTGGCCCGGGAAGTGCGGCTTGAAGCCATCCCGGCGTCATGAAAAGGAAACGCACCGGACATCCGGATGCCCGGCGCGCGGTCTTGGATTTGTTCGTCTACTTGGCGGTGTTTTGCGCGCGTGTTTTGACGTACTTCGTGAATTTGCCGGCTTTGATGTAGCGGGCGCAGACACGGACGGTGCGGATACAGCCGTTCTCGTCGACGATGCGGATCTTCTGAAGATTAGGCTTCCAGCGCCGTTTGGAGATTCCGGTGACATTCTGTCCGATACCGCCCTCGCGCTTGGCCTTACCGCGCCGCACGACGCGTTTGCCGACCTGGGGGCGTTTTCCGCTGTAATCACAAACTCGCGACATGCCATTACTCCCTGATGCGCTTCCGCGGCGTGTTGATGACCGAATCCAGGTTCGGCGTGCCGCTCAGCAGGCTTTTTTGTCCGAACGCGCGCGCTTTTCCGGATACGTCATGAATGGTATAATCCGGCCCGCGTGCACAGAGACGAAAGTCTACCACACAGCGATTCCGGTTTCAAGGTTTCAGGTTTTGGCGAACATTCGGCGTCTTTGGGACCGCAGCGCACAGTCCACCACGGGTCTCGAGGCAATCCTGGCGTGAGGCAGCAATGGCGATGAGGTGTGCTCTGTTGAAGCGGCTGCTGTGCTGGAGCGGGGGAGCCTTTGTACTGGCCGCTCTGTGTGGCTGTGCGCACGCACCGGGCAATCTGCTGTGGCGCGGCTCCGCGCCGTTGAGCCCGAACGCTCGCGAGGCGCTCCAGGCGCTGGCTGTGGCGCAAGCCCGGCTGAAGTCGTTCCGCGCGCAGGGCGTGTGTATTGCCACGGCACCGGAACTGGTGGGCAAACGCAAGTTTAATGTAACGGTACTTTATCGCGCGCCGGGGGACCTGGCGGTGCGTGGATACGACTCGACCGGCATGTCGGGGCAGTGGCTTCGCCTGGTCGTAGTGGATGGCCGGCTGGATGCGGAAGTCCCCGGAATGGCATTGGATCCGGCCGCTATGCTGGGGCGTGCGCCGGCAGATTCGATTGCGAGGGAACTGTTTTGTCCGGAGAATTGGGGGAGACTGCACGATCGGAAGGTCAGGGTCGTTGACGCTCATGCGGAACCCTCGAGCCGGCTGACACTGCTTGTGGACAAAAAATTCGGTTTTTTACGCCGAGTCACGCTGGATGGCCCCAATTGGGCAGTGCGGGAAAGTGAACTGCTGGATAGAAACGGCGATGTGCTGCTGCGGGTCACCTGCGACGAGTATGCGGAGATGGACGGCGTGCGCGTGCCCGCGGTGTTCGAAGCCGCTTTTCCAAAACAGGGATTATCCCTGCGGTTTTCCCTGGCGAAACAGAAAATGGTGTACAACCCGGAGCTGGGGCCGGGGGATTTTCATCAACAACATGAGGGCGTACCGTGAAGATAGACATTACCGACCTTCTGCCGGATGAACTGGCGGAAGCACTCGACCTCAAAGTATATCAGGCGAGGCAGCTTTTTCGCTGGGTCCACGCGAAACAAGTCTTCGATCTGAACAAAATGACCGACCTGTCGAAAAGCATGCGCGACGAATTGCGCGAACGCATCACTTTGCCTCAGATCCGCCCCCTGCAAACCCTGGCCTCGAGCGAAGCCGGAGCAGCGACTCGAAAGCAGCTCTTCGAGCTTCACGATGGGACAACGGTCGAAGCGGTGGCGATTCCCGAGGGTGAGCGGCTGACGCTGTGTCTTTCATCGCAGGTGGGTTGTGCGGTCCGGTGCGTGTTCTGCGCCACCGGCCTGTCGGGCTATGTACGCAGCCTGAGCCCGGGCGAGATTGTGGAGCAGGCCCTGCATCTGCTGCGCGGCCGCGATATGGGGGGCCGCACGCCAAACATCGTGTTTATGGGCATGGGCGAGCCGTTTCGCAATTACGATGCCGTGGCCAAGGCGATCCGCATGCTGATGCGGAAAGACGGCTTGAATATCGGCGCCCGGAAAATCACAGTCTCGACCGCGGGAGATGTGCCGGGTATTGAGCGGTTTGCGGCGGAAAAGTGGCAGGTGCGTTTGAGCGTGTCCCTGCACGCGGCCAACGACGCGCTCCGTTCCCGGCTGGTCCCGCTGAACCGGAAATATCCGCTGGCGCGGTTGATGGACGCGGTGCGCGCGTATGGCAGCACGGCCGGACGGCAGGTGACCTTCGAATGGACCTTGCTGCAGGGCGTAAATGATTCCGTGAAGGATGCGCAGGAACTGGCGGCGCTGATTCGTGGGATGCGGGCGTCCGTGAATCTCATACCGTACAATCGTGTGGAAGGCCTTTCCTTTGAACCTTCCTCGCCTGAAGTCTGCAAAGCGTTCGTGGCCCGGCTCGAAGCGTCGGGAATAAATGCGACGCTCCGGCGCGAGCGGGGGGGAGACATTAACGCGGCGTGCGGCCAGCTGCGGGCCCGCAGGCTTGCCGAGCTTCAGAGTGGCGCTCAGGATTCCTGCCCGAGTTCTTCCTCAAGCGATGCGTGAAGGCGGTTGAGCGCCCTTTCCACTTCAGACCGGAGCTGCTCGATGGCTTTGGGCGCCCCCTTGGGCGGCGGGAGAATGGGGTCGCCGTAGATGGACAGGATCCGGCCAAACGGCTTGGGGATGATCAACTGGTCCCAGGAATGCAGGCGCCAGCATGAGGACGCGGCGAGCGCCAGTGGGACAATGGGCACCCCGGTGCGTATCGCCAGGATGGCTGCCCCTGGCTTAGCCACTCTGCGCGGCCCCGTGGGTCCATCCAGAGTGAAACCGACAGCGGGCACTTTATCCACCGCGCGCTGCATCTGCCTGAGGGCTTCGTAGCCCCCCCGGGAAGATGAACCCCGCACGGCGTAGAGGCCAAAGGAACGAACGACGCGTGCCGCCACTTCACCGTCGAAACTGTAGCTGGTCAGCGTATGGAACCCCGTGTTGCGGTGCAGCCAGGCAGCCAGGCCAAGGGTTTCGTGCCAGAAGGCTACAAAGACATGCTGCCCGGAGGCGAGGGAACGCTGAAAGAGCTCTTCGCCCCGCCGCTCCTGGCGGCATGTCACGCACAAGGCCTTGTACGCGCCAGCAAGAAGAGGACAGCCCAGTGTCAGCAGCATCCGCTGCCGGAATGTGAACGTCTCCGGGCTGTCGTAGCTTAATTCCGGCGGGCTCAACGGGATTCCATACCCCGGATCAGCTGATAAATGACCCGCGTCCGCGGTACGGGCAACGCCGCTACCTGCGCCTTGCGAACGATCTCGCCGCAAAGGCTCTCGATTTCTGTGCGCCGGCCTGCCCGGATATCCTGCAGCATGGGGGAGATGCACTGCGGGAATTTCTGGCAGGAAGCCTCGGCCTCTTCCACGAGACTGTACGGAAACCGGTATCCCTCCGTAGAGGCGACTTTGACACTTTCGACGACCAGGTCGCGCATCAGCTGCCGCACCTCGGGGACCTCCAACAAAGCGCCGTTGTGGATGTTGAGCATGGCAGTCAGAGGATAGATCGCGCTGGACGCAGCCACTTTTTCCCAGAGTGTCTGGCCCGGCGCCGCTGTGACCTCACACTGGAACCCGGCAGCATCCATCGCTTTTTCCGCGGCATCCGTCGGACAGGAAGTCCAGGAGCCAAACACGGTACGGGCGGCAGCCGTGTGCGTGACGTGCCCTTCGCTGTTGAGCATGGCCGCCTCGTGGGTCACGCCGGCCAGGACGTTGGCGCTGCCTACGGCGGAACACAGGGTTTCGGTATTCCCCAGGCCGTTTTGAAGCGTCAGCACCGGCACGCCTGCCGGCAGCGTGAGCGTGGGCGTCACATGTGATTTCACGAACACCATCAGCAGATCTTGGCCGTCGGGAATTTCCGTGGCGACCAGCGGAGTGGCCGTCAGCGGCTCCGTGTCCGATTCCACGCAGATGCCGGACGCATTTAATCGTTTGGCTCGATCAGGCTTGTAATCGATTAGCGTCGTCTGGATTCCGGCATGCGCAAGCCGCGCCGCGAACAGGCATCCCATCGCACCCGGACCAATTACAGACACTTTCATGGCGCTCCCTCAGCTCCCTTTTGCTACCATGCCCCGCTCCGTCCCCTAGTTCTTCGGCTTGCGTGCCTCCTGAGGGACGAAAGCCTGGGAGAAGCGTTCCTGCTTTTTCAATTCCTGGCACGCTTTCACCGCGTCGTCTCGAGTAGCATACTGTCCGACATAGAGTCGGATGAGTTTTCCATCGGTCGATATCTCCAATTCTACATCAAGTCCGGCGTTTTCCCGAATTTCTTTGGCGTAGGCATCTGCTTTGGCCCGATTTGCCGATGAAAAGGCGATCAATTGGACGCTGTAAAAGGGGGTCTGGGCTGGAGCCGCCGCCGCTGGAGGAAGGTTTTCGGGCGGCAGCTCGATCTTGTCGATGGAAACGGGTGGGGCGGCCGTGTCTCTGGGCGGCGCGGTGTCTGGCGCCGCCGCGGTTTGAACGGGCGGCTCCGGGGCTGCCTCCTTAGCGGCAGGGGCTGGCGCGGGTGCGGGTGGAGGCGCAGTGGATTTTTCAGAAGTTGCCGCTGGAGGTAAATTTACAGGCTTTGGGCCCCGGCTTGACGCGGGACTCTCTTTGTCTGCGGCGGAACTGGCGGGTATATCGGTCACGGTGGTCCGCATTTCCGGTTGAGCGCTCGCGTTTTCCCCAGGTGCCGGGACGCGGCTCAACGGGGCGGCATCGCTGCCGGCTGGCACGGGCCTGCGCGCATCTGCGTCGGTTTGCGTGGTGGGGGGCGGTACGGCTTTATCTTTCCGGGCGAGCGCGTCCCTGCGGGGGCTGGTCTGCCGGCCTTCCCGTGCGGGCGCGTCGCGACTCGCATCGGTTCCCGGGGCATCCGGGGCTGGAAGCAGTTGTGCGTTGCCTTGTTGCGCCTGATTGGCGGTCAGCATCGGTTCAAATCGAGAGGTAACGACGCCCAACAGGTAGAATACAAGGGCGCCAACCAGCAGCGCGCAGACCGCGCCCACCATTTGACCGCGGGTGAGCTGGATGACTGGCTCCTGGTCTTCTCCGCGTGATTGTCTCTTACCCTGCTGCCTCATGTGCCATCTCCGTGGAATCCGTTTTTACTTCGCCCGTCTGGGTCTCGGCGCCGGTTTCTTCGCCGGCCTGGGCTGCTTCCAGTTCCCGCAACCGATGCAACAGGGCCTGCCGCCCAGTTTCGAGCTCCTGGTAGCTCAAGTTGGGGTCGCCAACCTCAATGAAACGATTGCCGATGCGATCTGCAAACAAAGCGAGGCGGACATCCCCTTCGTCAGAATCGAATTCCTTGACCAGCCGGAAGACTTTCTGTCTTCGCAACAGTTGCGCTGCCAGATACGCTTTTGCGATTTCCGCGCGATCCTTCGATTCCGCAGCCTCGTAGAAAGCCTGCCGCAGCGGCGAAAAGACCTCGGGGGGCTGCTGTGCTTCATACTTCGGGTCCACGTAGGCGGTGGACCATACCGCTACGGCGTCTTGCGTTTTTTCCGGACCCCAATGAGTTTTATCGTAATCGTTACGAACGAAGGCCTGATCCTGCAGCCGGATGAGCGAGAAGATCTCTTCCCCATGCTCAAAGGGGCGCTCGCATTCGGAACAGGCCCGCGCGCTTTTGGTGATCTTGATTTCCATGTTGTCCTGGGTTAATGACCGTTATTTTCGGGTGGTTTCCGGGCTCCCACGATACCTGCCCCGATTTTAAACACATCGACGAGGATTTTTCTAGGTAAATCGAAAACCTGCAC
>DAOSJS010000117.1:0-9441 GCA_035367355.1 Candidatus Hydrogenedentota bacterium
CAAGATGGAGGAGAAGGATCCGGATACGGTGGAGAAGTTCCACCGAATTACCGAGCTTTGTCTCCGGGGCCAGCTGGCTGTGCTCGAACGCATTGGTGCGCGTTACGACGTGTTTGATCGTGAATCCGACTACCTCCGCGACGAACGGTTGGAGCAGGTGCTCGCCGCATTGCGCGAAAAGGATGCCGTGTTCACGGATGAAGATGAGCGCGTAGTGGTCGATCTGGCGAAACTGGGCCACGAACGCGACGAAGGCCGGTATTTTGTGCTTATGCGCGCCAACGGCAGCTCAATGTACGGTTGCCGCGACCTGTCGTACACCATTCACAAGATGGGCCTCGGCGCGGACCTCAACCTGATTGTCCTGGGGGAAGATCATAAGCTCTATGCGGAGCAGGTGGCCTTGATCCTCGGCGCCGCGGGGTTTACCGCGCCTGAACCCATTTATTACGCCTACATCACGCTCAAGGAAGGGAAGATGTCCACGCGCAGAGGCACGGTCGTGCTCCTCTCCGCCTTCCTGGACGAAGCAGAGTCGCGCGCTGCCGAAAAAGTCGAGGAGCAGTGCCGGGATCTGAGCCCTGAAGAGCGGTCTGCCATTATCAAGCAGGTGGCTCTCGCGGCGGTGCGCTTCGCCATTCTGCGCGTGAACCCCAACAAGAACGTCGTGTTCGAATGGGAATCCGCCTTGTCGTTTACGGGCGATACCGGCCCGTATGTGCAGTATTCGTGTGCGCGTATCGCGTCGATCCTGCGGAAATTTGGCGATTGCCCTGAGACCGTGGACGAGACGTTTCCGATCGACACCGCCGTGGAGTGGGCGCTGTTGATGCAGCTGGCGTCGTTCCCGTCGGTGGTGGCCGGCGCGGTGGTGCAGCGCAACTGCGCCCCCATCGCCCAGTACGCCCTCGATACGGCGCGGGCATTCACAACGTTCTACCACGAATGTCCGGTGATCGCGGCGCCCACGCGCGAGCAGCAGGTAGCCCGCGCGCAACTGTGCCGGGCGACGCGCCAAACCATCCAGAACGCCCTCGGATTGCTCGGCATCGCAGCACCCGACCGGATGTAGGCGCGGAGAATATCGCGGGGTGGCTTACCGTTCGTGGTACTGTTTCCGGTAGTACTCCAGAAACTCGCCCGTCTTGATTTTGCGCCACCACCACTCGTTGTCGCGGTACCACTGGACCGTGAGCGCCATCCCTTCGTCCCAGTCCATGCGGGGCGCCCAGCCCAGGGCGCTGAGTTTTTCGGCATTGATGGAATAGCGCCGATCGTGGCCGGGGCGATCCTTGACGAGTTTGATCAGGTCTTCGCTTTTGCCAAGGAGGTCGAGGATCTTGCGGGTCAGCACGATGTTTCGCCGTTCGTTGCCGCCGGCGACGTTGTATACCTGGCCGGGGAGGCCTTTGCGGAGCGCCAGGTCGATGCCCCGGCAGTGGTCGTCGACATACAGCCAGTCGCGGACGTTGTCTTCGCCTCCGCTGTAGAGCGGGAGGGGCTGCTCGTCGATGGCGTTGGTGACGAAGAGAGGCAGGATCTTCTCGGGGTACTGGTAGGGCCCGTAGGTGTTGGAGCCGCGCGTGATCATGATGGGTGTGCCGAAGGTGTTGAAGTGGGCCAGGGCGATCAGCTCGCCGCCGGCTTTGCTTGCCGAGTAGGGATTGCCCGGATGGGGAGGATCCTCCTCGGTGAACGAGCCTTCGTCGATGCTGCCGTAGATTTCATCGGTGGATACGAGCAGCACGCGCGGGGTGCCGAGTTCCCGGGCGGCCTCGCAGATATTGTAGACGCCCGTGACGTTGGTGTCGATGAAATCGTCGGCGCCCATGATGCTGCGATCCACATGGCTTCCGGCGGCGAAATTGACGATGGCATCGCAGCCGGTCATGGCGTCGAGGAGGGCGGCCTTGTCGGCGATGTCGCCCTGAACAAAGGTATGCCGGGCGGGATCGAGATCTTTGAGGTTATCGAGATTGCCGGCATAGGTGAGCTTGTCGAAGTTGACGATGTGCAGTTCGGGGTAGGCGGCGAGCATGTTGCGCACGAAATTGGAGCCGATGAATCCCGCGCCGCCGGTGACGACGATCCGTGTCATACCGCTTCTTTCCTCCGCTGAAAATAGTGAGCCAGGGCCTGCTGCCAGGGCCGCATCACGTAGCCGCATGCCCTGGTGAGTTTACGCGTGCAAAGTACCGAGTAGCTGGGCCGGGGCGCCTTCATCGGGAACTCGTCGGCGGTGCAGGGACAGAGCGGCGTGCCGACGCCGGCGAGGCGGAAGATCTCCCGGGTGAATTCAAAGCGCGAGCATTGGCCGCTGTTGACGGCGTGGTAGGTGCCGTAGGCCGTGGTAGCGCAGAGCGCCCGCGTCGCCTCGGCGACGTCGAAGGTGTGGGTCGGCGAACCGACCTCGTCCTGCACCACTTTTACCGCAGGGCGGGTGGCGGCCGCCCGCAGGATCTTCTCGACGAAATTGTTGCCTCCGGGGCCGTACAGCCACGCGGTTCGGATGATGAAATGGTCGGGATTGGCGTTCCGGGTGGCCTCTTCGCCGGCCGCCTTGGATTCGGCATAGACGCCGCGCGGCATGATGGGGTCGCTGGGCTCGAGCGCGTCGTCCTGGGCGCCGAAGAAAACGTAATCGGTGCTGTAGTACACGACCGGGACGCCGGCTCTTCGCGCCGCGCCGGCAATAATGCGCGCACCGGTCTCGTTGACGGCAAAGGCGAGCTCGCGGTTGTCTTCGGCGCCTTCCACGTCGGTATATGCCGCGGCGTTGATAATGATCCCGGGCGCGGTATCCGCGACGAGCGTTTCGACACTGTCGTGGTCCGTGATATCGAGTTGCGGAAGATCGACGCCGGTCACGTCGGCGTCAGCGCCAAAAAGGAGACAGAGTTCTCGCCCGAGCTGGCCTTTTGCGCCGACTACAAGAACCTTCATCCGGATGGCCTCTCCCGTTGGTTGGTTGCCCGAGCTCCACGGAACGAATCGATTGTAGCAGAGCGCCGCGTGTGAAGCTACGCATGCGGGCCGGAAACTAAAGATTCGCACCTGTTCTGCCGATACCGTGATTGACGACAGTTGAAGCCGTAAGCATCCGGGCAGAAATCCTGAGTCCATGTGCTGTCTGCTGCATCGGGGTGTTGTCCCGCATCCCAGGCAACGAATGCTTACCCTCCTTGAGTGCGCCGCAATGTCCCAGTTGTGGCGCCTTTTTTTTGCTGCCCACCGGCCGCGGTTTTCCTCTGTTTTGATGTCAGCGTAATGTGTTGACCGCGAACGCCGCGCCGCTAAAGTTTCGGGAGCTACCGCCGATATACTGGGCGTGATGGCCAAGACACGGAGGTCAAGGTCGACTTCAGACACGGAGGTCGCCGCATAAGACCTTGGAGCTTTTCGTGCGTAGAGAACGAATCGGGGCGAAGTGATTCTGTCGCCTGGAAAAGCTGAATACGAGGTCTTCTTTTTCAGGATGCGCTACGGTGTTTACCGTGGCGCATTTCTTATTTGAAGTCAGGATACAGCACTTCCATCAAAAAGAGGCCGTGGGGCGGGGCCGTATACCCGTGGTACGGTCCGGGCCGGTGGAGAAGCGTTTCCAGATGCTCCGGGGGCAGGTTCCCCCGTGCAATGTGCACCAGCGTTCCGGCGAGGTTCCGGACCATCTTGTACAGAAACCCGTCCCCATGGAGTTCAAGATGCCAGACGCCGGGCAGGCCCTGCGGGCCGGCGATCGGTCCAGGGCGGCGTGCTACGGAGAAAAGCGTCCTGACGGTCTGGCAGCAGCTGCTCCCTCCGCCCTGAAATCCCGCGAAATCGTGCGTCCCGGTAATGCGCGTGGCGAGGGAATCGAGCAGGGCCAGGTCGAGTTCCCAGGGGATGGCCCAGGCGTAGCGGCGGAGAAACGGATCGGGATGGCGCGTCAGATGGAGCACATAGGCGTAGCGTTTTGAATGGGCGCTCTTACGGGCGTGGAACCCGCCGGGCGCATGTTCAATGGAGTCGATGCGAAGGCTCGGTCCGAGCATTTTGCACAAGGACCGCTGGAGCCTGCCAAGCGAGGCTTCCCGGGGCCATTGCCAGGAGAAAACCTGACCGAAAGCGTGTACGCCGGCATCGGTGCGCGAGGCGCCGTGGATGCGCACGGGCCCGTTGGCGAGCCGCGAGAGTGCCGTTTCGATGCAGCCCTGCACCGTGGTTTCGTTCGGCTGCACCTGCCAGCCGGCATACGGCGCGCCATCGTACCGGACCACGGCCTTGAGGGTCGTGTACGCGGGCGGGGGCGCCGAGACCGTCTCTTCGTGAGTGTTCATAGGCTCGAATTATGGATTCTGGAGGCGCAATACGCAATTGTGCCGAGCCCGTGTGAGCTGCCCGCCCGAGCGCCGGGCGCGGAACCCGCGGTTCTGCCTCATCGTCAGCGGCAGTCACGTTTGTGCCGCGTTGGTTTCGATCATTTGTTTGACAGACTTCGCGCGGCTTCGCTAGTCTGGAGTACAGCTGCCGGCTGCACCGGCAAGAGTGCGCGCCCGCGCCAGATTTCAAAAGAGTGCTGGAGAAGAGGCAATGAAGCGAATTGGATGCGTCCTTGTGCTGACTCTGTTGATTGCAACGGGCCTGGGATGCGACGCCCAGAGGCGCCAGCCGCGTCTGTCTTCGGCGACGATCACACCGGCCCGGCTGCAGCCGGGAGATTCGGCCGTCATTACCGTGGCCGTTGAACGGGACCGCTTTTCCATTGTCGATAAAGTATGCGCGGTGGTTCAGGAAGACCGGCGCATGCGGTTTGACCTCAAAGACGACGGGAACGCGCCGGACGCGGAAGCGCGGGATGGGATCTGGTCGCTGATGGTGGATGTGCCGTTCATGGCGCCCCCCGGGTCCTTCACGCTGGAGTTCACGGCCTACGACGTGAAAGGCAATGTCATTTCGGTGTCAGGGCCGCAAGGCGGCGGAATGCCTTTGTCCACAACGTGCGTATTTAGCGTGGAGCATTCTCTGGCGGAAACGCCGGAAGCGGACACAACGGAGACCCAGCCCGCTGAGAACAATTAGCTGCCCATGGTCGGGATATTGATGTTTATGGCCGCGGCAGCGGCGCCGGACGTGTTTTTTATCACGGTGGACACCCTGCGTGCCGATCACCTGGGCATGTATGGCTACGAACGGCCTACCTCCCCCCATCTCGACGCCCTCGCGGAAACATCGCTGGTGTTTGACGACTGTGTGTGCGAAGTTCCGCTGACGTCGCCGTCGTTCGGGTCCATGTTGTCGTCGCGCTATCCGCGAAGCACGGCGACGCCGCGAAACGGATTGCCCATGCCCGCATCGGTGCCACTGGTGACGGAGCGGTTTCGCGACGCGGGCTACCAGACGATCTGCATTCAAAGCAACTGGACGCTGAAACGGGACCTTTCGGGCCTCGATCGCGGGTTCGAGCAGTACGACGACGATATGAAGGCCAAGCGGTGGGGGGTGCTGAAAGCGGAGCGGTCCGGAGATGAGGTCACCCGCCGTGCGCTTGCCGCACTTGCCCGGCGCGACCCGGCCCGGCCGTTGTTCTGCTGGCTTCACTATTCTGACCCGCATGCCCCGTACCGGTTTCATGACCGGTGTCACCCGTGGGGTGTCCCGCTGCGCAAGCTGGATGAGGTATCCCAGACCCGCGCGCGGTACGATTCAGAGGTGGCATTTACCGATCGCCAGATTCAGCAGGTGTTGAAGGCCCTTCCAAAAGAGAACGCGTATATCCTCTTCATCGCGGATCACGGGGAAAGTCTGCACGAACACGGCTATGTGGGTCACGGCCGGCGCGTGTATCAGCCCGGAGTTCGCATCCCGCTGTTCATCTACGGCCCGGGCATCGCGCCCGGCAGGACGGCATTTCCTGCGCGGGCGATAGACATCGGCCCGACGTTGTTGGGCCTCGCAGGACTGGAGCTGTTTCCGGGAATGGAGGGAGTGGACCTGCTCCGGAATAAAGAGTCCGGACCTCGCGTGCGGGTATTCGAAACGTATGGCGGCGCCGTTCCGAATCTGCCCGGAGTCGCGGCTTTCATGGGCAGCCAGCCTCCGATACGGCAGGCGGTGCTCGATGGGGTATGGAAACTCATCGTGGGCGGGCCGCGCTGCGAATTATTTCATCTTGGAAACGACCCGCACGAGCTGACGAACCTCCACGACGACCGGCCGGAGGAGGCGGCCCGCCTGCGCGCGCTCTTGGACGAATGGGACGCCCGGGTGCCGCGAATCGAGCCCCAGGAAGCGCACCTCAATGAGGACGATCTCGAAGCACTAGAAAACCTGGGCTATATCGAGTAGCCGGTCCTGCAGGTAGGGGAGCGGATTGATCGGCCGGGCGTTCTGGCGCACTTCAAAATGGAGATGCGGCCCTGTGGAGCGGCCCGACGAACCCACCTTGCCAATTACGGCGCCTGCTTTCACGGTGTCGCCTTGCTTGACCAGGCGGTCTGAAAGGTGCCCGTAGCGCGTCTCGGTGCCGTCCTCATGATGGACGATTACCAGCCGCCCGTAATCGCCCCGCCATCCGCTGTAGAACACGCGGCCTTCCTGCAGGGCAAAGACTTCCGTGCCTTTCGCCGCGGCAATGTCGATACCATCGTGGCGCTGCATGCGTCCTGTGAAGGGATCCTTGCGCAGCCCGAAACCCGATGAGATGAATGCGGAGCCGCCCAGCAGCCCGTTGAAAGGCGCCTCGGCGCCCTGGTCCGCCTCCGCCCTGGATTCCGGCTTGAGGAGTCCCGCAACGGCGCCCCGGGTCTGCAGGGCGGCCTTTTTGGCGCGCCACAGGGCCTCTTCGACGGAATTGGAGGCGATTGCGGGCCCGCCGGCGCCGGCCGGAACGATTTTGGCCGTGGCGCCCGGGACAGGCCTCGCGAGGGGCGTGTTGACGGCTTGTCTTACACGCAAGACTGACAGGTCGAGCTGCTGGCCGGGCAGGATGAAGTCGGCATCGGCGATGCGGTTGGCACGAGCCAGCCGCTGAACAGCCTCGGACACGGCGGCGGCACTGGGCGGATTGCCGGTGCTGCCGAGATGCGTGCGGCAAATCGACCACAGAGATTCGCCCGCGGCCACCGTATGGATGGATTTTCCGCCGCGGACAGAAGGGGCTTTAGACGCAGCCGAAAGCGCCGCCTCGAATGCCCCGGGCGCGGTTGCCCGGCGTGGCGCGCTCCGCTCCGGTAGCGCCCGGGCCAGCTGAAACCTGGTGGCAGCAACGTCCATGATCCCCCTCCAGAGAATATCCCGGCAGTTGGGAAAGCAATACTCATGCCTTTGCGGCCATTCCGGCGTAAATTAATTGTTTACAAGACTTACAAAATGGCGTGCTCTTGAAGAGGGGTTGAAGGCCGGAAGATATTGCCCACGGCCAGGCGAAAAGTGCAGTCCCGCACGCCCAGACGGATGGCCTCAAAAGAGTTCGCGCAGGTATCCGCCAACCTTTGCCTGCATGGCCGGGTCGATGGCGCGCGGGAAGGGCCAGGCCTCAGAATCGGCGAGTTCGGAGAGAAGGGTGCAGGCTGCCTCGGCGGCCCAGGCGACTTCTTCGCAGGACACGACCTCGAGAGTGTTGTGTTCAGAATGGTGGTACCAGCAGCCGGGAAGGTGAGTCTTCCGGGTGAACCAGACGCCGGGGATGCCCTGTGCGGCAAACCAGAACTGGTCCTGGTACGGGCACACATCCGCGCAGACGGTACCGTATTGGAGGCGCGTGTCGGCCACACTGCGGACATAGGCTTCCATCTCGGGCGTACCGGTACACATGACCTCGGACAGTCCGAAATGGGCGCCGATACTGTCGAAGTTGCAGGCCCAGTCGATGCGATCGAGATCAAGGGCCTGCTCGCGGACGTAACGGCCAGCACCCACGGAGAGTTGTTCTTCAGCGCCGAATCCGATGAAACGCAGCGTGTGCCTGTGCCGGTCCTGTTGCAGGCGGCGCGCGCACTCGAGAGTGGCCGCGATGCCCGTCGCGTTATCGTCGGCGCCCTGGCCGATCGCGACGGAATCGAGATGGCCGCTCACGACAATTACGCGGCCGTCAGGGTCTCCGCCGGGGAGCTCGGCCACGGCATTCCAGGAGCTGCCATCTGCCATGATCCCCGAGCAGACAAGGCGGACGCGCCCCACACGCGCCCGGGCAAGCTTGTAAGCGTCCATGAGCGAAAGATAGGCCATGGGCTTCGTGATGTGCTCCCTGAACCGCTCGCCGACTCCATTGGCGATCGGCCAGGTGGTCTGCAGGCGCGTATCGACAAAAAGCAGCGCCGCGAGCCGGGACTGGTGCAGTTCCCGAAAGACGCGTTCGGATTCGCCATACCCGCCCAGAAACAGGCCGATTTTTCCATGGAGCTCTGCGCAACGCAGCCCGTTTTCCCAGTCCACGGGTTCAAGGAAGAGCAGCTCGCCTTCGACGCCCTCGGGCGGTGTGGCGGGGGAGTGTGCCACTTGCTGCGCTGCGAGCACCGGGCCGCCGGGCTCGATGTGAACCGCCGCGGCGCCGGGCAGCCAGCGCATACAGGGAAAAGGGAGTTTACGGGGATTTGTGAGGCCCAGGGCGCGAAAACGGTCGACCATGTAATCGGCGGCGCGCTCTTCTTCCGGAGAGCCGGCCAGGCGGGCGCCGAGGGTGCCGCACAGGAAGGCCATATCGCGCTCGATGTGTGGAATACCGCTGGGATCGCTGAGATTTCGCATGGTTGATGGGCGCCCTGGTGAACAGTTTGCGCGGACCGGGCTTGGCACTTTCGACGCGCGGCGATTCGGATGGTAGTATGCGGATTCGACAATCGCGCCGCAACTGCGAGGGGATCATGTTTGCTTATTTTAAAAATCGCCGCCGCCGGCGGCTTCGTGCAGAACCATTTCCAGAAGCCTGGGCCGGTATTCTCGAGAAGAACGTCCCGTATTACCGCCATCTTCCGGCAGAGGACCGGGATGAACTGCGGCAGCATGTCCAGGTATTTCTGGCGGAGAAACATTTCGAAGGCTGCCGGGGGATTCAGATCACCGATGAGATCCGGGTCACGGTGGCGGGCCAGGCCTGTGTTCTGCTCCTGCACCGCGATACCGACTATTTTCCATCGCTGGTGACCATCCTGGTGTATCCGGGTGCGTTCGTGGTAAAAACGGTGATCCAGAGCCATGAGGTATTCGTGGTGCATGGTGAAGAAGAGCGGGAGGGCGAGGCATGGCAGCGTGGCGTGATCGTGCTCGCCTGGGATTCCGTGCACGAAGGATTTCGCCATCCGCATGACGGAGACAACGTCATCCTGCATGAATTTGCACACCAGCTGGATCTGCAGGACAGTGACGCGGATGGCTTGCCGGCCGACATGCCCGCCGCACTCCAGCCGCGCTGGGGACAGGTGCTCAGTAAAGCCTACGATGCGCTGTGCCGGGACGTCGAGCGTG
>DAOSJS010000117.1:9451-10675 GCA_035367355.1 Candidatus Hydrogenedentota bacterium
GTGGCCGGCCCAGCGTGCTGGATCCCTACGGCGCGACCAATCCGGCCGAGTTTTTTGCGGTCGTTACCGAATGCTTTTTTGAGTGTCCCCGCGAACTGAAACAGGCCTATCCGGAACTGTACGACGTGTTTCGCGCGTACTACCGGCAGGATCCTGAAGCGTTGTATGGAACAGGAAAAGGAGCAAGCTGATGAATCAATCTGCAAGCCGCCGAACCTTCTTGAAAACTGCGGGTGCAGTCGCGGCCGCGATGGCCCTGCCCGCGCGCGGGCAGGAGACTTCCGCTGCGCCGGCGCCGAAAATTGTTGCGGGGCCCTATCTGCAAAATGTCTCGCCTGAAGCGGCGACGGTGATGTGGATCACGGATAAACCCTGCGTGAGCCGGGTGGACTACGGGCCGACTCGGGAGCTGGGAAACCGCGTCCAGAACAGCCACCACGGGCTCGTTGACGCGCACGACCTGATTCACCGCATGCACCTTACCGGGCTGACTCCCGGCCATCCCTGTTATTACCGCGTGAGTTCCCGGGAGATCACCTTGTTTGAGCCGTACAAGGTGGAATTTGGCGATCAAGTGGAAGACGCCGTGCGCCAATTCACGCCGCCGCTTCCGGGGGCGGGCCGCGTGGATTTTGCCGTGTTCAACGATATACACGAGACCGCGGAAACGTGGGCGCGGGTTCACGAGCTGGCCGGGCAGGCCCCATGTGATTTCCTCGTGTTCAACGGGGATTTGCTGAATCATGCCCAGGACCACGGGCAGGTTACCAGGCGCTTTCTCGCACCGGCCACCGGGCCGCTGGAAGGCGCCCGCCCGTTCGTGTTTGTGCGCGGCAACCACGAAGCGCGCGGAGTGTATGCGCGGCATTTGCTCGACTACTTTGACTCGCCGGACGGAGGTTACTACCACGCCTTCACCTGGGGGCCCGTACATTTTCTCGTGGTGGACACCGGGGAAGACAAGCTGGACGAGAGCAACGAATATTTCGGGCTGGCAAATTTCAAACCCTATCTCGAAAAGGAAGCCGCGTGGGTGGCGGAACAGGTCAAGAGCGACGCCTTCCGGCAGGCTGCTTTCCGGGTGGTCTTGTGCCACATCCCGTTGAGGCCCTCGCGCCCGAACGATTATCGCCTGCCGATCATCGAGGCGCTTAACGGGACGGGAGTTGACCTGTCGATTTCCGCCCACATGCACAAGCCGGCATACCACGAGCCGGAGCCGGG
>DAOSJS010000118.1:0-5002 GCA_035367355.1 Candidatus Hydrogenedentota bacterium
GAAAGCTCGATAACCGGTGGCGCCTGGTCAATGAGCACCATCTCGAGCGGGAATATACGTTTAATGACTATCCAGACGCGGTCGATTTCACCAACGCCGTGGCCCGTCTGGCCCAGAAACAGAACCATCATCCGGACCTGCGGCTGACCTATGGCAAGGTCGTGGTCACGGTGTGGACCCACAAGGCGAACGGCCTGACACTCAACGACTTCGTGTTCGCCGCCAAAACTGAAAAACTGTCTCAAGACAGCGCCTGACAGGCGCGAAGCGAGCCATGCCCTGTACAGATGTGACCGAACGTATCGAACTCGTCCTCGATGCCGATGACAGACTGATCTCGTATACCCTTCACAAGCGCAGCTGCGGCCGGACAACAGGCGCAGAAGGGCTGCTGGAGGCCGTGCTGGCCGGGACGGCCGCGGCGAAGATCATCCGCATGACCCCGGACGAGCTGCTGGAGCGATTTCATCCGTCCGGCGGGAGCGAAAGCTCCGTCGCGCTGAGACACCTTTTTGCGCTTCAGGCGGCTTGCGCCGTTCTCAGTGGGGCTGCTCCTGGCGGTCCTCGCGACCTCTGCGCCGCGGCCAGTATTGCCTGGGAGGAAGGGATGACCCGTCTGACCGGGCTGATCCAAGTCAATGGGGCGCACGAGGAGAACCGGAAATGCGGCTGCTGCCAGGGCTGCATTTCGAAGGAAACCGCCCTGCCCTGTACCCCGGGTCACTGTTGACCGGCCATCTCCGCGTTCGCATCCGGCACGGCGATGCGCTATGATCACGGAAAACCTGCGCATTCCATCCGGTTGAAAGCGATAGGCACTTTCCCAGGGCCGGTACTGGCATTTTCAAGAGGACAATCACCAATGGCAGTGGCAAAACGGCGCGAGACCGTCGGGGTCATGGTCGGCAACGTCCAGGTGGGGGGCGGCGCACCGGTCGTGGTTCAATCCATGACCAATACCGACACGGCGGATGTGGACTCCACCGCGACACAAATCATGGAATTGGCCGATGCGGGCTCGGAACTGGTCCGGATGACGGTCAATGTCCCCAAAGCGGCGGAGGCGGCCGGAGAAATCGTACAGCGCATCCGGGATGCCGGCTATACGACGCCCATTGTGGGCGATTTCCATTACAATGGCCACAAACTCCTGGCCCAGCATCCGCAATGCGCCCAGGCCCTGGATAAGTACCGGATCAACCCCGGCAACACAGGCAAAGGGTCAAGCCGCGACGCCAATTTCGAGACCATCTGCAAGATCGCCGCTGACCACGGCAAACCGGTCCGGATCGGCGTCAACATCGGTTCGCTGAATCCCGAACTCGTTCTGCGCAAAATGCAGGAAAACAGCGACAAGAGCCTGGGCCGCTCCTCGGATGAGGTCATGAACGCCTGCATGATTATCTCGGCCCTGGAGTCCACCGAGCTCGCCCTGGAGGCCGGCCTGCGCCGGGACCAGATCATCATCTCGTGCAAAACATCCACGCCCGTGCACCTTATTGACCTGTACCGGGAATTGTCATCGAAAACGGAGCAGCCGCTGCATCTCGGGCTCACTGAGGCGGGCATGGGGTCCAAGGGGCTGCTCTGGTCGGCAGCCGCTGTGGCCCCTCTCCTGTGCGAAGGCATCGGCGACACCCTCCGCGTCTCCCTGACTCCGCGCCCGGGCAGCGACCGCCGTGAAGAGGTCTATGCCTGCTGCGACATCTTGCAGGCGTTGGAACTGCGGGCATTCGCCCCGAGCATCACCTCCTGTCCGGGCTGCGGCCGGACCACCAGCACCACATTTCAGGAATTGGCTCAACTGACCGAGGCGCACATCAAAGAGCGAATGCCCGAATGGCGTAAACGCTACAAAGGCGTGGAGACCCTCAAACTCGCCGTCATGGGCTGCGTCGTCAATGGCCCCGGCGAATCCAAAGCTGCTAACGTCGGGATCAGCCTGCCCGGCTCAGGCGAAAGCCCGGTCTGCCCGGTGTACGTGGACGGGGAGAAGGTGGCCAGCCTGAAAGGCACGCCCGAGGAGCTGGCCAGCGAGTTTCGCGACATCATTGACCGGTACGTGGAGACCCGGTTTGGGCCGGGCACGACCTGATGCGGCCGGACGCCGGCACGGAATTCCCGATTTTCTGACATTTCTGATATGATGTTTCCTTGTGAGCGCGGCGGGCGCACGTGGACAGGGGCCGCAGCTCACGACAACGGAACCGCGCACCGCGTCCGGGGATCATAGGCGGGCGGGTTGTGTCCCGCGGCCAGATGAGTGCCTGCCCGGAAGATGCGGCGAGGAGAAACCCATGCCAGACACCAAATTCGTCATTGTAATCGCGATGATCATCTTTACGATTGCATCCATCGTGACGACCTATATCAGCTTGAGCATTTCCGTGCTTCCGGAACCGAGCGTCACCATCCCGATCACGGAAAACGTGACCTGGGATTGCGCCTATCTTGCGCTTATGATCTCGGTGGGCATAGGTCTTATGCTGTTTGCGCTGAAAGTGGCGATTATTGACGAGCAGAAGCGGCTCAACCTGACGGGCGTCCTGGGGCTTTTGATCATCGCGTTCATCTCCGTCTCATTTAATATGGATGTGTTTTACCGCGCCGCCAACCGCGACTTCTACATCAACTTCACGAGCGCGCAGATGAAACGGGTCTATGCCGACTACCTGGCGGATGTAGACGCCAAACTTTCGGCGCGAAAGACCGAACTCCTCAAACAGGTGGCCAAACAAGAGGGTGAACTCGAATCCGAGATTCGCGGAATCCGGGAGGCCCCTGAAGGCTACGGCCCCAAGGCGAAAAGCGAAGACTACAAATTGACGCTGCTTCAGAAGGAAGCGGAAGTCGAGCTGCGGGCACTGGACGAAGTGCAGTCCTCAAGGCAACATGCAAACGAATTGCTCGTGAAATCGCCCCAGGATCTGGCGGGAGTGGAGGCGTTGCAGGGCGAACTGCAGGCGGCCCTGAAAGATCTGGGCGCCAAGGCCGGCATCCCCCTCCCGGAGCCGTACCGGGCGCAGAACCAGCTCTTCGTGGTGTTCGCGAAGCTCTTCGATTTCCGCAATTCCAGTTTCATGGAAATCTGCATGTCGCTGCTGATCATGGCGCTGGCACTCCTGCTCGACTTGGGTGACATCATCGGCTACAGCATGGTGCCCGACGAGCCGGGTGGTAAGCGAACACGGAAGCATGTGGATTATGACGAGTACTTGGGCCCGGAGATCGTGCCGGCGCCCCTCAGCGCCAACCCCATGCTGGCCAGACGGGAAACCGCCGTGCTCGACTACCAGCCCGGCGACCCAGGCGATGACAAAGAGGCTTTCTTCGCCCGGCCCCGGGAGAATTACCCGCTTCCCGAGGAAGAAGTCGAAGCGGCTGGCCAGAGCCGCCCCCGGAGGCCTTTTCGGACGCGCCACCGCCGTTAGAAGAGGGGGGAGCCCCGACCGACGGCCGCACAGCACGAGTCCCCAAATGCGTCTGCGGTTGGGTGCATTCTGAAAGGGAGCGCACTCGCCGTGCAGAGCGGTGCGCTCGCCAGTCAGCCCGGCGGAGTCTTCAGACGGATTTGCGCGGGTGGATCTGCCCGTCCTGGGAGGGGGCATCAGTCAGGCCAAACGACATTTCGGCCTCTACCGCGATATCGTCTTCGATCCGGGCCACGGCGCGCACGCGGCAGGCATTGCGGCGGAGCTGAAGCATTTCCGATTCAATGACCAGCTGGTCGCCGGGCACGACCGTGCGCCGGAAACGCGCGTTGCTGATCCCCATGAAGTAGGCCAGCTTGCCCGCATATCCGCTGCCGTCAAGCAACAGTATGGCGCTGACCTGGGCCATGGATTCGATGATCAGCACCCCCGGCATGATGGGCATGTTCGGCCAGTGGCCCTGGAAAAACGGCTCGTTCACCGTCACATTCTTGATGCCCACCACCCGTTTATACGGATCGTACGAGAGTATCCGATCAACCAGAAGGAACGGAAACCGGTGGGGGAGCACCTGCATGATGGTGCTGACATCGAGCGCAGGCCGGGTTTTCGCCTGGCTGCGCACCACACTCGGGTCGATGGAGGAATATCCGTTGAGCAGGGCCCGTTTGACCTGTTTCGAGAAATTCACATGCAGCGGATGGCCGGATTTCACCGCAATGACGTGCCCTTTGATGGGCCGGCCCAGCAGAAACAGGTCGCCCAGGAGATCCACCAGTTTGTGGCGCACAAACTCGTCGGGGAAACGCAGGTCATCGTTAATAATCCCGTCATCGTTGATCACGATGGCGTTTTCAATGTTGCCGCCCTTGATCAGGCCCTGATCTTTGAGCATCCGCACTTCGTGCAAAAAACAGAACGTCCGCGCGGGCGCGATTTCCTTTTCATAGGTTTCGGGCGTGATGGTGTACGAGGCGTATTGCGTGCCCACCGCCGGGTGGTCGTACGCGATCGTTACGGTAAGACGCGTCTCATCTGCGGGAAGCACGCTCAGCGTCTTGTCATCCGATTTGAAATACACGGGTTGCTTGATTTCGACATATTCGCGCTGGGCGTCCTGCTCGACCAGCCCCGCTTCCTTCAACGTGTTCAGGAAGGGCAGCGCGCTGCCGTCGCCCACCGGCGTCTCATTGGCGTCCACCTCGATATCGACGTTATCGACGCCCGCACCGGCGATCGCCGACAACACGTGCTCCACCGTGTGGACGGTGACGCCATTGAGGCCAATGGTCGTGCCGCGTGACACGTCGACCACGTAATCCACGTCGGCTTTGATGGCGGGGCGCTCGGGCAGGTCGATGCGGTAGAAGGTGACGCCCTTACCCGGTTCGGCGGGTTTGAACGTGAGTGTGGTCAGGTTTCCGGTGTGCAGGCCAATGCCCGAGAAAGAACACGGTTTAGCTATGGTTTTTTGGCGTTCCATTCGACAGTTTTTCCAACTCCTCCACCCGCCGCCTCAAGGCACGAATCTCGTGCAGGGCTTCGGGGAGATGGCGCATGCTCACCAGAAT
>DAOSJS010000118.1:5012-10612 GCA_035367355.1 Candidatus Hydrogenedentota bacterium
AAGCCGGAGACCACTTTGCCGGGTTCAATCGATTTGGTCACGCCGCTCAGGCCGGCGACGACGGCTCCGTCTCCAATTTCCAGATGGCCCGCCACTCCGGCCCCGGCGGCGATGGTCACCCCATGGCCGAGAATGGCGCTGCCGGAAATGCCTGCGTTGCCGCAGACGATGCATGCAGAACCCATCTCGACATTGTGTCCGATCTGCACCAGGTTGTCAATTTTTGTGCCATTTCCGATGACGGTGCTTCCAAAAGTCGCCCGGTCGATGGCCGAGTTGGCGCCCACTTCCACATCATCCCCGAGTATAACATTTCCAACCTGGGGAATCTTCCGGTGGCCGGCGGCGCCGGAGGCATAACCAAATCCGTCGGAGCCGATGACCGCGCCACTGTGAATGATGCAGCGGGCGCCCAGCTGGACCCCCGCCAAAATGCTGGCATTTGGGTAGATGACGGTATCCGGTCCGATTCGCGCCCCGGGCCCCACGTACACGCCCGCATGCAGGCACACGTTATCGCCAAGCACAGCATGCGCGGCGACGGTGACATGGGCATCCACGGCGACGTTCTGGCCGAGTTCCACGTGTTCGCCAATGGCCGCGGAGGGGTGAATACCCTGGGGATGTCCTTCTCGGGCAGGCAGATAGCGGTCGAGAACGCTCAAGAAGGCCGCGTAGGGTTCCGCCACCTGAATCAGCGGCATGCGGGCTTCGCCAATGGCCGGTGGAACCAGAAGCGCCGAGGCCCTGGATTCATCGAGATACCGCATGTATCGCGCACTGGAGATGAAGGAAAGGTCCCCTTCACCAGCCTGGCGAATGCCGTTTACGCCCGTAAGGCGAACCGATTTGTCTCCGATTACGCAGCCGCCGACCAGCGCTGCGATCTCGCCAACTGTCACGTTCATTCACATACCCGTGGTCCCTGCCGCACATGCCCCCGGACAGGCGCACAGGACGTCATCGGTTAACGGCCCTTCGCGTAGGCGTCGTTCAGAATCTGTTGAATCTGAAGCGTGATGTCAATTTTTGAGTGGTAATACAGCACCGCGGTGCGGCTCTGGGGATCGGAATCACTTTCAAGAATCAGATGGTACCGGTTCTCTTCCCCGTACTTGGCAATGGCCGCGTCAATATCGCCTTTGACCTCTTTGATAAGCGCGGCGGTCTTGGCGTCCATCTGCGCCTGGCGGGATTTGAGTTCCGCCTCGTATTTTACAAATTCCTGCTGGATCCGGCTCTTTTCGGCATCGCGCTCCGCTTCGGACATCTTTTCGCGGTTTTCGGTATAGGCGTCTTTAGCACCCTGAATGCGCTTGGAAATTTCATCCAGTTCTTTCTGCATGCCATCGAGTTGAGACTGCAGTTTCTTCATTTCGTCCTGCTGTTTTTTGTATTCGGTGAAGACCGCCTTACGGTCGACCACCGCGATCTTCCAGGCAGCACCCGCGTCATCTTGCGCAAGCACATGGCCATTCAGGAGCAACGCCGCCGTTATGGTGACTCCAAGAATCAACCCCAGCATCATGGCACGATATTTCACGGCACCAAATCCCCTCTGTAATCATTTGTTTGATGTTTCAGGTTCAAGCTCGTCAAGGCCGGCGCGCTAAGCACACGGGAACGGCAGTATATCATTACGGCTCGAAACGCCGCAAACCGCCATTCGCATCCGGGAAAAACTCCTCTTTGAAAAACGGCATGACCCTCCCGGGATGGTCACTCCGGCCCAGGCCGTCTCTGCCGCCAGGGCAGGCTGACGCCGGACCGTCGCGAATACGGAACTAGAATTTCAGACCCGTCTGGAGATGCAGGCGTCCGCTCCCCTGGTCCGCATCGGGATTAAGCGGAATCCCGTAATCGAGACGGATGGGACCAAGCCGCGGGACATTGAAACCCAACCCGGCGCCGATGCTGTATTTCATGTCGCCCAGGTCAAAATCACTGGCGTCACGCCACACGCCGCCGGCGTCGAGGAACGAATAGACACGAAGGTTTTCCGTAATCTTGTATTTGATTTCGGCGTTTTGCACAACGCGCAGTTTGCCGCCGACATACGCCTTGTCCCCAAACCAGAAAAAGCGCCGTTCGGTGGGGCCGATCTCGCGGTAGTCGAACCCGCGTACGGTTGACGAACCGCCCGCGAAATACCGGTACTGAATGGGCACGTAGCCCGGGTCGCCGTAGTCCTCAACCCATCCTTCCCGGGTCCGGAAGGAGAAGATCCATTTCTCGGCTTTGTCGATGGGGACATACCATATCGAATCGTGGTCGATCCGGTAGAACTCGTTGTCACCGCCGAATCCGGCGAACTCAAATCCAAGGTCGTGCTCAGAGCCCCGGCTGGGATCAAAACGGCGGTCCACGGTGTTGCGGTTGATGCCCCACAGGGAACTCACAGTCACATCCCCGCCCCAGCGGCGGATTTCAGGATTCAGTACGAACCCGTAATCGTTGATGTCCACGTCGCTGTACCGCAGAGCGGTGCGAACCGACACATAGGGGGACAGCTGTTTTCCGAGGCGCAGCTGCAGGCCCTGATTGGATTCTTTGTAGTTGAGGCCGGTTTCATACTCACGCGATTCGTCGAAAACGTCAAATCCGAACGCCAGGGGGTAACCGAAGATCTCGGGGTCAGTGAATGCCAGGTAGTACTGGTTGCGAAGTTCGCCGACGTTGAGGCGCAGCCGAAGCTGTTGGCCTCCTCCGCTGAAACGCGGCCAGTTTGCCAGGTCAAAATTGCGCAGCCGCAATTCCGAATACACCCCGAATTTCTCTTCTGTGCTGTACCCCAGGCCGAAATCAAAGTTGCCGGTCTTTCCTTCTTCCACATCCACCAGCAGGTTCTCGAAAACGTCATCGCCCGGTATCGGTTCGCGCGTGAATCGAACGGAATCGAAGTACTGGATGTTGTCAAGCCGGCGTTCACTGGCCCGCAGCATGGTCCCGTCAAAACGTTCTCCGGGATACAGCATCAGCTCACGCCGCACCACATCGTCCTGCGTCACGGTGTTGCCGGTGATTTTGATCTCGCCCACGTACTTCAGGTCGCCTTCCTGAACACGGTGGATGATATGCGTGGTCTTGGCGTCTCGATCCAAGGTCACTTGCGGCTCGACGGATGCGGTGACAAAACCGCTGTCTTCGTAACCTTTCTGCACAAGCTGGGCATCTGCAGTGACCTGCCCCGCGTTATGCACATCGCCCGCCTGGACCTGAAGCAGGCGCATCACCTCGTCGTCGTCGAACGTGACATTGCCGGCCGTGTCCAGTGCGGACACGGTATATTCCGGACCTTCTTCGATGTGGATTGTGAGATCCACCCGTTTGCCCGAGTCATCGTACGCGAAATCCACTTCGGGGATATCCGCCTCAAGCCGCCCATAGTTCTTGTATTCCGCCAGGATGTTCGCCAGGTCGGATTCCAGCGTGGCCTCCTCGTATTTTCCTCCGAGGAACCACCAGGCACGCTTGGTTTTGACGAGTTTTTTCAGCTTGCGGCGGGAAAGCGCGGTGTTCCCATCAAACGCAATCTTGCGGATGCGTGCCTTCCGCCCCTCCTCGATCGCACAGGTGACGTTGACGCGGCCGGGGCCGGCCTCTTCGACAATGAAGTTCACCTGGGCGTTGGGGAACCCTTTGCTTTCATACAGGTCCAGCACGCTTTGCCGTTCGGCGGCATAGCCCTGTTCGTCAAACGTGTCTCCTTCGCTCCACGTCAGGGCGGCCCGCACATGCCGGGTCCGCACCTTATCGTTGCCGACAATCCGCAGCTCGCTGATCACGCGCTTTTCCTCGAAGACGTAGGTCAGCACGACCTTGTTCGCTTCGACGGCGGCATCCGCTTTGATGGTGGCAAAATAGCCAAGCTCATAGAGGCGGCGCAGGTCGCGCGCCACGGCGCGCGGGCTGTAGGTGCCGCCGGGTTGGGATTCGATCTGCGCGCGCACCACTTGTTCGCTGATGCGCTCGAGGCCGTGCACACGGATTTCTCCGATAGGTTTCCCCGTCAGGTCCGCAGGCTGGGCCGCCGCGCCCAAACACACCGCCAGGGCCACGGCAAGAACCGGGTAGATGGTAAGACGCATCAAGTGATTACACCTTCCGCCACTGTGCCGGCCGGTTCAAACACCAGCCTGTCGCCGGTTTCCGACGGCCGAACCGCGATGCGGGTTCCAGCGCCGAATTCCCCCTTCAACAACAACTCGGACAACGGATCCTCGATATGATGCTGTACCGCTCGCCGGAGCGGCCGCGCGCCATACTGCTCGTCGCTGCCCACCCGGACAATGAACTCTCGCGCACTTTCAGTGAGGGACAGATCGAGCGACTTTTCCCGCAGGCGTTCTATCACCTCCGCCACTTGAATGTCAACAATCTGACACATTTCGGCGTGACCCAGCCGGTGGAACACGATCATCTCGTCGATCCGGTTCAGGAACTCGGGATTGAAGACTTTCTTGACCTCGTCCATCACCCGGGATTCCATATGCTTGAACTCGTCATCGGCCGAGCTCTGCTGGAAACCCACCGCCGTACTCCGCCCGATCCGGCGCGTGCCAATGTTGCTCGTCATCACTACGACCGTGTTGCGAAAGTCGACCTTTCTTCCGGTCGAATCGGTCATGTGCCCTTCTTCGAGGACCTGAAGCAGCACATTAAACACATCGGGGTGGGCCTTTTCGATCTCGTCGAACAATACCACCGAATAGGGCCGTCTCCGCACCTGCTCGGTCAGCTGGCCGCCTTCGTTGTATCCGACGTAGCCGGGGGGAGCGCCGCCCAGGCGCGACACGGCAAATTTTTCCATGTATTCGGACATGTCGACCGTGATCAAGGCCTCGTCGTTGCCGAAAAGGAACGAAGCCAGGGTCTTGGCAAGCAGCGTCTTGCCCACGCCCGTCGGCCCCAGGAACAGAAAAGAACCCACCGGGCGCGACGCATTTTTGAGCCCTGCCCGCGCCCGCTGAATGGCCCGCGCAATGCTGTCAATGGCGCCTTCCTGGCCCACGACCGATTTGCGCAGCTCTTCCCGCATGCGCAACAGGCGGTGCGACTCGTTTTCTTCGAGCTTCGTCAGCGGGATCCCAGTCCATTTGGAGACGATATACGCGATATCTTCCTCCGTGACTACCATCTCGGCTGAATCGCGCTTTTTCTCCCACTCGCGCTTCTTCTCTTCCAATTGGCCGATCAGCTGGCGTTCGCGGTCGCGCAGCTTGGCAGCACGTTCGTATTCCTGGCTCCGGATGGCGGCTTCTTTCTCCTGGGTCACTACCTCGATGTCTTTCTCGACCTGCTTGAGTTCGGCGGGCCGGGTGGTTATCTGGAGCCGGGCGCGGCTCCCCGCCTCGTCAATCACGTCCACGGCTTTATCAGGCAGGAACCGGTCGCTGATGTACTGGTTGGACAGCCGGGCTGCAGCAACAATGGCTTCATCGGAAAACTTGACGCGGTGGTGCGCCTCGTACTTGTCGCGAAGACCATGGATAATCTCGATGGTCTGATCGACGGACGGCGCGTCGACCAGGATGGTCTGGAAGCGCCGGGCCAGTGCGGCATCCTTCTCGATGTGTCGGCGGTACTCGTCCATGGTCGTG
>DAOSJS010000119.1:0-10601 GCA_035367355.1 Candidatus Hydrogenedentota bacterium
TTCATGAGCGCCGGCTGGCTCGTGGCAAGCCAGAAGGGGCCATCACTGGCCAGGCAGACGGCTGCCCGCTCACCCAGGACGGTGGCGATATGCCCTTGACGCCCCGCCCAGGCGTATTCAATCGGTGCAAGCGGGGCAACGACGGGCAGCCACGGATGCTCGCTCTGCAGGGCTTCCTGCGAACCTGCCCGCATCCTGACGCCACAGACAGGCACAGGGATCGTTTCTGTCGTATCCACATCTGTCAAGGCCACGGAGAATTCCCCGACTTCGCCCGCCCAGTCTGCGGCGAGTTCCCCCAGCGACCATTGCATCCAGAGGGAATCGGCGAGAGACGCGATGCGGGTATAGACAGGGGAGGTTTTGACGGGGCGGATTGCGGCGTTCCAGACCTTCAGGGCATCCCCGGGCGTGGGGGCGCTCATTGTCAGGAGGGCACTCGAGGGCCAGGAGGCCGCCGGTTGCGTGGGCGCGTCTGCCGCCTGAAAAGCGATATTCAGAGACCCTTCCACGGGGAGATCGGCTTCGGGATGTATGCGAAGGCCGCCGCCCTCCCACACAAGCCACAGACTGCTGTCGTTGGCGATGGGCACGTGCCCGGCCGGAGGCGCGTCGAGAGCAGCCTGCACGTATTGGGGAGAGGATGACAGGATCAGGAATCCGTCACGCCACGCGTAAAAGTGCCCCGCACAGGCGTAGACTCCAGCCTTATCGGGGCGAGCTCCCCACAGGGTACGGCAAAAGTGCACAACGCGGAGAAGCAGCCCCGGGTGCGCGCAGAGCCCATGGGTGCCGCCCCAGCGGGCCCAGACGAAGCGTGGGCCCAGCCAGGCGGCCCAGCGTAACGGCGTGGGGCGCACGCCGGTGGTTTTTCGCACGGCGAGCTCGAACGCTTCAAATGGCCTCGGGGTCTCCGACAAGAAGCGGGTGGCTGCATCCGTACCCGCGAGTTTCGCGCAGAATGAAGGAAAATCCGACGAGAAAAGCACGCACGATGCGCCGGCCGGATGAAATCCGGCGATAGAAGCATTGGTGTGCTTGAGGCGGCAATCGACAGCGGCCAGCAGCGCCAGGAGCAGGCACACTGCCAACAGAGCGCCCCAACTGCGCGCGGAACGGCGAACTTGTGGTGTTTCTCTCCCGGCACTCATCGTAACGTGATCGGCACGCTTAACGACCGGCCCCCCGGACAGCTTGTCCATACCCCCAACTCAGGCCTTTTCCCAAACGGCTTCCTTTTTCTGGTCCCGTTCCTGCTCCAATTCCGAAATCTTCTGCCCCAACTGCTGCTGCAGTTCTTCCAGTTCGACCACCGAAGCGGCTGCGCTTACTTTTTGATCGAAATCGAGCCGGGTCTCTGCGATCCGGGCTTCGTAGAGCTTTTCAATCTGCGCGATTTCCGCACGCTGCTCGTCGTTGAGCTTTTTGGCGGGCCCACTCGTCTTTTCGAGGCGCTCCATCGCCAGCTCGTAGGCGCTTTTCATCTTTTTACACATCGCTGAAATCCTCCTCAAACCCCGAATTCATCCTCGAGTACCGTAGAGATAAAGCGTTCGATGGACACGGGGTAGTACCGGGTATCAGGTGTGATGATCAGTCCGGTGGTGACGTCTTCATACCGGTCGAATTCATCGCGCGTGATCGCGACCAGGCTGTCCAGCGGCTGGCGAAGGTGTTTGACCTCGAGGTACTCGGACTTGCATTCCACGGGACGTCCACGAAAACCCAGGAAACCGAAGACCCTTCCCATCAGCTGTGCGTCGACATTTTCCTCGCCGAAGATCTCGGCGTAGCTGGGTTCAAGGTGGCTGGGGCGAATCAAGAAACGGGGCGAGACCTGGATCGTCCCGCGTACCCGCATGGTGTCGTAGCCGGATTCAAACGATTCGCCCAGGACCACATACGGCAATTCGTGGTAGCCGCTCACAATCCCGTAGGTAGGTCTTTTGAGCACCTGGGTGGATTCGTAAATCTGGCGTAATTCTTCTCGATTGGGCATTTTTCTAAAACCACTGTGACAGGTCGAGCCGGGTATACACTGTCTTCCACGCCGTGACGGGCGGGGCCACCGCAGCATTGGCGATATACGCCGTCTGGTTCGCGGGATCAAACACAAACGAATGCAGCGTGTTGTTCGCTGCCACCGGACCGTTGGAGAGGAGGCTGAGCGCGGTCGAAACATCGATCGTGTGGGGACGGGCCTGAATCTGTTCTCCGAGCCACTGGTAACGGTGGAACGTATTCTGCTGCGCGAGAAACGCTTTCGCCATCGGCTTCACCGCATCCCAGTCGCTTCCATCCAGGCCGATTTCAGCCCCGTGCGCCTGAACTACTTTTCGCTGCTGGGTCTCGCCGCAGGGATGGTTTGTGCGCCGGACAGCGTCCGGGAGGGCCTGGTGTCCCATTTCAGGGGTCTCATGCGGGTCGCCGGGCGTGAACACGTCCACGGTATTTCGGTCCACTTCGAGCGCGCGGGCATCGGGAATCTTGCCGTCGCCGAGCACAAAGTTCCAGCCCAGGGTTCGCGGCCCCTGCTGTACCAGTGCCACCGCTTCATCGAGGGTCTTGGCCTTCTCGAGCACCATTCGCATGATGATCTGGAGCGGGATGCCGTCGAACGATTCTTCGGGCGATGACACGGTCATCTCTCCGATGGTGATCTGCGAAGCATTCATGCCGCTGACCCCGCCGATCACGCCCGCATACGCGAGCATCATGAAAGGAACCCCGCCCTCCGGGCGGTAGATGAAGGTGACGGCGTCTTCCTGCGCCCCTTTGCCGATGGTCCAGTCGAGGTTTCGGCCGTGCAGCAAGCGGCCGTCGGGAGTCCACTGCCCAAAGACGGCGAAGTTTGAGCACGCCGGAGGAGAATTTGGAGCATGATGCAGCAGCTCGGCTACACAGGCCGCGATCAGCAGTTCTTCATACGTGACGCCGCTGACGCCCGCGGCCGTCAGGCCGTCGAGAATTCCGTGGAGTTCATCGAGATATTCCGGGGGGAAATGGCGGGCCATGCGGGTGGATTGCTCGACCGCATACGCTAACGTATATCCGTTATCGAACACGGCCCGCTGAAGGTAGCCCTCTTTCGTGATGTGCTGAATCTTGCCGGCCAGGAGCCGCCCATGCTGAAATCCCATTTCCCGGTGCGTGCCTTCCAGGACACACACCAGCAGCTCGCCGGCCTGGTAGAGCTTTCCCGAACCTTCCTGGTCGAGCAGTTCGGCAGCCTCGGGCTCCAGGATGACGGGCTGGTACGCCAGTGGTTCTGGAGTTGGCGCAGGGGACTCGGGCTCGGGTACGGCGGGCGGCGTATCTGCCGCCGGGGGAACGGAAGGAGGCTGAGGAGTTTCCGGGGTTTTTGGGGCCCCGCATGTGGCAAGCACAGGCAAAACAAGCAGCATGGCAAGCCACGTTCGGACTGGGATAGCCATTGCGCACCTCTACGTTGTCAATCTGTACCTGATGGTGAAGAGTGTACCGCAGAACGGAGGGAAGATTAAATCCCGCCACGAAACCCAGATAGCCGGGAAATCTTCATGCCGCCACCAGGGTGATGGCATAACAGTTGATGCGCCAGTAATTGGCGCTCCATTTTCGGGCAAACCGCCACGGACGTATCCGGGAGTGCTAGAAACACCGTAATCACTACAAGGGAGGGCAGCATGAACGTTCGTATCGAGGTACTTGCGTTGTAAGTGCATCAAACGTACTAGATGGAGCTGTATCCACCGATTCAGTTCGCGAAATGAGAGCACAGCGGGCGGGCGTCATTGATGGATAGCGCACAGATCCATTTCATAGGGTATAAGCCCACAAGATAAAGCGGATACTGGAAGTGATGGGCTGTTCTGAAAAGCATTTGATTACACGCACATCTTGTGTCCCCCGCTGGCGGGGGTGGTCCGCGCGCATGCGCGCGGGCCGGGGGTGGATTCTCAGCTTCTGATGGCAAAAAATGTTCTCTTTTGTTTTTGCCGTCATTTGACGCGATTTGCTCTCTGCAATAGATATTGAAATAATCAGAACGCTATGTACAGGCAAGACGAACAAAATTGCCACTACAACCGAAGGCTTCGCCCTCTAGCTCATACACTGCGCAAAAACATGACCAAAGCCGAGGCAAGCCTGTGGAAATACGTTTTATGCGCTCGCAATATGAAAGGCTATCCTTTTCGCCGACAACGCCCGGTCTTGCAATATATCGTCGACTTCATATGCACTGAGCTCAAGCTCGTGATTGAGGTGGACGGGACCTCTCATGATACCGAGGAGGATCAGGAAAGAGACTGCCGACGAGACCAAGAACTCTCTCTGGCAGGATACCGCATCTTCCGAATACAGAATGAGGACGTCCTGCAGCGCCTGGACGAGGTACGCTTACGCATTGAGGATGTAGTTGAGGAAATAGAAGAATCCACCCCCGGCCACGCGGGCCCGCGTGGCCACCCCCGCCAGCGGGGGACAAAGAAAGCGACCGTCCGCAGGAAGAAATATAATGGAGGGCCAGGACGGAAAAATGACACTGCAATCGAGCGGACATAAGATTTCGAAGGTACGTCAAGTAAGACCGTAGTGTGTTAAGAACGGCATCCAAGGGCCAAGGAGCGGAGGATGAATGTTTCGCGACGGCGCTTGCCGCTTCTTCGGCCTCTTCGACAAAAAGAGCGGGTGGTTTGAGCGCTTACGAGCGCTTTTTGTTTTTCCCTTTGCGGACGAGGCGTAACTCTTTGGCGTAGTCATACAGGCTTTCACGCAAGAGCTTGCGGCCGCGGTACAAACGCGACATGACCGTGCCGAGGGGGCAATCCATCGCCTCCGCAATTTCCTTGTATGACATATCTTCCAGATCAGCCATGATCACGGCCTGGCGGAAATCGGTGGGAAGGGTCTCCACGGCCTGCCGCACCTCGTCATCCAGGAGTTCGAGAAGCTCCGTCCCCGAGCGATCCGGCGGCTCGTAGCGGATGCCGGGGTCCGGTCCTGAATCCAGCGAAGGCTCCGCGCCGGACAATTCGACGAAGGCGGGCCGGCGCGCCTTGCGCCGGTATTCGTTGATGAAGGTATTGCGGAGAATGGTCAGGAGCCACGCTTTTATATAGGTGCCCTTCTGGAACTTGTCGTGAAAGCGCAGGGCTTTGACCACCGTGTTCTGTGTGAGATCCTGTGCATCGGCCGGATTGCGGGTCAGGCGCAACGCTACCGCGTACAGCATGTCCATATGTTCAAGAACAAGCTGCTCGAATTCGTGTGAACGCTTCTTCGTGTTCTCCGTTGAATTCACCACGCGAACCACTCATTTGGAATAAACCCGAGGCATCCGCACGCGGCCGCTCCTGTCGCTCCAGCCTGTCCCGGGAATACACCGCAACCCGCCTTTTCCGTTCCTTCTGGTGGATTGAGACCGCCCGCTCTGATCCCGAAACCGTCTCCCCCTGGCAGGCTATACAATTCTCGATAGCACCGCAAAATATTCTGTATTTTCAGTACCCAATTGTCAAGCCGGCAACTCTGCAGAAAACACGGCCCCAGAAGGCGGCCGTTCGCGAGTATGGTTCCCCGCCGGGGCAGTCCTGCCGTGCCGGCCGTCTCTTGCTACCAACCTTTATGGTTTTGATGCAACACGATTTACGCGGCCCGTGTTACTAAAAACCGCCGATGGTTCGCTAAAACCAGCGGCGGTGTTTAGTTTTTAATGGTCGGGGTGAGAGGATTTGAACCTCCGGCCTCCTCGTCCCGAACGAGGCGCGCTAACCGGGCTGCGCTACACCCCGACAACAGACGGCCATACAGTACTCAACCCGGCAGAGCAAAGTCAAATCGCTTGAGATCGGGCCGGCGCAACCTCGCGGAAAATCCAGCCCATTGCAGATAACATGGCATTGAATGTACAATATGGCAAAACCGGACACGATGTTCAGTGGGCCGGTACGGGATCGTTGGAAGGGCGGTCCGGGCGGAGAATTACGGGCGTCACGTGCGCCTCAGCGCGCGTACTGGTGCCCGGGGGCGGAGCTGATGCGTCGTGGAGCGCAGGTCAGCTCGCGGGGTATATGCGGCTCGAATGTTGACTCTCGGCCGCGTCACGTTTGTAATTCAATGAGGGAGAATTGCATTCAAATGCCCCGCATGAGCCGTCGAGATGTTAAGGCAGGCATGACCCTGGATCGGGACGTCACCAATCCCCGAGGGCAGCTCCTGATACCCGCTGGAACAACATTGACCGAGAAACACATCAGCGCGCTGCAACTCTGGGGGATCTCTCTGCTGCATATTCGCAATTCTGAGGAGGAACAGGACGCCGCACCCGCAGCACCTGTCTCCAAAGAGGCGCTGGAGCGGGGACGGGAACGTGCGCTCGCGGCCTTTGCGCAGAACCGTGAGTGCTTATCGCATCCTTTTTTTGAGGCGTTGCTGCCCCACGTCACCCTGCGGTACGCCCGGGAGGAGATGGCGCCGGAGAAGCCGGAGATGCGTCCTTCGCCGGAACCCGTTTCCGTGGTAGGAGAATCGCGAGCCCGGACTGCTGCGGAAATGGTAAAGGCGGTCGGCACGCTCGGCTCACTTCCGATGATTTATCACGAGCTGATTCAGGTCGTGAATCATCCCCTGAGCTCCGCCACAGATGTCGCCAGCGTCATCAGCAAAGATGTCGGATTGACGGCGCGGCTGCTGCGCATCGTCAATAGCGCGTTTTACGGATTTCCGGGGCAGGTGGAGACCGTCTCGCGCGCGACGACGATTGTGGGAACCAATGAACTCTGTGAGCTGGCGCTCGCAACGTCGGTGATGAGTGTTTTTGATCGATCGTTACGCGGCGTGGTGAATATGAGCCAGTTCTGGCTGCACAGCCTGTTCTGCGGCTCCGTCGCGCGAATGCTCGGAAAGTTTCGCGGGGGCGCCAACACCGAACGGTTTTTCGTCATGGGGCTTTTGCACGACATCGGACGCCTGGTGATGTTTTCTGAGGCGCCCAGACGGATGCGCGAAGCGCTGGACCTGGCCGCACAATCATGCCGGCCGGTCTCGGATACGGAGCGCGAGCTGTTCGGATTCACGCATGCGGCCGCCGGTGAAGCCCTGCTGTCTACCTGGAATATACCGCCAAGCCACCGCGAAGCCGTGCGATGCCATCACGGGCCGATACCAAACCGTGAACTCAATGCCGACTTGTGCATAGCCCATGTGGCCGAAGTGGTGGCCAATGCGATGCGCGTCGGCCGCAGCGGCGATACGGAGGTGCCGCCAATGCACGTGGAGGCATGGGACTATCTGGAGCTCAGCCCCGAGGATTTGCAGGCGGTCATCGAAGAAGGGGAAACGCATGTACGCGACCTGGCCGGCATTTTTGGAGTGTTAGATCCATGACGCTCGATGCCAGAGAACAGTTTGCTCCAGAGGGCAGCGCGGATGCGGAAGAGTATAAGGCGCGGCTTGCCACACGGCGTCTTCTGGATGGGATGGATATCGTCGCGGGCGCCGCGCTGAGTCTCCAGAACCCTCATGACGACGAAAGCTACCCTTTCCACGTGGTGGATGTCACTCTGCGCGCAGTCAGTGATTTGGTCGATTTCAATGCATTGGGCCTGGCCTGGTTTGATTCCACGGGCCTGGAATGGAAGCTCGGCGCCCACTGGCCGGAAGCTCACAGAGCGACACTACTGGAGGAGATCGAGCACCAGATCGAGCATGACTTTGTGGGTTGGGCGATTACACAGAACAAACCCGTGAACGTTCCGGCACTGTCCCGCGAAAAGCGCACCTTTATTCACCCGCTGGGCACACAACGCCGGATTATCGGCTTTTTTGTGGGCATTTCAAACGAGAGATACATCCCGGACGTCTATCAGAAGCTGATCTCAATCTTGCTGACGCATTGCGTCAATATGCTGGAAAGCCACCGGTTGTACGCGGAAAATCTGGAGCGCCGCGCGGAGGAAAGGCGCCTCTACCAGCTCACACTGGAAGATTCGCTGACGGGCCTGGCCAACCGCAGGCACTTTGATGAGGTGCTGGCCACGGAATTGCGCCGCGCGGACCGCACAAGGTGCCCGGTGTCTCTCCTTATGATTGACATCGACTGCTTTAAGGCCTACAACGACCAGTATGGCCATCAGGGGGGCGACGTGGCGTTGAAGCAAGTCGCAGCCGCGGTGGCCGCGACCGTCTGCCGGGCAGGAGACCTGGCCGCGCGGTATGGCGGGGAAGAGTTTGCGGCGATCCTGCCCGCCACGGACGCACGAGGCGCGGCCGAGGTCGCTGAACGGCTGCGCGCGGCAATCGAAGATCTGCAGATTCTGCACGAACGCTGCAGCACGGGACCGTACCTCACGGTCAGCCTGGGCCTTTCCACGGTCAAGGAAGGCCCGCTGGATGCGGTTTCGCTGATCGCCTCGGCCGATCGGGCCCTCTATCGAGCAAAACGTCAGGGGGGCAACCGCCTCGAATGTGAGAGCTTTTGATTGCCCGGCTTCGGCAGCGCATTGCCCGCTGCGGAAGGCCAGTTGACTCCTGTTGCGTGATTATCGGATGATTTTCATTTCCCCGGAGCCGGAACGGACTGGAAACATGCAATGAACATATGTATCGCGGGCGGCGGGCGCGTCGGCTTTCACCTGGCCCGCCTCCTTGCCATAGAAAATCACGATGTGACGGTGATCGAGCAGGATCCGGCACGGGCCGAACAGGTTGACTTTGCCCTCGACGTCCGGACGGTCACAGGGAACGCTTCCTCCATGCTGGTTCAGAAAGAGGCGGGGGTGGAGGATGCGGACGTTTTTGTGGCCGCGACGGGGGCCGATGAGGTCAATTTGATCGCGGCCGCCACCGCCAAAGGCCTGCAGGCAAAGACGGTGGTGGCCCGGGTGGAGGATCCCGAATACCTCGAATCGACCATTTTGTTCGAATCGGTGCTGGGCATTGATTACTTACTCAGCCCGGACGCCCTCAGCGCGCTCGAGATTGGGCGCTATGTCGAAAAGCCGGGGATCGTCGCATCCGAAACTTTCGGACGGGGCGTAGTCCAGCTTCAGCAGCTCCGGGTGACGAAATCGCCCACCACCGGGGGAAAACGGCTGCGCGACATCGATATGCCCCCGGGCGTTTTGCTGGGCGTGATCAGCCGGAAGGGCGCCACACTGATTCCCCACGGCGACTCCATTGTGGAGGCGGGCGACCTGATCACGCTGATTGGCCGCCGCGAACAAGTGGAGTCTGTGAAAGCGCTTTTTCACGGTACCGAACCGCGTCTGGATCGAATTGTGATCATGGGGGGCGATCACATCGGACTGCATCTCGCCCAGATGCTGGAGCGCGGGAAATATTCTGTCAAACTGCTGGACTGGAACGCGGAAAAGTGCAATGAGCTGGCCACGAAGCTGAATCGGGCGACAGTGATCTGCCGCAACGGCGCCAGCCGCGCGGAGCTGGAGGAAGAACACATCGAAGACGCAGATGTGTTTGTTGCGACGACTGACGACGATGAAGTGAACATCATGGCCGGGGTCTTAGCGAAAGAGATCGGGGCGACGCGGGCCATTGCCGTCGTACACGAACCCGATTTCGCCTCTCTGGTCGCCAAACTCGGCATCGACCACGTGGTGACTCCCCGCGCCTGCCTGGCCAACCGCGTCCTGAAGCTGGTACATCAGGATGCGCTCCAATCCATCGCTGTACTTGAAGAAGGCCAGGTGGAGATAGTCGAATTTGCCGTGGACGGCGAAGCTCCGATCATCGGCAAGACGCTGAAAGAAGTGTTCGAACCGCGCCGGGGGCACCGCGGAGCGCTTGTCGGAGCGATCATCCGGGGGGACGACGTGATTGTGCCCCGCGGAAGCGACGGGATCCAGGCGGGGGACTCAATCATCATGATCGCTGCTCCGGAAGCGCTGGACGGCGTACTCAAACTCTTCAGCAAGCGATGAATTACCGGCTTGTCACAAAATATCTCGGGCATTTTTCCTTCGCCATCGGCCTGCTCATGCTGCCTTCGGCGTTGTGGGCCGTACTGTACCGGGAATGGGGAGGTTTGACGGCGCTGCTGGGGGGCACAGGCGTTTCCTTCCTGACGGGATATCTGCTGACGCTGGCCGGCCGCAACGCGCCGGCTGAGTTCCACCAGCGCGAAGGCCTGGGCCTCGTGGGCCTTTCCTGGATTCTTCTGGCGGGTCTGGGCGGTTTGCCGTATCTATTCGGCGGCGTGTTCAGCAACCCGGTGGACGCGTATTTTGAATGCATGTCAGGATTCACGACAACCGGGTCCACCGTGATGACAGCGGCGTGTTTCGCAACGACGCCCAAGTGCATCATGTTCTGGCGTTCGTTCACGCATTGGCTGGGGGGTATGGGAATTGTTGTGCTGTTTATTGCCGTTCTGCCGTACCTTGGCGCGGGTGGGAAACAACTGTTTAAATCGGAATCTCCGGGGCCGGATCCGCGCGGTTTGAAACCGCGGATCAAGGATACGGCCTCGATTCTGTACAAGATCTACTTTGGCTTCACCATCGCGCAAACCGCCGCCCTGATGCTGTGCGGCATGAGCCTGTTTGATGCTCTGTGTCCGACGTTTGCCACATTGGGCACGGGCGGGTTCTCGACACAGG
>DAOSJS010000120.1:0-10587 GCA_035367355.1 Candidatus Hydrogenedentota bacterium
CGCCGGGTATCCCATGCACAATGACGTCTTCCACCGAGATGCACGTGCAATTCGGATATCCGCGGTAGCCCAGGAACGAGGGCGTCGCACCCGCACCGCGAATGCACTCCTCCGCGAGGGCATCCAGCTCCCGCGTCGTGACGCCCGGCCGCACATGGCCGGCCAGCGTCACCAGCGTATCCGCCACGATCCGGTTGGCTTCGCGCAGCGTCGCGATTTCGTTCTCGTCACGCAGCGCAATCACCGGTCAGGCCGCCCCGGTGGTTCCCAGCAGTTCTTCAACTTTTGCAAACACGTCGTCCGCGCTGGCCTGAGCCGCCGGAACCGTACGCAGAATGCCCTGACTCTCGTAATATCCGATGATCGGCTCCGTCGTCTCGTGATAGACACGCAACCGTTCCCGAATCGTCTCTTCCTCGTCGTCCGAGCGCCGTTCAAGAGTCCCGCCGCAGCCCAGGGCATCGCACTTCTTGCCGCCGGACGAGGGACTGAACTTCAAATTGAAAATCTTTCCGCATTTCGGACAGTAGCGGCGCGACGCCAGGCGGACCACAATCTCCTCGTCCGGCACCGCGATATCGATGGCCATATCGAGGTCATCGCCGTGATCGCGCAGGAGTCTTGTCAGAGTCTCGGCCTGGGGCACCGAGCGCGGGAACCCGTCCAGCACGTATCCGCCCTGGCAATCGTCCGCCTGGAGCCGGTCGGCGACAATGGCACAGGTCAGCTCATCGGGCACCAGCTGGCCGGCGTCCAGATAGGGCTGTACCTGCTGCCCAATCGCCGTGCCGTTTTTGAGATGCGCACGGAAGATGTCGCCCGTTGAAATATGCGGCACCGCAAGGCGTTTGGCAATCCGCACCGCCTGCGTCCCTTTGCCCGCGCCCGGAGCGCCCAGCATCACAATGCGTCGTCCCATGCGTATCATCGTCCTTGCCCGCCGTTTGGTTAGCGGCGGCCGGGCGTCTTGCGCCCGCTCTTCATAAACCCGTCGTAATTGCGCATGATCAGGTGCTGTTCCACCTGGCGCACCGTATCCAGCGCCACACCCACCAGGATCAGCAGGCTCGTGCCGCCGAAAAACTGCGAGACGTTGAAATCCTGAACGCCGAGGCCGTTGTTCACGAACTTCGGCAACAGGGCGACGCCCGCCAGAAATACCGCGCCCACCAGCGTGATCCGCGTCATCACGCGGTTGAGATATTCGGCGGTAGCCTTGCCCGGCCGCACACCCATCACCACGCCGCCGTACTTTTTGAGGTTTTCCGCGATCTCGACCGGATTGAACGTGATCGCAGTATAGAAAAAGCAGAAAAAGATGATCAGGGCTGCGTATATCAGGTTATACAAAATCGAATCGTATTCGAACCAGTGCTGGAAGAAGGCCTGTGCCGCCGGCGATTTCACCGCGTTCATGATCATGCTCGGCAGCATCAGGATTGAGCTTGCAAAAATGATTGGAATCACGCCCGCCTGGTTCACCCGCAGCGGCAGATAATTCCGGCCGCCCGCCGTGACGCGGCGCCCTTTCACCTGGCGCGGATACTGCACGGGGATCCGACGCTGGCCCGTCGTCACCAGGATCACGCCCGCGACGACCAGCCCCATCACGACGATCAGCAGAAAGCCCTCAAAGACTGTAAGATCGCCATGGCGGACCTGCTGAACCAGGCTGTACATCGCCGCCGGCATCCGGGACACAATGCTCACAAAGATGATAAGCGAGATCCCGTTGCCCACCCCATGTTCGCTGATTTGTTCGCCCAGCCACATGATGAAGGCCGTGCCCGTTGTAAACGAAATCACACACAAAACAAAGAAAAACGGGCTCGGGTTTGGAACGATGACCAGCTGCGGGCTGTTCAACTTGACCAGGTAGGACGCAACAAACAGCGACTGCACAATGCACAGCCCGATCGTGCCGTAGCGCGTGTATTCCGTGATCTTCTTTTGCCCTTCCGCGCCTTCTTTCGCCAGACGCTCCAGGGGCGCCCACACCGCCGTCAGCAATTGAATGATAATCGACGCGCTGATGTACGGCATGATGCCCAGCGCAAAGACCGTCGCGTTGCTGAATGCGCCGCCCGAGAACATGTCGTAAAAGCTCAACAGGCCGCCCCGGCCCATGGCGCCGCTCAAGGCGCCGCCATCCACGCCCGGCGTCGGAACATGCGCCCCCAGGCGGTAGACCGCGAGCATGATCAACGTAAAGATGATGCGGCTCTTCAGCTCGGGGATCTTAAACGCGTTTCGGAGAGCTTCTACAGGCTGCGACACTGATTATTCCTCCGCCCGCGCTTTCGCACCGCGCCCGTTGCCGCGTCGGGTCTTCGCCCTGCTCGCGGGCACCTCAAACAATTCCACGGCGCCGCCGGCCGCCTCAATCTTCGCGCGGGCCGATGCGCTCACCGCATTCACCTTGACCTGCAGTTTTTTCGAGAGTTCACCGCCGCCGAGCACTTTCACGCCACCCTTACAGGGGCGCACCAGGCCCGCTTTGGCCAGCGACGCCGGCGTCACTTCCGCGCCCGCATCAAATGTCTTCTCGAGTGCGGCCACGTTCACCACGGCCATTGCGAACCGGCTTTCATGAAAAAAGCCCCGCTTGGGCAGACGCCGGTTGATCGGCATCTGGCCTCCTTCAAAGCCCTGGCGGCGTGCATACCCTGAACGCGCTTTTTGCCCTTTGTGGCCGCGGCCGCTCGTCTTGCCGCGTCCCGAGCTCGGGCCGCGTCCGACACGCTTGCGGCTCTTCCTCGCGCCGGGCGCTTCCTTCAGCGTGTTAAGATCCATCTTCGTTTATTCCTGGTCGTTCCGGTTTGCACGCGGCACAAACGCCGCGCGCCCTCTCGATTTCATTTCGCTACAGTATATCGGCGACATCGCGCCCGCGCCGCCGGCCCACGGCTTCCACCGTCTCCAGCTGGCGCAGCCCGTCGAGGGTCGCCCATACCACGTTGGTTGCATTGTTTGAGCCCAGGGACTTCGTGAGGATATTGCGGTAACCCGCGGACTCGACGACCGCGCGCACCGGACCGCCGGCAATCACGCCCGTGCCCAGCGAGGCGGGCTTGAGCAGCACCTGCGCCGCTCCGGCGCGGCCAATCACCTCATGAGGAATGGTCGTGCTCACGATCGGCACTTCCACCATTTCCCGTTTGGCCTTCTCAATCGCCTTTCGGATCGCCTCAGGCACTTCCGTCGCCTTGCCCAGCGCGGCGCCGACGCGGCCCTGGCCATCGCCGACGACCACGATAGCGCTGAACTTGAAGCGGCGGCCGCCTTTGACCACCTTCGCCACGCGGTAGATCTTCACTACCTGTTCGATCAGCCCCTGGTCGCCCTCGTCGCGCGAAGCCCGGTCCGCTCTCGAGTCTCGTTTTTCTTCTACCCTGCTCAAGTCCTGTTCTCCTAAAATTCCAGTCCTGCTTCGCGTGCCGCATCGGCAAGCGCCTTCACCCGGCCATGGAAGAGATTGCCTCCCCGATCAAAGCACACCTTCGTGATAGACGCCGCTTTGGCCTTTTCGGCAATCGCCTTGCCCACGGCCTGCGCGCCCGCGGTGTTCCCCCCGGCAACCTTCACCGACAACGACGACGCAGCCGCCAGGGTTCGGCCGGATGTATCGTCAATGATCTGCGCATAAATGTGTTTGGCCGAGCGAAACACCGACAGCCGGGGCCGTTCCGCCGTGCCGCGAATACGCTGCCGGAGGCGCAAATGCCGGCGCTCCCGCAGTCGTGTTTTTGCTTCTGTCTTCGCCATGATTCGATGCTCCCAGTGGCCGCCTTATCAGCCGGCGCCTGCCTTGCCCACCTTCCGCCGGATACGCTCTTCGCGATAACGGATGCCCTTGCCTTTGTACGGCTCCGGTTTCCGCCAGGCGCGGATATTTGCCGCCACCTGCCCGACCAACTGCTTGTCAATCCCCGCGACTTTGATGATTTGCGTGCCCTCGACTTCGAAGGCAACCCCTTCCGGAGGCTCCACCACGACCGCATGGCTGTGGCCGACGGCCAGGTTCAGGCTTTTCCCCTGCATCGAAGCGCGGTATCCGACCCCTTCGATCTGCAGCACGCGTTCGTACCCGCTCGTCACGCCCGTCACCAGATTGTAGATGAGCGCCCGCGTCAGGCCGTGCAGCGAACGCGGCTCCGGTCGGTCGCTCGAACGGGTCACCACCACGGTGTTATCCACAATCGCCAGGCTGACATCGGGATGGATGTCCTGCTCCAGCGTTCCTTTCGGTCCCGTGACCTTGATGTGGCCGGCGGAAAGCTCCACAGTCACCCCATCGGGAATCGTAACGGGCAATCTCCCTACTCGTGACACGACTCTCGTTCCTTTCGTATCCGGCCTCAGAAGGCCGGGTTAAGCGCACGCGTGCGCTTCGCGGGGCGGATTACCACACCTCGCACAGCACCTCACCGCCCACGCGTTCATCGCGTGCCTGCTTGCTCGTCATGACTCCGCGCGACGTGGTCAGTATCGTGATGCCCAGGCCGCTGCGCACGGGTTTCAGATCCGCGCAGCCGCTGTGCACCCGGAGCCCCGGCTTGCTCACGCGCCGAAGCCCCTTCAATACCGGCTCGCCGTTGGGCAAGTACCGCAACGTCACATGCAGGATTCCCTGGAGACCATCATCTGCCCTGCGGTAGTCCTCGATGTAGCCTTCTCGCCTCAGCACCTCGCACACTTGCGCCTTGAGGTTGGATGCGGGAATATCGACCACGTCGTGCTTCGCGCCCATGGCATTGCGAATCCGGGTCAACAGGTCGGCAATTGGATCGTTCATCGACATGGCTTTGCCTCTCTCCCTTACCAGCTCGACTTGGTAACGCCGGGCAGTTGACCTTCCAGCGCCAGGTTGCGGAAACAGATGCGGCACAAGGCAAACTTACGCATATAGCTGCGCGGCCGCCCGCACACCCGGCACCGGTGGTACGCCCGCACCTTGAACTTCGGCGGCCGGTTTGTCTTCACGATCATCGATTTCTTGGCCACGAATACCTCCTTGAATCCTCTCGCGTTGTATCGCGTCGCATTGGCAGTTAGCTGCGGAACGGCATCCCGAATCGGCGCAGCAGGGCCCGGCTCGCGTCGGCGCTGCCCGAATTCTTGATCACGAACGTGATGTTCATCCCGCGGACCCGCGTCACATCGTCAATTTTAATTTCCGGGAAAATCGTCTGTTCCCGGAGGCCCATCGTATAATTGCCCTGTTTGTCAAAGCTCTTCGAGGAGACTCCGCGGAAGTCGCGAACACGCGGGATCGCCACATTCAGAAGCCGATCCAGAAATTCGTACATCCGAGCGCCGCGAAGCGTCACCATACAGCCGATTTTGGCGCCTTCGCGCACCTTAAATCCCGCGATGGAGCGGCGCGCCGTGCGGATGCTGGCCTTCTGGCCCGTGATCTGGGCCAGGGCCTCCAGGGCTTCTTCCATCAGGCGGGGCTCGGTCTGTGAATCGCCCACGCCCATGTTCACCACGATTTTCTCCAATCGCGGCACATTCATGACGTTCGTGCGACCGAGTTCCTCTTTCAACTCCGGCAGAATCGTCGTCCGGTACTTCTCTTTCAGTCTAGCCGCCACGGCTCTTCTCCATGCGCCCGAGCGTCCGCCTCATTCGTGCGGATCGCACCGGCTAATCGTTTAACGTCTCACCGTTGACCTTGTAATACCGCACCCGGGTTCCATCCTCGAGGAGCTTCACGCCCACCCGCGACGGGCGGGCAGCCGATTCGCACCACGGAAGCACGTTCGAGACGTGGATGGGCGCCTCACGCTCCACAATCCCGCCCTGCTGGTTGCGCTGCGACGGGCGCGTGTGCCGTTTGATGAGGTTCACGCCTTCCACGGTGATCCGGTTGCTCTTGCGGTGCACCCGGAGCACGCGGCCGCGGCTTCCCTTGTATTCTCCGGTGATGACAACCACCGTATCGCCCTTGTGTATGTACATTGCCTGATATCCTCGCGCCGTTGACCGGCCTGTTGCCTCAACTGCCTTACACGACTTCCGGCGCCAGTGACACAATGCGCATGAAGCCCTTCTCACGAAGCTCACGCGGAACGGGCCCGAAAATGCGCGTGCCCTGCGGCTCTCGGTTCGCGTTGATCAGTACCGCCGCGTTCGAATCAAAACGGATCACCGTGCCGTCCGGCCGCTGGGTATCCTTTTTGACGCGCACCACCACCGCCTTCACCACATCACCCTTCTTCACATTCGAATTGGGCAGGGCTTCTTTTACCGACGCGGTGATGATGTCGCCCACGTGCGCATAACGCCGCCGTGTGCCGCCCATCACCTGGATGCACCGGATACGCCGGGCGCCTGTGTTGTCTGCAACATCGAGATTGGTGTAAATCTGTATCATGACGACGCTTCCTTACCGCTTAGTCTGCGCGACGCACGATCTCCGTCACGCGCCAGCGTTTGGTCTTGCTCAAGGGGCGCGTTTCCGCGATACGCACCACGTCGCCCACGTTGCAGTTGTTTTCCTGGTCATGCGCCTTGAACTTCTTCGTACGCTTGACCGCCTTCTTGTACAACGGATGCGGCACGGTCCGCTCAACGGCCACCGTCACCGTCTTATCCATCGCGTTACTCGTCACCACGCCCACGCGCACTTTTGTCTGGCCACGTTCCGCCATGGTTATTTCGCCTCTTTCGCCTGCTTCTCTTGAGCAAGTTCCCGTTCGCGGATGATGGTCTTGATCCGGGCAATGTCGCGCCGCGCGTTCCGGGCGCCGCGCACATTGTCCACCGCACCCGTCACCTGCTGCATGCGAAATGCCCAGAGCGCGTCCGTGCGTTCACGCAGCCGTAGCCGCAATTCCTCATCCGTCAGTTCACGAATTTCAGATGCCTTCACCGTATCTCTCCATGCGGGAGCGCGCCGCGCGCCCTTACACCCGCGCCACGAATTTCGTTGCAATGGGCAGTTTGTGGCCGGCCAGCCGCACGGCTTCCCGCGCGAGCGGCTCGGAAATGCCCTCCAGCTCAAACATGACCCGGCCCGGCTTGACCACGGCAACCCACTCTTCCGGGGCGCCCTTGCCTTTTCCCATGCGGACCTCCGCGGGCTTTTTTGTGACCGGCTTGTCCGGGAAAACCCGGATCCAGATCTTGCCGCCGCGTTTCACGGCGCGTGTCAGCGCAATACGGGCCGCCTCGATCTGCCGGGCGGTGACCCACCCGTCTTCCATCGCTTTCAGTCCGTATTCGCCGAAGTCCACTTTCATGCAGCCTTTGGTCGCGCCCGAACGGCGGCCCCGCTGCACTTTGCGGTGTTTAACTCGTTTCGGCATCAACATCGGTTCGTATCTCCTCGAACTCTATGACGCAGTGCCTAGCGGCGCTGCGCCCGTTCCGCGCCGCGCCCACGGCTTTCTCTGCGGCCCAGGGCGGCACGCGCTTCCGGCAACCCCGACACCCGCTCGCCGCGCGGCACGTCGCCGTGGTAAATCCAGCACTTCACACCGATCGTCCCGTAGGTGGTGTAGCTCGTCGCGAACCCGTAGTCCACGTTCGCACGCAGGGTATGCAGCGGCACGCTGCCCGAACGCGTCTCCTCGGAACGGGCGATCTCCGCACCGTTCAGGCGTCCGGACACCCGCAGGCGGATCCCCTGGGCCCCGAGGCGCATCGTGCTCTGGATGGTCTTCTTCAGCGCGCGGCGGAACGACACGCGCCGTTCCAGCTGCGACGCCACCGCCTCGGCCACCAGCTGCGCGCTCAATTCCGGGCTGAATACCTCGTGGATGTTGATCAGCAGTTCGCGGCCGGTCAGCCGTTCGAGTTCAAATCGAAGCTTGTCCACTTCGGCGCCGCGCGGCCCAATGACCAGACCCGGCCGCGCCGAGTGGATGTGCACCTTCGCCTTGCGGCCCGCCCGCTCGATGTCGATGCGCGCCACGCCGGTGTTATACAGGCGCTTCTTGATGTAATCCCGAAGCTTCAGGTCCTCGTGCAACAGGTCGGAGTATTCTTTCCCGGCGTACCAGACCGAACTCCACGTGCGTATCACACCCAAGCGGAAGCCTAACGGATGTACCTTTTGACCCACGGTCGTCTCCTCGTCTTACGGCCTGCGTTGAAGGCCTGTGCTCACGAATCGCTTATTACCAGCTCGATATGGCTCATGCGCTTCCGGATGCGCGTCGGACGGCCGCGGGGAGCGCTCCACAGACGTTTGATCGAGGGGCCGCCATGCACAAGCACCTGCCTCACCACCATCGCGTCCGTATCAATCCGCTGGCGTGTTTCCGCGGCTTTGCTCTCCGCGTTCGCCACCGCCGACGCCAGCAATTTCGCCAGCACCGGCGCGGCGCCTTTAACCGTGAACGCCAGCGTGTCGCGCGCCTCTTCCACTTTCTTACCGCGGATCATGTCGGCGACCAGGCGCACTTTGCGCGGGGCCAGCGGGATGAACCGGGCGCGTGCAATAGCCTCAGCCATCACTTCTTACCTCCCTCTTTCGACCCGCCGGAATGGCTGCGGAACTGCCGCGTGGGCGCGAACTCGCCCAGCTTATGGCCCACTGAATTCTCCGTGATAAACACGGGAATGAATTTCTGCCCGTTGTGGACCGCGATCGTCATCCCCACCATCTCCGGCGTAATGGTCGAGCGGCGCGACCACGTGCGGATAACCCGCTTGTCCTTGGTGCCCATGTGCTTCTCCACCTTCTCCATGAGGTGGTAGTCGACAAACGGGCCTTTTTTGACTGAGCGTGGCACGGTATTCTCTCCTCGGCGTTGCGTTACTGCCTACTTTTTCCGGCGACGAATGATGTACATATTCGAACGCTTGCTCTTCTTCCGGGTCTTGTAACCCTTCGTCGGCACGCCCCACGGCGTCACCGGGTTGCGCCCGCCCGAGGTCCGGCCTTCGCCGCCTCCGTGCGGATGGTCAACCGGATTCATGACGACTCCGCGCACCTTCGGCCGGTGCCCAAGCCAACGGGAACGGCCGGCCTTGCCGATGCTGATATTCTGATGTTCCTCATTCCCGACACTGCCGACCGTCGCGCGGCAGTCCGACAGGACCCGCCGCATCTCGCCCGACGGAAGCCGCAGCGCTGCGTAGCGGCCCTCGCGCGCGACCAGCTGGCAGGCATTTCCGGCCGAGCGCGCGATCTTCCCGCCGCGCCCCGGGGACATCTCCACGTTGTGCACGGTCGTGCCCAGCGGCATGCGCGACAGCGGCAGGCAATTCCCGACCTGGAGTTCCGCGTCGGGGCCGCTCTCCAGCGTCATCCCCACCTCAAGCCCCGACGGGCACAGGATGTACCGCTTTTCGCCGTCCACATACGCCACCAGCGCGATCCGGGCCGAGCGGTTCGGGTCATATTCAATCGCGGCCACCCGCCCGGGGATGCCGTCTTTCTCCCGCCGGAAATCAATCTCGCGATACCGGCGCTTGTGGCCGCCGCCCCGCCGCCGGACGGTGATCCGGCCATGGACGTTGCGCCCCGCTTTTTCCGGCAGCGGCGACGTCAGCGATTTCTCCGGTTTACTTTTCGTGATCTCCGAGAAGTCGGAAACGCTCATGTAGCGCCGGGCCGGCGTTACTGGTTTAAATCTCCGTAGCGGCATGCCTGCTCACTCCCATTAAATCAGGTCGATCTTGTCGCCATCGCGCAAGGTCACGATGGCTTTTTTCCAATGGGCCGCGCGGCCGTAAAGCATCCCGCGCCGACGCTGTTTGCCCTGGTAATTACATGTATTTACGGACAAGACTTTCACATTGAACAAGCGTTCGATCGCATCGCGGATCTCCGGCTTGTTTGCGCGCGGATCCACGCGAAACACATACTGGTTGCGCGTCTCGGACTGAATCGTCGATTCCTCCGTGATTACCGGCGCCTTGACGATATCGTGCGGATTCCGATTCATGACAGCCGCTCCTCAAGCTTCGCCACGGCGTCCTGCACCACGACGATACGCATCGCTTCCAACACATCCAGGGCATTCACGTCCGAGGCCGTGCGCACCGTCACTCGCGGGATATTGCGTGAGGACAGCACCACCGGCCGGCTCAATCCCGAGGTCACCAGCAGCGTCCGCTCGCCGTTTGGCCGGAAATGCGCCAGCATCGCCGCCATCGGCTTCGTTTTCGGGGTATCGCACTGAAGCGCGTCCAATACGCACAGCGACTCGCTGCGAAGCCGGTCACTCAGCACGCAGCACAACGCTCTGTTCCGCGACGTCGCGGTCACGCTCTGCCGGTAACTCCGCTTGTGCGGGCCCCAGACCACGCCGCCGCCGCGCATCTGCGGTTCACGTCTGCTGCCGTGCCGGGCGTGTCCGGTGCCCTTTTGCCGGTACGGCTTCACGCCACCGCCTCGCACCAGGCGGCGCACCTTGGTTTCCGCATTGCCCTGGCGCTTGGCGTTGCGAAGCGCTACTGCCACTTCCTTGATCAGCGTCGGATTCGCAGGCACATCGAACACTGCGTCGTTCAAGTCCAGCGTGCCGGCCTCGCTTCCGTCCGCCTTATAAACTTTCGCCGCTGCCATTGCTACTTGCTTCCTTTCACGCGCTTCTTCACTTCGACGTATCCGCCGTTGGCGCCCGGGAC
>DAOSJS010000121.1:0-10575 GCA_035367355.1 Candidatus Hydrogenedentota bacterium
CCACCAGCCGGAGGCGCTCATCGCTGGCCGCTGCGGACTTCATTACGCTCAGAGAATCGTCCAGGGAGCCATCATCCACGATGATGAGTTCCCAATCCTGAAACGTCTGGTTTTGGATGGATTCGATGGCGGTTTCGAGGGTTCCCGCGGCGTTAAAGCAAGGCATCACCACGGAAACCGCCGGCGTGGACAGTTTTTTTTCGCGTGGCGCTGCTTCGCTCGGATTGTTCATGTCTGCAAACATACGGCGGGCTGTATGTGGCTGCCTCAGCTTGACTTGGCCACGCCAGCGCGGCTATGCCTGGTCTTCTTCGGGCGTGTCGTACTGATTCAGAAATGGAAAGATGCGGTCCGAAATAAAGTCCCGGGTCATGCGAAAATTGTCCGCAATCTGGCCCAGGTTGTCCCGCATCACGCGCTCCCGGGTAAAAACCCCCTTCACCTCTACATATACCTCGAATTCGCTGTGCCGGAAAGACTCGATGGCTACGTTATACGTATGAAGATGTAACGGGGTTTCAGGAAACACCAGCCGGATGCCTCCGACGGCGATCGGACGGTCAAAAAAGGGTTTGAGGCGATCCTTTTGGTTACAGACGTGATCCAGCAAAAAGCGGCGCGCCTCGTTGTGATGAGTCAGCGCGAACGTGGTGCGTATGGTCACAGTGTGTGCGGGAAAAAACGGAATGGACAAGGCGTCCATGGCCAGGCCGGCAGCCCGCTCCAGCTTCGTCAGAAAATCCGATAGCGGGAGGTCAACCCATTCCTCGGCCAGCATGAAGCGATCCGGCAGAAACAAAAAAGTCGAGAGCGTCTTATTGCCACGCTTGGAAAAAAAACGAAACCGGCCCGGCACACTGAAATCTGTGCTGTCGTAGGCTGCTTCCCGTATCTGCGACAGATCGAAATAGAGCTTCTGCAGCACAGGAATTTTGTGCTGGGTTGGCCAATGGATCAATTCCGCGGAAAAATGGATCGGTCTGTCTTCAGCTTGCATCAATACTCCCCTGTCTCAGGTCAGTATAGGCCTCTGGACCTGGCAGCGCAACCTGGCGTGAACAAAGGACTTTCACGCCAGTTGCCGCTGCAGGGAGCCTGGTGCTGCTGCTATTTTTTTATAAGCCAGATTTCCGCGAGATACGACCACAGCCGCCAGTTGAGATGGTATTCATCGATGTCCCCGAACGTGACGGCAATCTCGCCGTCGGCATACAGTTCGGGCGGAATCGGGAATTCTTTGAATGCGCCCTGTTCCCGGGGGTAGGCCGAAGGCACCAGGGCGACTCCGTCCACGATCGGCCGCAATCCGCCCCTGCCCGTAGCGCGCAGAAAATATTCCGCCTCAGGATTCAGCCCGCGATACGTGAGTTTTTCGGGCCATCGCATCAGGCAAAGCCAGGACAAACGCGCCCGGCTGAATCCGTTTTCGGTCCAGGGGAAGTGCGGGTTGCGCATTTCCACGAGGTCTGGCTCTACCCAGGGACCCGCCGGCAGCGCCACGTGCTCCATCTGTGCCACGTTTCCAATGTCGTCGTAATAGCTTCCGAGCCCAGGCGATTCCCAGGTGCGGATGACTTCCAGCCGCGCGAGCTTCTCTTCTTCCGTAGCGAACTCGCGGATCTTCTTGAATTCGTCCTCCAGCCACCAGCGGTTATTGAGCGGGCGATCAACGTAATCCAGAATGGCGCCCCGCTCGCCGTTTTTGGCCTGGAACCGGGGCACACTGGTCTGATACCCGATCGAATCAAACAGGGCGACACACAATTCTTCGATCCGCTGCCGCCACTCTTTTTTAACGGGCCCGGTTTCCGCCAGTTTCAAGATGGCTTCCGCCTGTTCCATGGCGGCCGCCGCGCCAAGTGCCGGGGCCTTCGCGAGGAGGGCATTGACGTCTGCCTCGAGCTGGGTTTCATAGAGAAGCCGGTGCCGGGTATACGCATCGTAGTACGCACGCAGCAGGCACAACTGCCAGCGCCAGTTGTTGCCGAGTCTGGGCAGTACCGCCTCCAGGGCCTGCCATTGCATCAGGGTGGCGTCAACTGCCCCGTTATCGACAAGCACGCCCTCCCAGTTCTTTTCAAGCGCCAGGATGCCATCGGCGGCACGTTCGGCGACGGCCGATCCGAAAAAGAAATTGGCGTATTCGATGCAGGTCTGCCGGGGTTCGATGGATGGGTCCCAGCTCACGCGGCTCCAGACGGCCTTGTTCACGTCGTCGTTAATGCCATCGGAGTAGCTGAGAAAGCCGTCCGTCCAGGGCGCGTACCAGTTGTGGACGTGTGTGTACCACGCGGGCTGCGGATTGGGACCTTCCCGGCCCAGTGTCAGCGCAAACGCCTGATCCCACCAATAGACCGGGTACTGGCAGACGAGACTGTGAGTGATGTCCGGATAGTGGCGCAGGCCGTATTGCTTTGGCAGGCGCCGGCGCGTCTCGGCGATCGGCGGACTGGAGGGCCCGTGCACCACGCCGCCCAGCCAGTCCGGCTGGTGTGCGTCGAGCCAGGCATAAAAACTGTCCACCCTGTCCGGGCCAAAACCCTGCAGTGAAATCCAGATCTTCGCGTCGGGATGATGTTGGATTAAACGTGCCGCCATGTCCGCCGCATACGGCATCAACAGGTCAGGCGGGTTGTCGCCCGGATCGCCGCCGGGGATGAAGACGGCGTTCAGCAACGGGGTGCTTTGGAAGATATCGTTGAGTTCCTCGAGGGAATGGTCACGCCTGGCCGTATCATTCAGATCAAATTCCGCCGGGATCCACGCCCAGTAGTCAATCCCATAGCGTTGGCAGATTTTCGACATGGCCACGTTCATTTCCGCCCGCGACAGCTGGGCATGCGGGCCGGGCTCGTCCTGGCTGGGGATGTTTTCTACGCAGTTGGCCCCAAACAGAACCAGTTCACGGATGTGCTGATCGTAGGTCGCCACATCCCAGGCATCATAGGCATTTGCGGTGTGCCGGTAGCCGAGCTGGTGGCCGCGGATGGGATAGGCTGGAGCCGTGCACAGGTCGTATTCAGCCGGGAAGGATACGGACCCTTCGCTCCACGTCATGGTGCGCAGGAAATGGGCGGCGGCGTACAGCGCCCCACGGGCATCGGCGCCGATAAGCCAGACCGTTGGCGCCGCGCCATCACGCTTCTCGACATACAGCCGGAATCCTTCCGGTTTCTGCTCCGGCAGGCCTTCGCCGGACCGGACTGGCGCCATCCGGGTGAGTTCAGGCGTGGCCCCGGCAACGGTAATCGCGATCACGGGCGCTGTGTCTTCCGGCCATGACGCAGTCTCCGTCCATTGGAGCCCGGTCCGTTTCCCAACCTCTTCGATCAGAACCGTCGAAGCCATGTGCTCCGCTGACGGGCGTTCACCGGGCCTGACCACAATCACCGCGCCAGATAAATCGAGCCGTCCTGGTGTTTCGGCGGCATGCCCCTGTAGGGTGGGCAGTCCTGTGAGCATGGCGGCAAGCAACATGCCGGTCCAGGTAAGCCGACAATGCATACGCATGATTGTTCCCCTTTCGTGTGCTTCGTGTGATGCAAACAGCCTACCAAAGGCGGGCAAAAAAAACACCTTCAGCCGGATGTCACGCGTTGCACGAGGCACGTGCGGCCTTTGCGTCACGCAAGGAGCGCTTGACATGCACTCCAGGCAGACTCGTCTCCGTGAGGGCAGAGCACGCAGCGCACGTCACCTCGTGGGTGCCCGGCAGAGGTCGTTTGTTGCCCGGGGTTCCCGCATTTCAGCGCCGGCCACGGCATGGCGTCAGAAAGCGGTCTCGCCGCCGGTTGTATCCGGCTTATTTCTGGATGACAAACTCGTCCCGGACCGTTCCTTCGACGTCGTAGGCCTTGTATGTAAGCGTGTTCGTTTCCACGTCGATGTCGAGCACCTGATACGTCGGGACATGTTCCATTCCAAATTCCGTGTAATCATGCTCGCCCAGCTCGTACATCTTCATGCCCGAGAAAGACACGATGTAGATTGTCCCTTCAGCGGGCGTAGCGACCCGCTCGCCTCCAAACATGGGATATGTCCGCAAGTAGGAGTGATCGTGGCCCTGCAGGGCGAGATCGAGATGATACTTGTCGAACAAGGACCCCCACAGCATGCGAATCTCCGGGTTATCGCGGCGCGGTCCCGCGGAATACACCGGCTGGTGGAACAAGGCGATTTTCCACGTGGCGTTGCTCTTCGCCAGCTGCTCTTCCAGCCACGGCGCCTGGTCCGAGGCCGGCAGATTGCCGTCAAGCACGACAAACAGCACGTTGCTGTACTCAAACGTGTACGCACATTCCGGAGGAACGGTCTTCGGGCCGTTTTCCAGCAGCGTCAGTATTTGAAGATACATCCAGGGGCCTTGATCATATTGGTATTCATGATTTCCAAGACAGGGTACGAGCGGCCGGCTCGCGAAGATCCCGCCAGAATAATGGAAGAAGCTGTCCCAGAAGTTTCGCTCGTTGCCGCGATTGACCAGGTCGCCTGCGAGCAGGTGGAAAGCTGCGTAGGAATGCTTTTCGCGCGCGGTGTCCATCAGTTTTCCCCAGCCGTCGAAGCCTGCCTGCACGTCCCCCTGGTAAATGAACGAAAAGGAGATCGGCTTCGGGGGCGCGGTGGTGAATTCCGCGGCGGCACTCCAGCCCTGGGTGCTTGCATCGCTCACGGCATAACGGTAGGTGGTGCCCGGTTGCAGTCCTGTGAGCACGGCCGTGTGGCGATGGCAGATGGGATCGTTTACCAGGATGCTGTTTTCCAATGGGGCCGTTACGGCAGCGACTTCTTTCCAGTCCGCCGCCTCAGCCCCGGCCGCACGGGTCGATTCGATGTAACGGACACTGCCAGACGCTACCTCCGTATTCGTGCGCCACTGGATGGTCTGAGTCGTCTTCGGGTCGGCGCTCCAGGTGAGAAGAATCTGATCCGGCTGAATCGTCGCGGGAAATTCAGTAACCTGGAAAATTCCGGTTATTTGGGCATCGCGGCGCCGTAAGGAGTCCCCGCGCAACAGGATCTGACCTTCCAACGACGCCGGGAGAGCGGCAATTTCGTCGCCGGAACCAGCATATACGCGTTCCCCCACTTTCATTTCACCCAGCGTGTGCTGTTCCGGGTGTATATTCGTTACGTTGAGGTGTGCGCCAGGATGCGCCGGTGCGATGCCGACAAAATAATGCCTGCCTGCACCGCTGATCGAGTTTACTCCAAGCCCTATCTTCCCCGCAGGGAAATTCTTGCGCCAAATCTCAAAAGTCCGTTTGTCTACCTGCACCTGCTCGCTGCCCAGCTGGAACTCACGCTCCAGCAGCCAGAACGGGACCTCGCCTTGTGTGACATCGCGAAATACCGATACGACGACCGGAACGTTTACGGTAAAGGTAATGTAGTCTGAACCCAGAATGGTCTTCTCTTCCGGGGTCAGATAAGGCAGGGCTTGCTCCGGTGTCAACGAGACAAGCTCTTCCGGAGACACGGCCGTTCGCAGACGGTCGATTATGGACGCGACGCTTTCACGAACGGTCGGCGCCGCATCAGCGTGAGCACACCCCAGCAAAATGACGATCGAAAGGATAAGCAAGCTCCGGACACGTTTCATGACTCGATTTCTCCCTAGATGTACTGTGCTCAGTGATGTCTCAGTCTGCCATATTCCGTTGCCAGTATAAAAGCGGGCCCGCCGCGTTCACGCGGCGGGCCACAGGAATTCCCCATCCCTGGAGAAACCCGACGAGGTTCTTTTAACCCCGGCTGAAAATTCCCTGAATCGTCGTCATCGGGAATTTCTCTTGCGGGTATCTCACGAACTCAACGTGTCCATCCATGAACAGTACGTTGCTGCCGCCCGGAAGGTGATTGAAGCGCGACCGCCGGTCGCTGTCGGTCGTACTGTACACGAACCGGTCCCACATGACCGCCACTTCGCTCTGCGCCATCGCGCTGCCCGCAGGGTTGTTGATGTCGGTGATCAGGAAACGCTCGGCACCTTCACGCAATTTCGTGAGCGTGGTGCTCCCGGCTGTCCCCTGTGCCACAATTGGCGTTGGCGGTGTATAACCGCTGCCCGCGATTTGAGCGTCGATGGTGGACTGTATTTGGGCCCATGACATACCCGACTTGCTTGGATCGTAGTCGGACGAAAGCGCTGAGTCCACCGCAGCCCGGGCCGGGTGCGCCGTGTGCGACGCATAATCGGTTCCTGCCGTATAGTCTCCACTGCCGCCAGCGTTGGTGCAGACCAGGGTGGCATAAGGCCGCAGCGTCACCTGCATAGTGGCAAACGCTCCGTCAGTATCGGTGATGTACCCATAATAGTAGTAGCTGTGCTGCTCGTCGTTGCCCATTTTGGCGATGTCAAATCCCGGATAGGCGGGATCGGCCACGCAGTCGCTCTGGCAGTAAGCACCACCCGGGCACTTCCACCTATCGGCGAGTGTGCCGGCATTCACCGCTGAGGGGCAGATCCACAAGTTCAGATCCGTCACGTACTCAGGATATACTGAAGGGCCCCAGATGCCGCCGCGCACGCGGCCGACGCGTCTGCGGCCGTTTGCATCACGCGAGTAGTCTTGATTCAGGACTCGCGGCCAGATCTCCCCCTTGCTTTCGTTGGCAAACATCTTGCAAACCAGACCCCACTGCTTGAGATTATTCTGACAGCTGGCCCGCCGCGCGGCTTCGCGGGCCCGGGCAAGTGCCGGGAGCAGGATCGCCGCCAGAATCCCAATAATCGCAATTACGACAAGCAATTCAATCAGCGTGAATCCCTTTTTGCTCATGATATCTTCCTTTTCCCTGCAGTTGACGTAGGGATCTCTATGTCTTTGCCTCTTAGTACACGCCCTTAAGTAGTCTCTTCCACCTCGCTTTCCTGGCTCTTATGCCGCTACTACCCCTTGATCAGACCGCGGACATGCGGGATAATTCCCGTATGCGGTTTTCACACTAGCAACGAAATGTGAGAAAGGCAATAGCGATAATTGACGGATTTATCTAGAATTGACATCTCTGCAGCGCGTACTGCGCGGTATGTTGAGATTCGCCGTTGGCATGCCGGGGCCGATTGGCATCCGCGTCCGCATGCACATCCGTTCTGCGAACTCATAATCGCTCTCTCCGGTGCGGCACGGGTGCTTGTCGAAGGCACCGAGACCATCTGCGAGGTGGGGGAAGTCCTTTTTTATAAGCCAGGTACCCGGCATTCAGAATGGCAGCACGGCAGCGCGCTCTACGAGTTCTATTGCCTCCACTTCGAATGGCCGGATTGTCCTCAAGAATTTCAGCATCATATCTATGATTATGACGGCCGGATACGTGAACTGGCGCGATGGCTCTACGTAGACAGGCTCTATGATACCCGCGGCATTCAGGCGTATCGCGATATATTGACGCAATCGCTTGTTTCTGAATTAACCCGCCTCTCAGGCAATCCGCGGACGAGCAGCATCGACCTGATTCGCAAGTTTGTGCGGGAAAATCTCGGCGAGCCGCTGAATCTGGATGTGTTGGCTGAAGTCTGTAGCATGAACAAGTTCCACCTGGCGCGCCAATTTCGCGCCGCTACGGGCCTTACGCTCATGAAATATGTGCGCTCGATCCGCCTGGATGTGGCGTTCCAATTGATTGTCGAAACCGCACTTCCGTTGCGGGAGATAGCTGCCCAAACCGGATTTTCCAGCGAATATCACCTTTCCCGGCTGATTAAAAGCAGGTATGGCCGTGGGACGCGCGAACTTCGGCGGCAGTTCGGAAGCGTAATGAAATAGAGCACCTCTCCAATTGCCCCAGCCCCATTCAAGCGCCAATTACAGGCTGTCGAGCCAGCTTTCCTTTAATTTCGCGCCGTAGGCCTGGGGATGCCCGTTGCGCTGCGACCCAAAGATGAGCCATCGGTTATCTGCTGTCAGGTAGGGGTGAGCGTGTGTCCACTGCTCTTTGCCAAGTTCCGTGCGGCTGAAACACACCCGCTCGCAGCGTCCCGATTCGAAGCTTCCAATATAAATGGGGATGCCTTCCTCATTGACATCCCCGATCCAGAACTTGCCGTCGCGGGAAACGCTGACATGCATGAACGTTTTCCCCCTGTAAACGAGCGTTGGCTTCTCGTCGCCAACCTTGCCGCGCCAGACATTGCCGTTCAGGTCTTTATCCAGTGCGGTCGAGAAAAAGATCTCGCTGGTGTCGCCAATCCAGGCTTCGTGTCCGGTAGGACGTAACGTGTAGGGCTGATCTGCCGGGAACGGCTGCTCCGGACCGCCGAGTTCCAGTTCGCTGAGCAAAACGACCCGCACATCCGGCATCTGGTTCAATTGAATCAGTACCCGGTTACGCCCGTCGCGCGAGAATTGCTCGTGTTTGGCGTGGTATCCGGGCTTGTCCAGAAGGACTTGCCACTCGTTGGTGCTCAAGTCCAGCCAGTGCACCTGAGATGGGCCACCTTCGGGCGGGCGCACGCTCACGGCAAAGTGCCGGTGATCTGGAGAAACGGTGCCATAGCTGTATGCGCCCCGTTCTGGAGGCAGCTTCGCCACATTCTCAATCGCCAGGCTCAAGAAATTACACCGGCGCAGCCAGTTCTCCCCATCGACCATCTGAGCAAAATACAGCCACTCGCCCCAGGCGTGGAAAGCTGGAAAAGGCGGTTTGCCAGACAAGATCTCATGATTGGAACCATCTTCGAGGTCGAAAATGTTGATGCCGCCGGGCCGATCCTTCGTGGGATAATAGCGAATGGCAATTCGCCGCCCCGTGGCGTCACTATAGGGCTGCTCGCCATAAATGTTGTCGGCCGGACGCTCGTCGCCTCCCAGAAGATAAACCTCCGCCCCACTCTCCACTTCCACCTCAACGGGTTCGCCAACCCCACCTTCTTCGGCGCAAAACGCACAGACGGCTGAAGACACAAACAAAACGACGATACATGCACAGCGAGTCATGGCTACCTCTCAAGGTTTTAGCTGCTCTGAGCTTCTGGCCGGAAAAGTCTTATCGAAACGCTACCACCGACGGGCATTCCCTTTCATCGAGTTCACGTGGCCAGCGATCACGCGGCCATGGGGCGGAATGCCAGCGCCGACTTTCTCTATAAGCGAGTGTAAATGCTGCTCCCCGCATGATCAACACAACGCCTCCCCTGACTGCGCCCGCCCTGCCCCACTGCAAGCGCCGCCACAGAACAAAAAAGGACCTACGCGTTAATCGCGTAAGTCCTTGATAGCAATGGTCGGGGCGACTGGATTTGAACCAGCGGCCTCTTGACCCCCAGTCAAGCGCGCTAACCGGGCTGCGCCACGCCCCGACCGAATTCAGGCTATTCGTTGTCCAACAGATCGAGCATCTCTCGAATCTGTTGCTCTATGGTGTCGAGCAGGTCGAGGGCTTCTTTGCGGGTTCGGGGGCGTCCCTCGCCGCGAAGCTCTTCGGCCAGTCGTACGCGCGCGCCTTTTGAGGTCATGTTTTCATGCCACAACAGCTGTTTGATGCGTCGTACGATCTCGATGTCGGCGGCTTTGTAAAACCGCCGTTTGGCTCGATCACGTCCTGGTTTCAACTGTGGAAACCGGTCTTCCCACTGCCTCAGCACGTAGGCGGGCACGCCAGTCAGCGCGCTGACTTCCGTAATCCCGTATCGCCGGTCTTCTGCCTCGGAGAGCATATCGAATCCTGCACGCGTTTTGCAACTCTGAGCTGAAACGGCCCTCACGAGGGAACCGTGTGATGCAAGGCTGTTCCCGCCCGCCAGGGGCACCCGAACGCGGCCCCCGGGCGCGCCGTGCCGCTTTTGGCCCTGGCCGCCGGCACAGTATCATGCTCCGTGCGGCGTGCCGCAAGCCTTACCCGAATCGGGGTTCAAAGGCAGGCGTTTGGCGCTTATTTCTGCATGCTCTTCCATTCCTCGGTCTGCGTCCATACCGTGAGGTTGGTGAGGTCGCGCCGGGCCGGGAAGAGCACACTGCCCAGAATATACGCTACAAAAAACATGATGAGGTTGCCCACGAGGCCGCCGTAGTAGGTCTCAAAGGGCACCACGGCGTTAATGACTTTCATCTCGACCAGCGCCAACCAGAGGCTGAACGCTAACGTGCAGACAATCGCCACGGCTACTGCGCGGCCGTCACCCCGCCGGGTCAGGAATCCCAGGAAGTACAGGCCGAGCAGGCCGCCGCCCAGGATGGCCGCCAGCTTCGTGGCGGTGTCCTGCAGGGTCTTGTCTGTCGCACTCAGAAGAACGAAGGCAAACCCCAGCATCAGAACGGAGGCAATCAGAGAGACCACGCGCGCGGCGTGCATGTAGTGCCGCTCCGATTTATCCTTCGCAAGATGGCGTTTGTAGATATCGACGACGGTCACGGCAGAAATAGCGTTGATGCTCGAGGAAAGTGACGACATGGCCGCGGCCAAGACGCCCGCGATCACCAGGCCGGACAAGCCGATGGGCATTTTTTGCACAACGAAGTACGGCACGATTGAATCGGCCCGGGCAGTGCCGTCGAGCATGGCCGCTGCGGCCGGATCAGGATTGAGTTTGAAGTAGACATAGAGTGCGGTGCCCAGGAACATGAAAAATGCCCAGGT
>DAOSJS010000122.1:0-10493 GCA_035367355.1 Candidatus Hydrogenedentota bacterium
CACGCGCCGTCCATGCTGTGGCGGGTAGCCACCGGCGAGCGGCTGCCGCTCTCGCTGCTCAGGGAAGGCCGGATCTGTGCAGTGTGCGGGATCGGCAATCCGGAGGCATTTTTCGAGACACTCGAAGGCCTGGGCGCGGAGCTGACGTCACGAATGGCGTACCCCGACCACAGCGCGTTCCCCGTAGAAACCCTGCCTCGTGATATGCTCGTGGTGACGACTGAGAAGGACGCGATGCGGCTTGAAGAGCCGGGAGCGAATATCGTTGCCCTGGGCATTGATTTAGAGGATATGGACGGCGAACCCTGACGGTAAAGGTGTGGTCGGCGGTGGATGCCGAATGCGGCCTGATCGGTAGCAGAATCCATGCGAAACAACCTCCGGTTTGCGTTGATCATAGCAATCAGCATTGGACTGGTTGCGGCTGTATGGATTTTGCTGCATGGCGGAGAGCATTCTTCCGGCACCGAGGCTGATGGCACAGCGGGCATTGCCGTTTCGGATTCACATCAACCCGGCCCGGCTGCGGTCGCTCCCCGAATTCCCGCGCCGGAACGGCTCGACTCCGATGCCCTCGGCGACCGTATAGCCACGTCGAAAACCTCGCCCGGCGGAGCGGCCGCCTTTCGGGGCGCGCTTGTGGGGCGCATCCGAGGATACGACGGTAACCCCTTGGCCGGCGCCACGGTATTGCTGCTGCAGATCGCGGGCGAAGACCGCTTCATCCGCCCCGATGCCCCGGCCAGGCGCGAGGCGCAGAGCCGGCAAGACGGGAGCTTTGAATTCCCCGGGCTGCCTTTGGGGACCTACTCCGTTCTAGCGCATTCCGGCAGCCACGCGCAGTCTCAAGTGGCGTACCTAAGCCTCGAGGCTCCCATTGCGGACGTGGATCTCAAATTGGGGCCCTCGGGCCATGTTTCGGGGGTAGTCCGTGACGCATCCGGCCAGCCGGTCGAAGGAGCGGAGGTCTGGGCCCTGCAGTCACCGATCCGAAGCCGGTATGGCGCTGGACGAGGTTTCACGCCGCCAGGCGGGCCGGAATCGCTGCTGCAACTCATGCCGGGTTCGCAAAAAACCGCCGCCGATGGCGTATTTCGCTTCACAAATTTGCCTGCGGTATCCACCCGCCTGCTCGCGATGCCTTCGAGAGCGGCCGCCGCTCTGAGCGGCCCGGTAATGCCTTCATACGACGGTTTGGACATCCTCCTCGCTCCCGGCGGCGTCATCCGCGGGCGGGTAGTGCTGGGCGGAAGCGATGAACCGGTTGCGGGCGTGACCGTTGTTGCAAACGGCAGTTTCGCGACGGAACACAAGAGTGTAGTGACGTCCGATGAGGGTCATTTTGAATTTCCTGCACTTCGACCGGCCGTTTACGAGGTGGCGGTCGTCGATGAGCGTTTTGCCCTCGCCCAGGGTGCGGTCCCGCAGGTGCAAATCCGCGAAGGTGAAGAAAGCGACCCGGTGCTGGTGCAGGTGGTGCCCGCGGCGACCGTCGCGGGCCGCGTGCTGAAGCAGGACAGCGGCGACCCCGTTGCGGGGATCTCTGTGGCGGCGCGAAGTGAAACCCTCCGGTCGCTCGTCCACGTCGAGACTGCCGCCGATGGCTCGTATAGCATCCGCGGGATGACTCCAGGAAAGCACCATGTCTTCGTCGCGGAGCCGGGATTGCGCCGTTTGCCCGCGGTACGCGGGGCCGCCACCCAGGCGACCATTTCGCTGGCCGAAGGCCAGACTCTCACAGGCCTGGACTTCAAGGTTCGTTTCGGCGGGATGGTGCAGGGGCAGGTGGTTGATGAAGCAGGCAAGCCGGCACCCTTTGCCGACATCATGATAAGCAGAGCGGATGGCGGCGGAATACGGGTCGAAAAAGCTGACGCGCAGGGCCTTTTTGCCATTACAGGCGCAACACCGGGAGCACGACTCTTGCTGCGTGCCCGGCGGATGCATCTGGTCTCGCAGGAGCCTTATCCAGTCGATGTTCCTCTGGATAAATCCTCAGCCAGCGCAACGCTCGTGGTGTCGCAAGGCGCGCGCCTTCAAGGGCAGGTGCTTCGTTCGTCCGGGGCGCCGCTGGAACAGGCGCCGGTGTATCTCAATTCGCCCCGCCCAGCGAGTGTTCAATTGGAACCTACGCAACTGACCGGGAGCGGCGGCACGTTTGCCTGGGATGGCCTTCCCGGAGGAGAGTACCAGGTGGGTGTCGCGGTCAGGAACCGGGCAGCTGACGTGGAGCCCCCGCGGGCAACGGTAACGCTGGCGCCAGGCGAAGAGAGTGCTCCGGTGAACCTGGTCTACGACGGCCCGGTTGGCGGAGACGACGCTTTGGAGGCCGGGGAGACCGGGGATCTGTCGATTCGCGGGCGCGTGACGGACCCACGGGGCAATCCGATTCCTGGCGCAGACGTGTACGCCCGATCAGGAACAGGATTCGGGCACACGGCCCAAACGCTTCACGACGGCACGTTTGAAATTGCCGGGATCGCCGCAGGAGACTACTCCATAGGCGCGCTTCACCGCGATTACATGTCTGCAGACTCTCAGGAAGTGCGGGCAGGAGAGGCAAGCGTTGCCCTGGTGCTGCAACCGGCCGGGAGAGTGTCCGGGCAGGTCATCGACGCCGCCACCGGCCAGCCGCTTCAGGAATTTGAGGTCGCGGAGGTGTCGGCGCGTCAATTGGAGCGCGAGCAGCCGGTCGCCTACATCAATTGGCAGCCGTTCTTTGACCCGGACGGTCAATTCGCGCTGGTCATGAGCCAGAGCCGGGTGGAACGCGTGCTGATGGCGCGTGCGGAGGGGTACGCGCCCGAACAGCAGTTCATCGGCCAAGTGGAAGCCGGCCAGCATCTGGACAACCTCGTTTTCCGGCTCCGGCCCGGCGCGGTGATCGAGGGTACGGTGCACGATGCATCCGGTAAAGCCATTCCGGGCGCGTCCATATTCCAGGGAGTGGACGAGCGGCGAAGTGCGGCCCTGGCCCGCACAGACACGAGCGGCGCCTTCCGGGTGGCCGGCCTTGAACAGGGCAGCATTGATTTGACGGCATCTCATCCGTCCTACGCGTCCGCAACCGTGACACTCACCGCCCGCCTGGGCACGGTGACCCGCGCGGATTTCGTGCTTGGGGCAGGAGGAGCGGTGGAAGGATATGTCTCGAGAAACGGGCAGGCCCTGGAAGGGCAGGCGGTGTCTCTGAACCTCGTAAACGCGCACCAGAACGCCATGACAGATGCAACAGGCTATTACGCGTTCCGGCGGCTGCCCGAGGGTGAGGGGACGGTGACCGTGAGCCTGCGGGGAGACGCCAGCGGCGATCAGCGCCAGTATTTGAATGCCGAACGCTCGGTGATCGTGGCCGATGGCCGGGTTACGCGTGCCGATTTTGAGTTTTCGAGCCAGGACGCCTCCGTGGAAGGAATAGTCACTGTGGAGGGGGTACCCGCTTCGGTGGCGTATGTATCCCTGACGGTGGCATCCAGCGGCGGCGAGCAGCACACGGGAACCCGCATCGAGGCGAACGGATTTTATCGGCTCGAAAACCTCTCCCCCGGTTCGGCGACTCTCGACGTGTCGCTCCGTACAGGGCGCGACGGCCGTAACAAGTCGCTTCAGTTTGAGCTGGCTGCGGGGCAACAGCTGCGGCAGGACGTCGATTTCGGTCCCGTGTCGTCCGTCATGGGCACCTTGCGCGGCGTGCGAAGCGGTGAACAGGCACATATCGCGGTGATATCGGGTGAAGTCCAGATGGAACGGCCCACGCTGGAGGATGTGCAGTCGCTCCTGAACCTCATGTCCGGCTATGGCGACGTGGCTGCAGATGGAACGTTTGAGGTCGAAAATCTCGAGCCGGGCACCTACACGATCGTAGGCGTGGCAATTTTGGGCGAGCCGGAGACTGAGCTCGAAGCCCTTGCCAATGCGCGGTACGTGACCCGGGTCATCCACGTTGAGGAAGGCCAGCCGCTTCTGGTCAACCTGAGCCTGTAGCGGAGCCGTACTGCTCATCCGCGCCGCCGCGTCGTTCTTTGCGGATCTTTTCGTGCGCCCCGGCGGCGTGGTTTCGTCCGGGAAGCGGGCGGGATACGTTTACAGCGTTCGCACTTCCACCTTTTTCAGGAGTGAATCGACCTCGTCTTTTCTGAAATGGCCGATATCCCAGTTCATGGCGTTGGCGGCGCCGGCGGCGCTGGCGAGGACGGCCATGTCGCGCAGGGGCATGTGCTCGAGGAGGCCAATAGCGAAACCGGCTACGAAGGCATCGCCGCTCCCGACGGGATTGACCTCAGTGATTGCGGGCGGCAGCACGTGGAGCCGTTCGCCGCCTCGCGACACGAACGCGCCGCGTTCGCCCAGCGAAAGCGCAACGAGTTCCACGCCCCGGGCATGGAACTGTGCGATCACCTCCCATTTGGCGTCGTCGGTGCGGAGCGGGTGTCCGGCCCATTCCTCGGCCTCCGCCAGATTCGGCTTGACCATATAGGGGGCGGATTCGAGTCCCAGCGCGAATTCCGGGCCGTGGGCATCCAATATGGTGAGGGCGCCGGCTTCTTTCGCGCTGCCGATCAGGTCGCGGTAGAGGTTTTCGATGCGCTTGTCGCACACGCTGCCGTTGAAGGTGACCACCGGGACTGCATTCACGGCGCTGCGGAACCGGGCGATGATCTCTTCGTACTCGGTTTCCGTGACTCGCGAACCGGGCTCGAAAAACGCGGTCTGGCGATGCACGGATGTTTCCAGGACCGTGGTGATGGTGCGCGTCTGCGACGCCACCCATGCGGGAAGACAGTCCACCCCGTCCTGTTGCTCGATCATGTCGACGACGTGGCGCCCGGGATGCCCTCCGACGACGACCATCGCTCTGGTGGGGCGCCCGAGGGCTTTAACCGCGCGGGAGACGTTCGTGCCCTTGCCGCCGGGGATGCAGGTGCATTTTTCGGATCGCATGAACGTGCCGACCTCCAACGTGTCGACAAAGACGGTCTTGTCGACGCAGGGGTTGGGGGTCACGGTCAGGATCATCGTTGCGTCACTTCCCGGCGCGGGCGTCCTGTTCCACGCGGTTCAGGGCGCAGCCGGCAGCGCCGATAACGCCGGCATCGCCGCCAAGGCCCGCGGGGATGATCTCAGCGCGTTTTCCAGGCACCTCGAACGACTGGGCCCGCGCGGTCTCGCGCACGGGATTGAACAGGACATCACCAGCGCCGATCATGCCGCCGCCGAGCACCACCATCTCCGGATTGAGCAGATTGATGATGCTGCCGATGCCGGTGCCGAGCCAGCGCCCGGTCTCTTCCATGACCCATCGCGCGAAGGTGTCGCCCTGTTTGACGGCATCGGAGATCATTTTTCCGGTGAGGTTATCGAGTTCGTTTCCGCACATCTCGAGCAGGAGCGTATTGAGACCGCCCTGTTCGATACGTTTCCGGGCGGTCTTGAGCATGCCCGAGACCGAGGCATACTGCTCCAGGCATCCGCGAGCGCCGCAGTTGCACTGGCGTCCGTCGCGTTTGACGCAGAGGTGGCCGATCTCGCCCGCGGTGCCGTCCGGGCCGCGCAACAACTGGCCCATCAGCACAATACCGCCGCCTACCCCGGTGCCCAGGGTCAACAGGACCATGGAATCGACCTGGCGGCCGGCGCCCAGCCAGAACTCGCCGTAGCAGGCGACATTGGCGTCGTTGTCGACGTAGACGGGGAGCTGGAGCCGCTCGCTCATGAGCCTGGCCAGAGGAACATCCTTCCAGCCGGGAAGGTTTGGCGGGGCGAACACGACGCCGGTCTGCCAGTTCATCGGGCCGGGGGCGCCAATGCCGGCCGCGAGCACGTCCGGCCGCTGAATGTTCGCGGCCTGCAGGGCGGCGTCAACTCCCTCGACCATCCGGTCGAGCACAGCCGTGAGCCCCTGGTCGGCGTCCGTAGGCCGCGAGTCTTTGCCCAGCACCTCGCCTTCGCGGGTCACAACGGCAGTTTTAACGAAGGTACCGCCCAGGTCAATCCCGATCATGGCTTTCGTCACGACGTCTTTTCCTCCATGGTCTCGATAAAACGGATGGCTTTGTCAATGCGTTCGATGGACACGTCTTTGCCCAGCAGTTCGAGCAGTTCAAACAGGCCGGGGCCGACGCTCTTTCCCGTGCAGGCGAGGCGTGTGGGATGCACGAACTGGCCCAGGCCTTCGCCGGTGCTTTCGCTGAGCTTCTCGTAAGCCGCTTTGAGCGTGTCATGGTCCCACGACGCGGCGCCGTTGAGGACATCGCGAATGGTGCGCATGCGGTCGAGCGCGCCCGGTTTATTCCATTGTTTGTTGACGGCCTTTTCTTCGTATTCCGAGGGTTCGACGAAGAAAAAGTCGGTATACGGCACGATGTCGTTGAGCGTGGGTATTTTGGTCTGGCAGATCCCGGTCATCTGGGTGAGCCAGGCCTCCGATTTCGCGCCGGTGTCGAATCCGGCCCGCTGGAGAATGGGCACTACGCGGTCGCGCAACTGGTCCGTGCTTAGCCGGCGGATATGCTGCCCGTTCAGCCACTGTAATTTTTTCAGGTCGAATTTCGCGGGCGAGGCCCCGAGCCGGTCCACGCTGAAAAATTGAACCAGTTCGTCCCGGGTGAAGAGTTCGCGGCCCTCTTCTTCCGGGGTCCAGCCGAGGAGGACGACGTAGTTGATGAGTGCCTCCGGCAGGTAGCCGTCGTCGCGCCAGTCGAGCACGTTCGCGCCATGGAGGCGTTTGCTGAATTTTTTGCCGGTCTCATCGAGCACCATGGGCAGGTGCGCGAATTTCGGCAGCTCGTATCCGAGCGCCTGAAACAGCATGACGTGGCGCGCGGCATTCGTCAGGTGATCGTCGCCGCGAATCACATGACTGATCTTCATGGTGCCGTCGTCGACAACGACAGCGAGATGAAAGATCGGGTCGCCGTTGGGTTTCAGGATGACGAAATCGTCGTATTCCCGGTTGTTGGTGCGCACCTCGCCCTGCACGAGGTCGTGGATGACCGTCTCCCCTTCTGGCACCTTGAAACGAACGGCGTAGGGCGCATCGCCCATGGCGGCAATCTGATCGGGGCTGGCGTCCCGCCATTTCCCGTTGTAGCGGGGGGGCAGCTTCTGCTGGCGGGCCTGTTCGCGCATCTCCTCAAGCTCTTCTTTCGTGCAGAAGCATTTGTAGGCCTTGCCTTCTTCGAGCAGACGGAAGGCCTCCTGCCGGTGCAACTCCCTGCGCTGCGACTGGCGATAGGGACCATAGGCGCCTTTTTCAGGCACTCCCCCGAACTCGGGCCCTTCGTCCCAGTCGATGCCCAGCCAGTGAAACCCTTCGCACATGGCCTGGGCATATTCTTCGGCACTGCGTTCGAGGTCGGTGTCTTCGAGGCGCAAGATGAATGTACCATTGTACTTACGCGCGAATAACCAGTTAAACAATGCCATTTTGGCGGTGCCGATATGCAGGAACCCCGTTGGTGACGGGGCAATACGAACACGTACGTCAGCCATGGAACTCTCCCCGGGCATTTCAAAGTTGCAAGAGATACAGGATACCGATTTTAGGAGTGCTCTGCATCTTTTTGGCGACGAGAAAGAACCAAATCGCTGAAATGTGAATTATACGCTGTGGCGTTCCGGCCCGGAGCGCGCAAAGGTGGCTCTCTTGGGAGAAAAGCTATGCATAAGCACTTGGAACAAATGAGCGACTGGCTCAGCACTCCGTCCGGCCGGGGGCTTGGCGCGGCCGGTCTGCTCCTGCTCGGGATCGCCTGCCTGACAATGACGCAGCAGGTCCAGTATATCACCGGCTACGATGCGTTGAACGGCTCGGCGGCGGTCTCCATCGAAGACGCGCTGCAGAAGAATACCTACGTCTTCCTGGCGGTGTCTACGGTCAAAGCGGGTCTCGCCGTCCTCGAAGGCAGTTCGGTCGGCGTGGGATTCAGCATCGAGATCGGCGATCTGGTGCAATCGGTTTACGATTACGTCGATTACATCTGGAAGGTCTTGTTATACGGGCTGACCATCCTGGCCTTCTACAAGATGCTGCTGGATACGGGATTCCTTGCGGTGGGCATCAAGGTCATCGGTGTGGGACTGCTCGTGTGGGCCGTCGGGATTTTGCGGCCTGCGTATCGACAGACGCTCCACCAGATCGGCCTGCGATTCGCCGCGCTCGGCGCTCTGGTGGCCTATATTGTCCCGCTATCGCTTCTGGCAACAGACGCAATCGGCGCCATGTATATCGAGCCGCTCAAAGACAAGAACCGCGAACAGATGTTCGCCGTTATGGAACAGTTTGATCAGGCCCGGACAGAATTCAGCCAGCTGCGCGAAAAGGTCTCGCTGGTCAATCCGGGCGAGAGTCTGAGCCAGTTGAAACAGGGCATCACTCGAATTTCCAGCTCGCTTTCACACCTGCTCAATAACAGCCTGATCCTGTTTGTACAGCAGACCGCCCTGCTCTTTTTCGAATTGCTCTTCTTTCCTTTCCTCAGCGCATTCGTGCTCTACAAGATGGCGCAGATCGGCCTCTCGCGGCTTATCGAGAGGCCGGGAAAACGTGCGGCAACCGCAGCGGACACTTCGTCGGCGCGGGTGGATTTTGCATGAAGGTGCCGATCCTGTAAACGAGCCCGTGTCAGGGAGCTGTAATGGCGATCGGCCCGGAGGTGTAGATTTCGACGTGGTCCATGCCCCGGCTTTTGCTGGGATCGATGAAGACCTGCGTGAAATACCAGGCATCGTCCGGCGCGACGGCGATACCGATGCCGGTGAGGGCGAATTCGGGGCGAAGGATGTTGGCGCGGTGGCCGGGGCTTGCCATCCAACCTTCGACCGCAACGGTGACGGGATTGGCGTAACCCCGGTTCCAGGCGATATTTTCGCCGGCCCGGACGTAGCTGACGCGGGCGCCCGCCAACCGGTCACCGAGAGAACCGCCGTCGGGGCTGGTGTGAGAGAAGAAGTCGCGGTCAATCATATCCTGACTGTGGGCGCGCGCGACCTTCCGGAGCGTTTCGTTCATGACCAGCCGGGAAAGCGATTCCGCTTCGCGTTCGTCATTCACGGCGGCATGGGTGTCCATTTCCATGTCGAGGATGTACTGGGAAACAGGTTTGTCCGGGCGTGGCGGAGGTGAAATCGATGGGCAGGCTGTGCACAATACGAGCAGGGCAAGCGCAGGGAACAGGGTCAGGGCGTTTTTTCTCATTTGTCAGCTCCCCACTTGTCTTGACGAGTATCCCCCCGTGGTTGTCCCACATGCGGGGCAAATTGTCAAAAGGCGCTTGCGGAGCCGCCAGATCCCGCGTCACTCTGTTGGGGATGGTTTGGGAGGCCGGCCGCGGCAGGAAATGGAGGAATCATCGTGATAGGGCGCATTCTGGATATATTTGGCGGGAAGAAGGACACTCCGAAGGTCTCAAAACAAGAGCGTCTCGAATCCGCAACGTGCGTGCTGCTGCTGGAGGTCGCCAACGCAGACGAAGGGTTTTCGCCTGAAGAGCGTGACCGGGTGATCGCGGCATTGTGCACCCGATTTTCGTTGACGCCTGAACAGGCTGGCGAATTGATCGCAGCCGCGAAGGCGCGCCGGGCCCAGAGTTACGACCTGTGGAAATTCACGAACGAGATAAATGAGATTTGCAGCGTCGAAGAGAAGAAAGAGATCATTGCGGAGGTGTGGCGTGTCATCTACGCGGATGGTGTCCTCAGCGCCCATGAGGACTATATCGCTCACAAACTGGGCCGCCTGCTGAACCTGACGCATCCCGATCTGATTGCGGCCAAACTACAAGTTCTCGAAGATCAGCGGGAGGACTAGGCCTCGGAGATCGGGCAGGCTAGCGCCGGGAAGGTTCACCTTTCGCCCCGTCCCACACGCCGGTGGCGCCAAAGCGGTAACGGAAGACTTCGCGGCCGGTTTCTCCGGTGCGGATTGTGGCGGGTTCGGCTTCGGCTTCCGCCCGGGTATTCTTTCGCGCGCTTTCGTGCATGGCGTAGGCGTATTCAATGTAGCCCAGGTATCCGCGTTCGTCCATGGAACCCCGCGAGACTGCACTCGCTTCGAGCGGCGTGGCGTTTTCGTAGACTTTTACGCGCTTGAAGTACTTCCCCTGAAGCCCGCCTTCATCTTGGAACTCAATGGCGCCATGGCGGCCTTCGCGGTTCATGCGCTTCATCTCCGCCTGGCCGACCGCATTGAGGCGGCTCATGATGACCTCCGACGTGGAGACATAGCCTTCGGGTTTCTCTCCGATGCCGAAATCGTATTTCACTTTTTCGACAACACTGCCGCCATCACCGGCACAGCCGGCCAGAACACAGATGAGCGCAACCGCCAAAGACGTTCTCACGCTGAAATCTCCCTTTACAGCCATTGGGGCAAATCCGGTGCAGATCGACACGCACAGCCAGGATGCATTCTATCCGGTCGCCCGAACGGGTTCAATGACGCGAATCGCGCCATCTAAGATCTTACCGGAGATGGTATCGTCCTGCCATTTGCG
>DAOSJS010000123.1:0-10401 GCA_035367355.1 Candidatus Hydrogenedentota bacterium
GGCCACAGACCGTGACGCTGGACGAATTCGTGCGCCTGGCCAGGGAGATTCGAGCCCGGATCCACCAGGGGCTTTCAAGCTGAAACCTAAAGGAGTATGGCGTCCATGACGGAGTCAACGCGTCCACCGGCGGCTGCATCCAGCGCCGGGTGCGGGCAGGAAAATTACCATTCTCATGTCCTGGATGCTCTGGCCAGCGGGGTCTTGGCGCTCGATCTCGACGGACGGGTTATCGCGGCAAACGAAGCGGCCTGCGCGCACCTCGGCATCGATCCCAGCGTGCTCGCGCCGGGCGCCCAGCTGCAAACCGTGCCCAGACTCGAAATCATGGCGCCCTTCTTTGAACAAGTGCTGAAATCGAAAGAACTCCTGGAACGCCAGGAACTTCTCCTCGATACCGGGGAAGAAGACCGCAAAGAAATCGGACTCTCCGCGGCGCCGCTGATGATTGACGATAACATTCGCGGTGTCGTGTTTTTGTTCACGGACATGACGGTGCGGCGCAAGTTTGAACGCGCGGCCGAGATCAACCGCCAGCTCGCCGCTCTGGGCGAGCTCACCGCGGGTGTTGTGCATGAGCTGCGCAATCCCATGAGCGTGATCAGCGCCATGGCGGAGATCCTCATGCGCAAACTGGCCGAGAGCGACGAACGGTATGCCGCCGCTGAGACCATTTTTCGGGAGGCGGGCAGCGTCGAAAAGGCAATCTCGCAATTCCTGGGCTTCGCCCGCCCCTACGATGTGCATCCCGTGCATTGCACCCCTGGAGAGATCGCTGACCGGGCAATCCAGCTGTGTTCCCGGCGCGCTGAAAAGTACGGCGTCACACTCCAATGCGAGATCCTGGCGAACCTGCCTTCCATGCAGGCGGACGTAGGCAGAGCCGCCCAGGCCCTGGCCAACATCATCAACAACGGAATCGATGCCGCCGGCGAAAACGGCCGCGTCTCCCTGACCGTGAGGCGCGAAGGAAATGAGATCGTGTTCGAGATCATCGACACAGGCGAAGGCATACAGCTCAAATCGGGCGAAGACGTTTTTAAACCGTTCTTCACGCTCAAGGAGGGGGGGACCGGCCTGGGGCTGGCCATCGTGCACCGGATCATTACCGCGCACAATGGCTCGGTACGCCATGGCAACCGGCCCGAGGGTGGCGCGTGTTTTGAGGTCCGGCTGCCTGTGGAACGAGGCGCCCTGCGCTGAATCCCGGCGCCAGCGGCCTCCCGGGCTCAAGCACCTCTAACTCGTTGCATTTGCTTGGGTTTATTGCCGTCGTAACGTTGCATTGACGTTCTGTCCGTGCTAAAGTACCGGTTTCTCGCAGAGGGTTCACCGTGCATGTCCCAAAATCGGAGACTGCATGGACAGCCCCAACGACGGTCAGACGCACAGGAGTATCGGTATCCATGCCCACCTACACGTACGAATGCCCGAAATGTCAACATACCCTGGACCTGTTTCACGCGATGACGAAATCGCCGCGCGTGAAATGTCCCGCTTGTGGTCATGCTCAGATGAAACGGCTCCTGGGATCCGGCGCGGGGATCATCTTCAAGGGCTCCGGTTTCTACGAAACCGATTACAAAAATAACCGCAGCAAGGGCAAAGCGGCCGACGACATGGCTGCGAAGAGCGAAAGCCCGGCCAAAGACAGCAGCCCCGCCAAAACCAAAGACAGCGGGAAATCGGAGCCTTCCGGCAAGAAAAAATCGGGGGGCGGGAAAGCCGCCTGAGCACCATTGAAACTCTGCATACACGGTGATATTGCATACGGTCATGCACCAGCCGCCGGCGCCTGTGAGCCGCGGGACTCCGTCACGCCAGAGCAGCGTGGGTGAATACGCGCCTCCGTGGGAGGGCTTTTCTGTTTTTGCCGCGGGCGCCCTCGAAACGCCAGCGAAGAAAGGTTGAACCAGTGAATACCCAGGAAATCAAAACGCTGAACGACAAATACATCATCAACACGTACGGGGAACGGAAGCTGGCCTTCGTTCGAGGGCTGGGCAGCCGTCTCTGGGACGCCGACGGCAACGAATACCTCGATTTCTTCGCCGGGATCGCCGTGGTCAGCCTGGGGCACTGCCATCCCGCCGTGACAGAGGCGATCTGTAACCAGGCGCGCACGCTGGTCCACACCTCCAACCTCTACTACATCGAGCCGCAGGTCCAGCTGGCGGAGCGCCTGGCCGCACACTCGTTTGCTGACCGCTGGTTCTTTGCGAATTGCGGCGCCACGGCCAATGAAACGGCCATCAAACTGGCGCGGCGCTACTGGGCGCAACAGGGAACGCCGAAACCTCACATCATCACCGCCGTAAATTCGTTCCATGGGCGCACGCTCGCAACCATCACCGCCACCGGCCAGGAAAAATACCAGGCCGGATTCGAGCCTATGATGCCGGGATTCAGCTACGCCCCCTACGACGACGTCGCCGCCCTCGAAGCCGCCATCACGCCTGAAACCGGCGCCATCCTGCTCGAACCCGTCCAGGGCGAGGGCGGTGTGCGCGTCCCCAGTGACGGCTACCTGCCCGCCGTGCGCCGCCTCTGCGACGAACGGGGCATCCTGTTGCTCTTTGACGAAGTCCAGACCGGCATGGGACGTACCGGAAAGCTCTTCTGCTACGAGCATTCGGGCATCACGCCGGATATCGTGACTCTGGCCAAAGCCCTGGGCAATGGGGTCCCCATCAGCGCCATGGGATGCACGGAGAAGGTGGCTTCCGGGTTTGAGCCGGGGATGCATGCCACGACCTTCGGCGGAAATCCCCTGTGTTGCGCGGCGGCCCTCGCCACCCTGAATGTCCTGCTCGCCAACGGTTTTCTGCAGGCCGTGCGAGAGACCGGCGCCTATCTCATGAACGCGCTCTCCGGGCTGGCTTCCAAACACGCCATCATCAAAGATGTGCGCGGCAAAGGCCTCATGGTCGGCGTCGAATTGGACCAGCCCGCTGGCCCCGTTGTGGGGCGCATGATCAACGCGGGGATCGTGTGCGGGCCCGCGGGACCCAACGTTCTGCGCTTCCTGCCGCCGCTCATCGTCACCCGGAATGATGTCGATCGTGTCGTCTCCACCCTGGATGCCGTACTGGGAGAAGCCTGATGTACACCGACTTTCTGTCTCTGGCCGACCTGTCGGCGGACGAGATTCTCGAGCTCCTCGAACTGGCCGATCGGCTGAAAGCCGAGCTCAAAGCCGGAAAACGCGAGGCCCCGCTTGCGGGACAGACCCTCGCCATGATTTTCGAGAAACCGAGCCTTCGCACGCGCGTCACGTTTGAGGCGGGCATGGTTCAGCTGGGCGGCCATGCCCTCCTGCTCGAAATGCTCACCACGCGGCTCGGCGAGCGTGAGTCGGTGCCGGACGTTGCGCGTAATCTCGCGCGCTGGGTCGACGGCATCATGGCGCGAACCTACAGCCACGATACGGTGCTCCAACTCGCTGAATACGCGCAGATCCCCGTGATCAATGCCCTGACCGATAAACTGCATCCCTGCCAGGTCCTGGCCGACGCACAGGCCCTGCGCGAACACAAGGGCGGCTTCCAGGACCTCAAGCTCGCGTTTGTGGGCGACGGCAACAACGTCTGTGCCTCCTGGTTCAATTTCGCCGCCCGGCTCCCCCTGAACGTGACGCTGGTGTGCCCGCCCGGATACGAGCTTGAGCCCGCGGTGGTTGAATTTGCCCAGCGTGAGGCCCGCGGCGAGGTGAAGATCACCTACGACCTCGAGGAAGGCCTCGCCGGCGCGGATGCCGTCTATACCGACGTCTGGGCAAGCATGGGGCAAGAGAGTGAAAGCGCCAGCCGGGCCAAAATCTTTGCGCCGTATCAAGTCAATGCGCGCATCATGAAACTCGCCAACCCCGGCGCCGTTTTCATGCATTGCCTGCCCGCACACCGTGGTCAGGAAGTTACGGATGACGTGATAGACAGCCCGCAGTCCATTGTCCTCGATCAGGCCGAAAACCGCCTCCACGCCCAGAAAGCGGTAATGCTGACCCTCATGCGTAAGGATGCGGCCGGCCTCAATCGTAAGCAGAGACAACCCGCCCGCGGATAAGCACCGCGGCGCGCGACAGCAAGGAGAGCATCGCATGGCGGAGAAGGTAAACAAAATCGTGCTCGCTTATTCAGGCGGACTCGATACCTCGGTCATCCTGAAATGGCTCCAGGAAATCTACAAGGCGGACGTGATCGCCTTCATCGCCGACATCGGCCAGGGGGAAGAGACCGCCCCGGCCGTCGCGAAAGCCAAAGCCACCGGCGCCTCGGGCGTCTATTGCGAGGATCTGCGCGAGGAATTCGTGCGCGATTTTGTGTTCCCCGCCATGCGCGCCAACGCCCTGTATGAAGGTTGCTACCTCCTCGGCACCAGCGTCGCGAGGCCGCTCATTGCCAAGGCCCAGATCGACGTGTTGCGCAAGGAAAAAGCCGACGCCGTTGCCCACGGCGCCACGGGCAAGGGCAACGATCAGGTCCGCTTCGAACTCACCTATCTGGCGTTGGAACCTTCGGTTGCCATCATCGCGCCATGGCGCGATCCCCGGTGGGACCTGACCAGCCGCACCAAGATGCTCGAGTACGCGGAAAAACACGGGATCGAAGTGCCCGTGACCGTCAAGAAACCCTATTCCAACGACCGCAACCTGCTCCATCTCTCGTTTGAAGGCGGCATCCTCGAAGATCCCTGGGCCGAACCGCCCGCGGATATGTTCCAGCTGACCGTCGACCCCGCTGAGGCGCCCGATGCGCCCACCTACCTCGAAATCGAGTTCGAGGAAGGCACGCCCGTCGCGGTAGATGGCGAGCGGCTCTCCCCGGCGGAATTGCTGGCCCGGCTGAACACGGTCGCGGGCGCCAATGGCGTCGGCCGCGTCGATATGGTGGAAAACCGCTTCGTGGGCATGAAGTCGCGTGGTGTATACGAGACGCCCGGCGGCACGGTCCTCTACGCGGCGCATCGCGCGGTCGAATCCATTACAATGGATCGCGAAGTCATGCTCCAGCGCGATCAGCTGTCGCCGAAGATTGCCCAGCTGATCTACAATGGATTCTGGTATTCGCCGGAGATGCAGGCCCTCATGGCCTTCGTCGACGCATCGCAACAGAATGTCACGGGTACGGCTCGGATCAAACTCTACAAGGGCAACTGCACCGTGGTCGGACGGAAAGCGCCGAAATCCCTGTACGACGAGAAGATATCTACGTTTGAAGAGGATGAGGGAGCGTTTCAGCAGGCCGATGCCGGCGCGTTCATTCGTTTGAATGCTCTCCGGCTGCGCGTGCGCAACCGGGCCGGGCTCCTGTAGCGAAAACGCTCGAGGGTTGTCGCATGGCAAAACTCTGGGGTGGCCGTTTTCAAGGTCAGGCGGATGCGCTGGTGGAAGCGCTAGGCCAATCCGTGTCATTTGACGCCCGGCTGGCGCCATGGGACATCCGCGGCAGCATCGCCCACGCGCGCATGCTGGGCAAGTGCGGCATCATCCCACAGCGCGATGCCCGGAAAATCATCGACGGCCTCAGCGAGATTGCCAAAGACATCGAAAGCGGCGTGTTTGTCTTCGACCCTGCGCTGGAAGACGTCCACACCAATATCGAATCCGCCCTGGTCAAACGCATTGGCGATGCGGGCAAACGCCTCCACACCGGCCGCAGCCGCAATGATCAGATCGCGCTGGACGTCCGGCTCTGGATGCGCGACCAGATCGACGTGATCCGGGCGCGTCTGCGCGCACTGCAACGGGCCTTTCTTGACTTGGCCGAAGCCCACGCCGGGGTGATCCTGCCGGGATGCACGCACCTCCAGCACGCCCAGCCCGTCCTGCTGGCCCATCACCTCCTGGCCTATGTGGAAATGCTCCAGCGCGATCATGAGCGTTTCAGCCAGATGAGGGCGCGGGTCAATGTGATGCCGCTCGGCTCCGCCGCACTTGCCGGCACGCCCTATCCCATCGACCGAAAGATGGTGGCCGATGAACTGGGATTCCCGCGCGTGTCTCAGAACAGTATGGATGCCGTGGCCGACCGCGACCACCTCATCGAATTTTGCGCCGGCGCCGCGCTGTGCATGATGCACCTCTCGCGCTGGTGCGAAGAACTCATCCTGTGGTCGACCCCCGAATACGGCTTCATCGAGATCGGCGACGCCTTCACTACCGGTTCGAGCATCATGCCCCAGAAGAAAAATCCCGATGTCGCCGAACTGGTCCGCGGAAAGACCGGGCGCGTTTACGGCAGCCTCATGGCTCTTCTCACCCTGTTGAAAGGGCTCCCGCTGACCTATAACCGCGACCTCCAGGAAGACAAGGAACCGCTGTTCGACGCCAGCGACACGCTCCAGATCTGCCTCGCCGTACTGGCCGGCATGATGCCGGACATCACCATCCACGCCGATCGGATGCAGGAGGCGGCTCGCGAGGGGTTCATGGAAGCCACCGACATTGCCGATTATCTCACCGCCAAAGGGCTCCCGTTCCGGGAGGCCCACGAGATCGTCGGAAAGATGGTCCAGTATTGCATAAAACAAAAAAAGCGCCTGACGGACCTCACACTCGCGGAATTCGGCAGCTTTGCTCCCGAGTTCCAAGTTGATGTGTTGAAACAGCTTGCATTGCCTGCCATTGTACGCAGGCGAAACCAGATCGGAGGCACGGCCCCTGCACGCGTGAGGGCCGCCCTGCGCAGGGCGAGACAATTAATTGACAAAGACGGTGAGTAATTCCCGAGAAGCAAGAAAACAGCACGCACGCCGCTGCGAGAATTGTGTTAAAATCAAGTGCGCTGTCCTTAAACTGGGGATCACCAATGGTTGAACAATCCCGGATTCGGGTTGTGGATGATGAGGCTGTCATCCGCGAGCTTATGGGCGATATCCTCTCGGAGGAAGGCTACCCAGTGGAGGCCGCTCCAAACGGCCGCGCTGCACTGGATTTGCTGAAGCAGTTCGACGACTTCGTGCTGCTCTTCACCGACATTGTGATGCCGGAGATGGACGGCATCCAGCTCATCCGCGAGGCGCGTTCCCTCAAGCCGTCCCTGATCCCGATTGTCATGACCGGCTTCGCCACCCTGGAAACCGCCCGCGCCGCGGTCAAGGAGGGCGCCTACGACTATGTCCTGAAACCGTTCAGCCTGAGTGAAATAAAGCTGGCCGTCTCCAACGCTCTCGAGCGTTACCGCCTGGCCCGTGAAAATGCCCGGTTGCGCGAAATCACGGAAATGTTCACCTTCAGCGAACAGGTTGTGCGGTTCCGCGACGAGCATGCCCTCCTCGATTTTGTGCTGAAAGCCGCTCTCGAACGAGTGGGGGCAAAACGAGGCTCAATCATGCTCACCAGCCGTGATGGCCGCGCCCTCGAGGTTGCCGCCAGCGTCGGATTGCCCGAAGAAGCCGCCAATGTCAGCGTCGCCATCGGCAACGGCATCTCCGGAATGGTCGCCCAGAGCGGCATAGCCCTGCTCGTGGAGGACATCGGCAAAAGCCCTGAGATCATGGAGCGAAGCCGCCGCCTCAAAGACGGCTCCTTCATCTCGGTGCCCCTGGAACGAAAAGCCCCCGTAGACGGCTGGCGCTACCCCACCGCAACCGGAAACGGCCCGAGCGTCCTGGCTGTCTTAAACGTCAACAACAAGCGCGATGGCCGCCAGTTTAACGAGGGCGACCTCAAGACCCTCAATGTGCTGGCCAATCACGCCTCCATCGCCATCGAAAACGTCCGCCTGATCAACGATATCGAACAATCCCACTTGTCTACCCTGACCTCGATGGCCCTCCTCATCGAAGCCAAGGATCCGTACACCCACGGACACAGCCGGCGCGTTCACGACCTCTCGATTCGCGCCGCCCAGCGCATGGGACTGCCCAAACCCGAAATTGATGTGCTGAATCTCGGCGCCGGACTGCACGACATTGGAAAGATCGGCGTCAACGACGGCATCCTCAACAAATCCGAACCGCTCTCGGATCAGGAATGGGACATGATCCGTCTGCATCCTCAGATCGGATATGACGTCCTCGAACCCGTCCATTTTCTGACAAAAGGCCACCTCGACCTCGTCCGGTACCACCACGAACGCGTCGATGGAAACGGCTATCCCGACGGGCTCCAGGGCGACCAGGTGCCCGAACTCGTCCGCATCCTCACGGTGGCCGACGCCTTCGACGCCATGTCGAGCAGCCGCGCGTACCGGCGCGGCATGCCCTGCGACCGGATCATCGAGGAGTTGAAACGCTGTTCCGGTGCTCAGTTCGACGCCCGCGTCGTCAAGCTGTTCATTGAAATGATTCAGGCCGGCGAGATCGAGGTCACAGGGTGACCCGTGCCGCTTCGGCCGCGGAACGCACCGCAGCCTTCAGAAATTGCGCACAAGCACTTCCCAGACGGCACCCCGCCTGTCTGCACGGCTGTTGACGCTCCGTGACGCCGAGACCTGTTCGAGCGTGAAATCCGCGTAGAGTTCACGGATGAAGTCCGTCCAGGAATTCGACAGCAGCACATGAACGCCTTGGGCGTCCAGCGCACGAAACACCGCGGCCAGTGCGCGCTGATCTTCTTCCCCAAACCCGCCTTTCTGGTACGCCGTGAAATTGGACGTGGCCGAGACGGGGTGATACGGCGGATCAAAATAGACCAGGTCTCCGGGCGCGGCGGATTCAACAACAGACTGGAAGGGCGCTACCTCGACTTGAACCATGCGGAGCGCTTCGGCCACGGCCCGCAGATTGGCCTCGTCACAAATCCGGGGATTCGCGTAGCGGCCCATCGGCACGTTAAATTCGCCCCGGCTGTTCTCGCGAAAAAGCCCGTTGAAACACGTCCTGTTGAGGTAAATCAGTCGAGCGGCCTGCTCCGCCCGCCGGCTGGGCCGGGCCGCGCGCGTGGCGTAGTAATGCTCTTTGCTGTGACGTCTGGCGTGTTCCCGCAACAGTTCGATCACTCGCTCGACTTCGTGCTTCACGCCCTCATACGCCACGATCAAGTTGGGGTTGTTGTCTGACAGGCGAACCGGGCCGGCCAGCCGGCCGCGGTTCCACAACTCAAAAAACAATGCGCCGCCCCCCACAAACGGTTCGTAATACCCGCCGAACGCGCCGAGACGGTCGATGCGCCGCAACAATTCCGGCATCAGCTGGCGTTTGCCTCCGGCCCATTTGAGGAATGGCACGGGGTTTTGCGGCATGGCGCCGTCTGCTTGTGAGGTCTCCACCATTTCTGAAGTCCACAGCGCCGTCTGCTCTGGTGTGGATGCCGTGCGTTTCACGGTTCGCGGACTCGCGGCGGCCGCCATCCAAACCAGGATTTCACGCGGTAACGCAGAATCATCAGAATCATTTCGAGCCCGAGAATAAAGGCCCGGATTTTGCTGCCGGTCACTGACGATTCGCCCACGCGTTTGCGGTAATTCACGGGAATCTCGATAAATGGTAGACCGTTGAGGATCGTCAACAGCATCAGATGCGGCCCGAACGCGGATCCTCCTATGGCAAACTGGGGCGAAATTGCCTCGTACGCTTCCCGGTGAAACAGGCGCATCGAGCAGCCAACATCCGTCAGCAACGTCGTATTGAAAAGAAATTCCATCAACTTACCGACCGCCCAGTTCCCCCATTTCAGGAAGAACCCCATGTTCGCGCCTTCCCACACCAGCTCCCGCTGCGTGCGCGTGCCGAACACCACCGGCACGTCGTCGCTGTACGCGAGCAGCTTGACCACGTCATGCCCCGAAAATGTCCCGTCCGGTTCGGCGATAATCAGCAGGTCGCCTGCGGCCTCGGCCAGACCTTTCTGAATGGCGTTGCCATAGCCTTGCCGAACTTCGTACACCAGACGCGCCTTCGTCTGCGCCACTTCGTCGTCGGTGCCCTCGGCCGCGTTGTTGTTGACCACCACAATCTCATCGACGCAGCCCGACGCGAAGAAGTCCTCGATGGCCTCACGTATGGAGTCTTTTTCATTGTAGGTGGGGAAGATGACCGAGACTCGCTTGCCGTTCCACATTGTCTGTCTACCAATAGGTGTACAGCATCATCTCGGTAAACCAGCACTGGGCAGCCAGGAAGCACAGGGTGGCGGCCAGCGGAATGATGCTGCGGGTTTCGTGTCCAATGCGATCGATCAGGTGTGCCGCCGGCACCACCAGAAACGGGATGATGTACATTGCCGACCGTTCGCCCTCGCCGCGGGCCAGATAAAGCAGGTTCAGTACCACCAGCGTCAGCGCGAAAATCAGAAACAGCGTGCGCGTACCCGCTTCAGGCTTCACCAGGCGCCGCAGAAACAGTACCGACACCGGGATCCCGGCAAAATAGAGCCAGCAGACCGGGTTGAGCAGCTTCCAGGACCACCCGGGAAAACGCGGCGTCAGCAGATCGAGGTTGGCCTGATCCGTGTCGAATTGC
>DAOSJS010000124.1:0-10386 GCA_035367355.1 Candidatus Hydrogenedentota bacterium
GAATGCGGGGCCCGGCGCGGAAATGCTGCGACGCGCTCGTGCGGATCCCCCTGGCTCAGGAACTGGACAGCTTGAACGTCGCCGTGGCGGCGGGAATCGCCCTGTTTCAGGTCATGGCGGCCCGCACGACGGCCGCCCCCCGGCCGGTCAGCCGAAATACCTCTTGAAGTACCGGGGCTCGTCGATGCGGTGCAGCTCGAATTTGCGGAACCGCGCCACCTCTTCATCCGTGATCGGCCGATCCCGTCCGTCCTCCTCTTTCTCGGTATGGCGCCTGCGGCGGCGGCTCTTGCGGTCTCCAAAGGTGAACGGCGAGCCGATGTCGGTGAAATTCCAATGCACCGCGTCCGAGAAGAGTTCCGGAGGCAGGCATTCCTCCACGATTTCGGCGATGTGGTTGCGCCGCTCTTCTTTCGTGCCGTTGCGCAAAACGTCACGGTTCAGGGGAATGGCTTTGCCCCGGAAGAGCACGACCAGTTCGTGGCATTCAGGGCATGGAAGCATCATCACCACATCCCGCGGGATCCGGGTTGCCATGATGCGCGTCTTGCCGCAGTGGGGGCAGCTGATTTCACTCATGTGGCTCTCTTTTGAGGTCAATGAGGGTTAAACGCCGGTATGCCCGTATTGTATGCCTGCCGGGATGGCCCTGTCAAACCGCCGAACGCTGAATTGGATGAAAAAACGCGGAAAAACCCGCTTTTCTGGCCAAATAACGGGCATTCAGCGGAGGAATGCGTCAATGGTCTCCGATTCCGTGGGGAACGGCAGCACGCACCGGAACCCAATCAGCGGGCTGGATTCTTCGAACCAGGCGCTTCGGCGCTCCGCCATCGAGGCCTGCTCGTCGGTGTAACAGCCGCCGCGTACCGTCAGGGCCGACCCAAACCAGATCGTTTCGAGCTCCTGTTCGGCCACGGACGCATCGTAGGGATACGTGAATACGCTGCGAGTCCATTCCATCACGTTGCCCGCGAGGTCGCGGCAGCCGAACAATGAGGTGTCCGGCCCAAAATAACCCACCGGAGCGGCGCCTGCAAAGCCATCGGCCTCGCCGGCCGCGCTCGCCGCGCTCGGGTCCCATTCCGGCCCCCAGGGAAACGGCCGGGGCGTTCGGGCATCGCCATAGGCCGCACGGGCCCACTGGGCCTCTGTCGGCAGCGTGCACGTGCCCCACGACGCGGGATGAGTATACGCCGCATACGCGAGCGCGTCGTAAAACGTGACCCCCACCACAGGGGACAGGAGCACATCTTCGGTAAGCCGCGCCCCGCCCAGATAGTCGGGCATGGGCCAGTGCGTCCCGGCATCAAGCGCGAACGCCCGGAATTGTCCGTTGGTGACCTCGTACCGGTCGATAAAGAACCCGCTGACAAATACCGGGTCAGTGCCCCGTTCTACGACGGTCTCTCCGGGCGGTATGAACACCATGCCCAGGGGAGCGAGCATGGGTCCGAGGTAGCACTCCAGGGCAAACCATCCCGTGCGAAACGCATCCGCCTTTCGCTGGTCTGCAAGCGCCAGGGCTTGTTCCCAGAAGGCATCGCCCTCAGAGACGAAGAGCGCCGTGTCCTGCGTGGCCACGGCCTTCTCACGCGCACGGATCGACCGCAGGGTCAGCTCGCCAAACGCCTGCGTGAACAGGTCCGCCGGGGGGTCCAGTGCGGACGCCGCGCCTGCCCCGGCATCCGCCGGCTCTCCGGATTCAAACCGTTCCAGTTGCCAGACACCAAACGCCCCAGCCGCCAACACGAGGGATACGAGCAGAACGCCCGCGATTCTCCGGAAAAGCGATGCGCCTCGCGCCGCCGGCACTACCGGCAGATCAAGCTCGGAGACCTCAATGCCTAGAGTGCTCTCTACTGAATCGAGCAAGCGCTGCAGCTCCACGCGCAGCTCTGCGGCGGTCTGGTACCGGTCGCCGGGTTCATAGGCCAGGCATTTCGTGACCAGCGCGTCGAGTGCGGGCGTGATTTCCGGGCGAATCTCAGAGGGTTGACGCGCCAGCCCCACCGGCACGTGGCCCGTCAGCAGCTCGTACAGCATGGCGCCCAGCGCGTAAATATCGGACCGGTGATCCACGCTGCTGCTGTCTTTCAATTGCTCGGGCGACATGTATTTCGGCGTGCCCATCACCATCTGCGCCGACGTCAGCTGCACATTGGATTTCAGCTTCGAGATCCCGAAATCCATCAGTTTGACTCGGCCATCGGGCGTGATCATCACGTTTTCGGGCTTCAAATCGCGGTGTACGGTGAACTTATGGGCAAACTCCAGTGCTGCGCTCAGCTGGATCATCAGCCGCAGGGCATATGAGATGGGTATGTGCTGTCCCGGCGGGATCGATTCCATCCATTCACGCAGCGAACGGCCCTGCACATACTCCATCGAAATGTAGACGACGGTCCCCGCCATGCCGATGTCGTGCACGCGGATGATATTGGGGTGGGAAAGCTGCCGCGCGATGCGTGCTTCATTGAAAAACCGGTCGACCACGTGCCGGTCGTTGGTAAATTTCGGAAGCAGGGTCTTGAGGGCCACATCTTCGTCCAGCGTGTTATCGCGCACCTTGTAGATGCAGCCCATGCCGCCGCGTCCGATCATGTCGACTACGGTGTAGCGGTTGGCCACGACCTGGCCCCGGCGAAACGTCGAGCTTGTGCTTTTGCCGGCGCTTCCTCCTGTGCCCGGGGTCCCGCTCGCACCGGGAAGCCGTGTGCCACAGCGGACACACATCTGGTGGCCCGATGGGTACACCGCGCCGCATTTCGGGCAATTGATCTGCACTTCTGCCATGGCGCTCCGTAGCTGTGCCGCTTCCGCGGCTGCGCGTCTGCCAGTTCCCCTCAAATCGTACCTTGCCCGCGGTCTCCACGCAACCCGGCGGCACAGTCCGCCTCCGGCCATGCGTACCGCGTTTGCAGGGGCGGGCCCCTGTGCCCGCCCTTCTTCAGAGCCGCCGCATGAGCTATCCGGATGGGCGACTCATGGATCGCCCCTACAATCCGGATGGCAAACACGTATATGATGTCCATAATGCCTGTGAGGCGTGCTGGACTCCGCGTTCGCTCTCGAATATCATCACTCTGCAGCGTGGGGAGGTCGATCATCTTTCGCGGGAACCTGGGCCGCCAGCGGCGTCGTCAGGGTCCCTTTGCCCGTTCACAGGAGAATGGAACGATGCGCATTCGAGTCTTTCTTGCCCTGGTTGCCGTGCTGCCGGCCGCGGTTGGTGGCGCGTCCCACGCCGCCGAACCGTTCGTTCAGGATCGGTTCGCCATCGGGCTCTGGGTAGATCCACCCCTCGATGCTCAAGCCGACGCGCGTTACCGGGAGCTTGCCGAGGCCAATTTCACCCTTGTCATCGGCGGATTCGGCGGCGCCAGCATGGAGCAGGTTCAGCTGCAGGAGGCTCTTTGTGAAAAATACGGCCTGCGGCTCCTTGCGCCGGCCCACATCAGCGACCCCGAAGACCTTCCCGACGGACCCGCCGTCTGGGGATACTCCGTGCGCGACGAGCCGAACGCCGCCGATTTCCCCGGGCTGCGTGAAAGAACCGATGCCATCCAGGCCGCCAGGCCCGGCAAACTCGCCTTCATCAATCTGTTTCCCAATTACGCCAGCGAGAAGCAACTGGGCACAACGACCTACGACGAGCATGTCCGCCTGTTCATGGAGACTCTCCGGCCTGACGTGCTCTGCATGGATCACTACCCCATCTTCCACCCGGGCAACGACGGACGCGAGGCCTATTGCGAAAACCTCGCCACCTTGCGAGAGCATGCGCTTGCACACGCCATTCCCTTCTGGAATTTTTTCAATATCATGCCGTACGGGCCACATACCGACCCGACCGAAGGCCAGGTCCGGTGGCAGATCTTCACGTCCCTGGCCTACGGCGCCCGGGGCGTGCTCTACTTTTGCTACTTCACCCCGGCCGGCGGCGAGTTTCCCAAGGGCGGCGCCATCATTGCCCGGGACGGACGCCGTACCCGCCATTACGGCGAAGCCCAGCGCATCAACGCAGAGCTCAAGGCCCTCGGGCCCACCCTCATGCAACTCACCAGCACCGGCGTGTACCGGGTCTGTGAAGAGGCGGGAGACGACCCCGAAACGCTCCTGAACGGCACCCCGCTTACCGACCTCACGCGTGCTTCGGACGACCCGCCACTCGATGTGCTCGTCGGTGTTTTCCGTCATGCCGACGGTCGCCGCGCCGTGTTACTTAACAACTACCGGTTCGCCTACACGGCCTGGCCGACGGTCGCCTTCGATGTGCCGGCGGAACAGGTCATGGAAGTGGATAAACGCACCGGAGAAGTGGCCCCCGTGATCGACGACAGCCCCGACATGGAAGGCCTGCAGGTATCTCTTGGCGCCGGTGACGGACGTTTGTTCCTGTTGCCTTAGACGGCACACGCACTGGTGGATAAGGGGCGTCACTGCCCTTCCGCGGCACTTCGCGCTTTCTCCCGGAAACGCTGTGCCGCATCGTCATCGTGCTTGTCTTCGGCGTAAATCCGGCTCATTTCGCGGTAAATCGAGGCTTCGCCGGGACGCAGCTCTGCCGCGCGCTCCAGCTGCGCGAGAGCCAGGTCGAATTCCCCGAGTTGCCGCAGAGCTCGAGCACTGAGGCGCAACGCCGCATAATCGCCGGGCTGCGCGGCCAGCACGGTGTCCAGCTGCCTGCGCGCCTCTTCCCACAGGCCCTGCATCATGAGCGTTCGCGCGAGGTTCTTGCGGATATACGCCGCATCGGGCGCCTCGGCCAATGCCTCGCGGAAATGCATTCCCGCGGCATCAAGCAGTCCGTAGCGCGCGCATTCCGACCCGGCATCGTTGGCCCAGGCCGCCTGACGCCCCACCGCCGTCAATGCCCGTTCGAACGCGTCCAGCGCGTCACCCGTCTTCCCATCGTCGAGGAAGGCGCGGCCCAGTCCGAAAAAATAATCAAACGCGATGGCCGCATCGGTCCAGTCGCCGTCTATCCCGCTCGCTGCCAATTCGTCAAAATCCCATTGATACCGTCTCCACACGCCCGCATACGAGCGGGAGTCTCCCTGCGGCACGATCCGGTAGAGCACACCGGCATTGGCGGCCTCATGGTTCGGGAGGGGCGGGATCATGGAGCGGTGGCTGAAGTAGACGGGGCGGGCCGTCGCTTCGATGAACCGTTGCAGGGCCAGATTCTGCTGTTCACGGGTCAGAAACGTCCCCGCGCGCGCCTGCTCCTCTCCCGGCAGATAGTTGCGGAACACCGGCTCGATCTCCCCGTACTTATTGCCGATAAAGACGTCGGGCCGCATCCCTTCCACAACCTGCAGGTAGATCACCGGAAAGATCGCGTGGTCGGCAGTAGGAATGTACACCGCGTCCGGTTCCAGCGTGTTGAGCACGTTGAGCGCGTAATCGAGCGCCAGGCGCGAGTAGCTGCGATCGTTGTGTTCGTAATGTTCAAGAAGCGGCAACACCACACACACCGCACTCACGCCCGCCTGAATCCATTGTGGATGTTTCGAAGCCCTGCCGAGCGCGTGAATCGCCGCCCCCATAAGAATGCCGGCGATGACGTAGGCGGGGATCCAATGCGTGCTCATGATCCACAGCGACTCGTGCGTCAGTTCGTAATTCAACAGCAGCATGAACCCCAACACCACCGTCGCGAACAGGCTCAAAAAGAACAGCGCCGCGCTGCGAGACCGCGCCCACAGGCTCGCCAGACCCACCATCGGCAGCCAGGCGATGACCGGCGTAAATTCGCGCGCATAGCCTTTCACAAAGGCATGCAACTGCATCGCAAACCGGCCCAGCGAGCGCGGATACTGCGTAAACATGAACTGGTACTGCTTTCGCGTGATGACGTCCCAGAATCCTTGCAGGGTCTCCGGGTTTCCCCAGTCCATGGGCGGATTCGCCGCAGAACGAATCGGAAGATACAGGTTAACAGAGAATCCGAGCAGCGCCAGGCCCGCCATCTGCGCCAGCAGGCCCGCGCGGCGCCAGAGCTTCGGCTCCAGCGCCAGCACATACAGCGCAAACACGGGGCCCAGCATCGCCATCGTGCTGTGATTCGTCAGGCTCAGCCCGTATATCAGCGCAAACCAGAGGAGCAGCCGATCCCGGCGCGATTCCCGCCATACGAGAAGGAGCAAAATGCACAGCGCGAAAAAAAACGCATTCAGCTGGTACACCTCGGCGATCACGCTCTGTTCCCAGAACTCCCGTGAAAACGCCAGAGACAAGCCCCCTCCAAGCCCCGCCAGGTGGCTCCGCGTCAGCCGGATCACGATCAGAATCACCAAGAACACCGTCGCCGCGCCGAAAAATGCCGACATGCAGTTCACGCGGAGCGCCACACTGCCGAACGGGATGATCTTCGTGAACGCAAAGCCGAGCAGACACCACAGCGGATAGCCCGTCGGGTGCGGGATGCCCAGCGTGGCGGCTGCGGCTATCAGTTCCCCGCTGTCTTCGCCCGTCACGGTCAGCGCCAGCGTTTTGAGATAGACCGCCAGAGCAAGCAGCGCCCCCAGCGTGGCCAGCGCATAATCCGACCCCGTAAACGCGTTTGTGGAGTCCGGAGGCGGCGGGGAATCGTCTGCCGGCGCATCCAGTGAATCGAGCCTGTCGGTGTCTGTCATGCGTGTATGATACCCATTCATTCGCGTTGCATAAAACGGAGCGCACGGGCACGTCAGCCGAGGCCAAAACTGCGGCGCCGGTTGGCTGCCCGCCACGCGATGATCTTTTACCGGTTCCCTGCGCCTGTGATAGGATACGCCGAAGGTTGGAAAGGGAGGATCTGTCATGAGACTGGGCCGCTTGTGGATCCTGTGTGCGTTGCTGTGCGTCGTGGGCGCAGCCTGCCAGACCACCCGGAGCGCGCCGCCGGACGCGGAAGCGCCTCTTCTTTCCGCCCCGCGGGGCTATCAACCGATGTCGTATGTGTCCACGATCCAGATGAATGAGGGCGAGTACCCGGACCTGTTCAGCGCGGAATCTTCCGCCATCTGGGTTGATAACGACGTCACGGAAATGAAATACGAGCGCGAACGCGAAACGGGCCAGACGCCGCCTGCGGGCTTGGTAGCGGCGGCGCGCGCGGTAAACCGCGACTTTTTCGTGTTCGAATGCCACATTGAATCGGTATTTCGCGATACGAGCATTGCCTATGATGTGGTTGGATTCCGGGGCATTGACGTGCACCTGGAGACGCCCGACGGAAAACAGATCGAGCCCATTCAGATCATCATCGGAACGCCGGTCGAGGAGGAGCAGCGCGGCACGCTGAAGCAGTTCCGCCGGATCAACATCGCCGTATTTCCCCGGACGGACCTCTGGATCGGAGGCGACACGGTTGCTGTAGGCAGCGGCGCCGTGCGGCTGGTTCTTTCCGGCCACGGCTCGACGTTCTGCTTTGAGTGGCCCGAGCTGCCCCAGGCTTCCACAGATACCGGCCGCTCCTGGAATCCGTCTGAGAACGAAATGGTGCAGGCGGTGAAAGTCTCGTTTACTGATTTGTACGGCCGTCTCCGGCGCCTGGCGCATACCTTCGACTGAGCCCGGTTCGCGCGACGCGGACACTGAGCGTGCAATGCGATCCTGTCTGAAAACATTGATGGTCAGCATCGGGATTGTCTTAATCCTGATCGCCATCCTGCTGCTCCTGGCAGCCACACAGCTGAAAACCGTAGCCCGGAGCGGTATCGAACGCACGTTGAGTTTCGCCTTTCTGACCGATGTTTCGGTCGAAAGCGTGGACCTCGTGCTTCAGGAAGGACACGTTGAGCTCCATAACCTGACGGTCAACAACCCCGCGAGCTTTCGTTCAGGCCCGGCCATGGAACTGGGCACGATTGTGGCCGATCTTGACCTGAAAACCCTTTTTTCCGCGACACCCACGCTCCGTTCGCTGGTGATCCGGGATGTTCGCGTGAATCTGCGCCACGAACTGGCCGAGGGCGCCAATCTGGTGATGCTGGCGCGGCATGCCTCACGGTTCTCGAAACCGGATGGCGCCGCAGGAGAGACGGCGGACAAATCGACCTCGAAACGGCCCGCCCGCGCGGCCCGTGAATTCATCATCCAGGAACTCCGCTGCGAGGGCGCGACGGTGCTCATGAGCAGCAATCTGATCCCGCTCTCGAGAGTGCAGGTCGAAGTTGCCCCGTTCACCATCACAGAGTTCAGCAACAACCGGCCCGTCTCTGCGGCGGACCTCAGCGCCATTTTCATCCGGTCGCTCATCCGGCAGACGCTGTCGACAAAAGGGCTGCTCCGCCCCATCGCCGACCTGCTGCGGGGCGAGGAAGACGCCGGCGATTCCAGCACTCCGCTCATCGAAGAACCCGAGCCGCAACTGCGTGAATAGGCTCGCTCGTCAGCGTTTTCAGGGCCCGCGGCTGTCCTTGACTGCTCCCGGACGGTGGGGTATTATCCAAAATTGCACCGTGAGGAATGTCGCGATCTGCCTTGGCGATATGACTTTATCCACACTCAGTTGGGAGGCCTCTACACCATGGCGAGGGTAGAACTCAAAAGCGTCCGAAAAGTGTATCCCGGCAATGTGGAGGCAGTAAAAGACGCCAACCTCAGCATTCAGGATAAAGAATTCATTGTGCTGGTCGGCCCTTCGGGCTGTGGAAAATCAACAACGCTACGCATGATCGCCGGCCTTGAAGAGGTCTCCGACGGCGAGATCTACATCGGCGACACCCTCGTGAACGACGTGCCGCCCAAGAACCGCGACATCGCCATGGTGTTTCAGAATTACGCCCTGTATCCGCACATGACGGTATACAAGAACATGGCGTTCGGGCTGATGCTGCGGAAGTATCCCAAGGCCGAGATTGAGCAGCGCGTGCGCGAGGCGGCCCAGATCCTGGGCATCGAGCATCTGCTGGACCGCAAACCCAAGGCGCTGTCCGGCGGCGAACGCCAGCGCGTGGCCGTAGGCCGCGCCATCGTGCGGCAACCGAAAGTATTCTTGTTCGACGAGCCGCTCTCGAACCTCGACGCCAAGCTCCGGGTCCAGATGCGCGCCGAGATCAGCAAGCTTCACACGCGGCTGCAATCCACCATGATCTACGTGACGCACGACCAGGTCGAGGCCATGACGATGGGCGACCGTATCGTGGTGATGCTGGACGGGGTAATCCAGCAGATTGCGCCGCCACTGGAGCTGTACCACCATCCCGTCAACCGCTTTGTCGCGGGATTTATCGGCAGCCCGCCCATGAATTTCCTTGAAGGCGAGCTGTCGGCGGAGAACGGGACGCTCCGGTTTCACGACAAGAGCCGTACGCTCAGCCTCGATGTTCACGAGACGCATCGCGCCGCGCTGGAGAATTATGTGGGCGGCAAGATCATCCTGGGCATCCGCCCCGAACATTTTCTTGAGAACTTGCAGCAACAGGCCATACCGGGCCGCAGCATGACCGCGAACGTCGAAGTCGTGGAGCCCATGGGCCATGAGGTCTACCTCTACCTTGACGTGGGAGGCCAGTCCCTTACGGCCCGGATCCCGGTGGGCGAGACCGAGCCCGCGGTGAACAAGCCGCATGTCTTGGACATCGACACCCAGGGAATCCACTTCTTCGATGCCCAGACCGAATCGGCCATCACCTGAGCGCCCGGGCGCGTTGACCACAGCTCACCTGCGCTTTCGCACCAGGCGAACGGAGCCCCATACGGGGCTGTCATTCCAGAACGGCGGACAGGAACCGCTTGAGCGAAAGGAAGGAATGCCATGGCGCTTCTTGTGACGGGCGGCGCAGGGTATATCGGCAGCGTGGCCACGGAGCTGCTGCTTTCCGCGGGCGAGCGCGTGGTCGTGCTGGACAATCTGTCGCGAGGGCACCGCGGGGCAGTCGCCCCGGAGGCGACATTCATCGAAGGCGATATCCGGGATCGCGCGCTGCTCGACTCGCTTTTCAATCAGCACGAGATCGACACGATCATGCATTTCGCGGCGTTTGCGCTGGTGGGCGAATCCGTTGAAAAACCGGCGCTCTATTTCGAAAACAACGTCAACGGCTCCCACAGGCTGTTGAACGCCGCCGTGGACGCCGGGGTAAAACGCTTCATTTTCAGCTCCACCTGCGCGACCTACGGGTTTCCCGATCGAGTCCCCCTGACGGAAGATCTGCCCACGCGCCCGATCAATCCCTACGGTTTATCGAAGCGGATGGTTGAAGAAATCCTCGAGTGGTATGCAACAGCGTACGATTTCCAGTACGTAGCCCTGCGGTATTTCAATGCCTGCGGCGCCACGGAGAGCCACGGCGAAGACCACGCGCCGGAGACGCACCTGATCCCCAACATTTTCCGCGCCATCACCGGCGAGGGCGGACCGCTCCAGGTGTTCGGCGATGATTACAACACCCC
>DAOSJS010000125.1:0-10363 GCA_035367355.1 Candidatus Hydrogenedentota bacterium
GCCGGGTTGCGCGGCAAACTCCAGCGAATATTGCGGTCCAGCGTCCATTTCGAGTGCGGCAGGCACCGGGTAAGCCTATCATACCATCGGTGTTACGCAGCGCCCAAGCGACCGGTCTGAAAATGCAATTGGCGGCGGCCTGAAATCTTGATGCGGCCTGTGGGTTCGCGTAGGATGAGGCTCACGGCGCAGGAGGGATGGTATGAAGCATACGAAGCTGGCACTGTTGGGCGGGAAACCAGCGGTGCCGGAGGGCACGATCCGTACGCGGCCCCCGATCGATTCGAGCGATGAAGAAAGAGTGCTGGCATCACTCCGGGGCAAAAACCACGCCTACGGCCCCAATTGCAAGGCTTTTGAAGACGAGTTTGCGGCCTGGAACGGAAATCGGTTTGCCCTTACGACGAACAGCGGCACCGCCGCATTGCACCTGGCGGTGGCGGCCTGCGGCTGCGGCGGGGGCGATGAGGTCATCGTCCCGGCCTACTGTTGGCCTTCGTCGGCGGCCTGCGTGCTGCATCATCATGCCATTCCGGTGTTCGTGGACATCGATTACGACACCATGAACATCGACCCGTCCCGCATCGAGGCGGCCATCTCTGAACGGACCAAAGCCATCATCGCCGCCCATCTGCACGGGTTGCCGGCCAGTATGGATCCGATCCTGGAGATCGCGGTCCGGCATGGGCTGCGCGTGATTGAAGACTGTTGCCAGGCCCACGGCGCCGAATACAAGGGAACGCGCGTCGGGCGTCTGGCCGACTGCGGCGCATTCAGCTTCAATCAGAGCAAGTGCCTGTGTTCCGGCGAGGGCGGCATGTTCGTGACGGACAACGAGGAGATCCTCCAGCGGGCGCGCCAGGCCTGGTCTTTCGGCGGCCCGGGCGGCCTCGGGGAAGGCACCGGCCCGTTCGCGTATGCGCTGGGCTGGATGTACCGCAACAATGATTTGACAGCTGCGTTCGGCCGCGCGCAACTGGCCAAGCTCGACGCGTATCTCGAGACGGCTGCGCGAAACGCAAAGATCCTTGCGGATGGCGTGCGCGACATTCCCGGGTTGCAGCCGCCCATCGCGCCCGAAGGGCACCGGACCAACTGGTACAACTTCGTCTGCCATGTAGATGGCACGGCCCATGGATACCAGGGTCCGCCAGAGCGGTTTCGCAACGCCATTGTGAAAGCGTTGCAGGCGGAAGGGGTGCCCGTCGATGTCTGGCAGGATTTCATTTTGCCGAACATGGCGGTGTTTCAGGCACAACGTGACTTTTCTGACGGTCAGCCCCGGAATCCGGCGTATGATCCCGCACAATTTCCGAAGGCACAAAAGCATTGCGAAACGCACATGGGCCTGACCGTGCCGCTGCGCGCGCCCAACGACGAATTGGTGGCCCAGCTCGTGGGCGCGGGCATCCGGAAGGTATTTGAAGGCATCGGCGCCCTTGATATCGACGTGCTGGGCGCGGAAACCACCGCCTAGCGCACGGCGATCAGGCAGCAGCCCAACTGAGCCTCCACGGCCTGGAGTTTCGACAACCGGGCGGCGTCGATCGCGTCTGGCTCGGTTTCAACGGCGGTCAGGGCCAGGATTTTGAGCCCTTCCTCTTGTTCAAGCTGCTGGATCGCCGTCAATTGCGCCGTGCTGAGCGTTGCGAATGTGTACAGCATGCCGTGACCTCCCTGCGCAGTGTCCGGAGCCGTCACGAGCCGGCCTCAGGACAGTCCTTCCACTTCCCACCCTTCCCGGTAGGGTACCCGCAGAAGGGCATTGGCTTCGGGCGCATTAGTGAACTGCAAGTTTGGCGCATCCCATTCCAAGGTCTGCCCGGCGCAGCGATTGGCCACATTCCCCAACAGCACCGCCTCGACCAGAGGGCTCGCGTTCGAGAAGCTGGAAGCGGCGGTATCCGTGCCCAGGCAGGCGTTAACCCATTGGTGGTAATGATTGAGGCTCGGCAGCTCGGGCTGTGTGAACTCTTTGAACTTGTCTTCGGGGTACAGCAGGATGGGCTTCCCATAATGAGCCAGCACCATGGTGCCCTCTTCGCCGACAATGACCGAGCCGGCATCAGGGAGGGGCACGCCGGCGGGCAGGCCCATGGCCTCCGGGCCGGGCCGTTTGCCGCCATCGTACCACGTGGCGCAGATCGTATCGCCGGCCGCCATAGCGGTTGCCGGGAATTCGTAGCGGATGACCTCCCAATACGGCCACACCCCATCAGCAAACTCCGGAGTCTCTGCCGTAAGGCGCAGTGGCGCGCCAATGCCCAATCCGCTAAACACCGGGTCAAAGATGTGGCACCCAAAATCGCCCAGGGCGCCCGAGCCGAAGTCCTGCCAGAAGCGCCAAAGGCGGGGATGGTAAAGCTCGGCCTTGAACGGGCGGGGCGGCGCCACGCCCAGCCACAGATCCCAGTGCAATCCCGAAGGAAGCGGATCTTCGGTCACCGGGCGGACCAGATCCTTGCCTCCGTAGGCGTTGGATATCCACGAATGCCATTCTTTCACCCTGCCGAGAACACCGTCCTGCATCATTTTCACTGCGTTTCGATAACTGGCATGCGCATGGATCTGGTTGCCCATCTGGGTCACGACGCCCTTCCGCTCGGCGGCCAGCCGCAACTGGCGGGCTTCGTAGACTTCCTGAGTCAGGGGTTTCTCGCAATAGCAGTGCTTGCCCAGTGAAATCGCCGAATAGGCGATTGGGGCATGCATATGGTCGGGCGTGGCCACGCATACCGCATCGATGTGGTCAGCTTCCTGAGCAAACAGCTCGCGCCAGTCGACATAGGTGCGGGCATCCTTGTGCTTGCGTGCCGCTTCATTGAGGCGGGTTTCGTCCACATCGCAGAGGGCGATTACATCGACTTTCCGGCTGGAAACGATCGAATCGAGGTCGCTGGCACCCTTTCCCCCGACGCCGATTGCGGCCAGTTGAAGTCTGCTGTTGGGCGACTGGCCCAGGCTGAGGCGAGGGAGGATCAGGGGAGCGGTCAGTGCAAGGCTCGACTGCTTGAGAAAGGCTCGGCGCGAAAAACGTGATTGCATGCGAGGTCTCCGAAGAAATTGTGGCACTGAAATGGAGTATAAAACACGTCCCCCCGAGGTTCAATGGAATGCGTGGAAGTTGGCAGCGCTCCGGTCATGGGCAGCGTTGCATTGAGAAAAATCAGCCGCCGGGCAGCTGTCCGGCGGCCTTCATTCGTCATCTGCTTTCGGGAGACGGCGCCAGCAGGTCGTGCCACTGGGCGCGCAGGGCGGCGAGCTGCTGTTCCTGGCGCTCATCAAACGAGCCCAGGCGCTGCGCATAGGTGTCCATCCACACGATCAGCCGTTCGAGGTGGGCGGGAGCCAGTTTCACGCCGTGGTGGCCGTCCGGGCGGGTGAGCATCGCCAGGAGCGGGCTGCTGGCCGCGGCGCCTTGCCCTTCCAGCGATTCTCCCTTTGCGTAACGCTCCTGCACATGCTCGCGCAGACTGGGCTCCCCGAACGCGACCAGCATGTCATACGATGCCTCCGCCGTAAGCGGGCGCTGCGCGGCGCCGGGATGCTCGCTGTCCGCCCGGTGGCATGCGACGCAGTTCGCATCCAGCACGGGCTGCACCAGACGGTCGAAGCGCAGGGGCCAGGAGCCTTCCGGGCCGGGCGCAATTTTCGAAGGTTCCCTGCGTGCGGCCACGGCCCGGGTCGCCGGCGGGGCCATGGTGCGCGGCTCGTGGCATCCCACACAACTGAGCGTTTGGCCGGGTTGGACGTGCGTGGAACTCCGCATGGACTGAAGCGCGATCCCGTGTTCGTCCAGCGCCTGGAAAAACACCATCACTCCGGCGGGTGCGCGGAAATGTGCTGAACCGTCCGCCTCGACAGGTACCGTTCCCAACACACACTTGCCCGGATCGTCGTTTGTAACGCCCAGGTTGGGAGAGTTCATCGTCGGATGGGTCTTGACGGGAACCGCGACGATACGGAGCGCTTTGACTGTTCCACGCGGCGTGTTGGGCAGTCCCTGGTACACGTCGGTCATCACAAAGCGGCCCTCCTGGGCCCGGTCCCATTCCGGAGCGTCGGGCCGTTGGAGCGGTTTCGGCTGCGGTTCCAGCGGCATCGGCCAGGCGCAGGAGAAATCGGGATCACGGTGGAGCAGTTCCAGATTGCCATCGGCGTCGAAAAGATAGAGGCCCATGGCATTGCCGGGCATGGTGACCCCTTCCCGCATATTCTCCACCCTGCCCCAGGCCACGAGATAGAACCGCTCCGACAGGGGCCAGGGATTAGCGAAATACGTCTCGGGCCAACCCTCGATCTCCGGAAAAACGACTTCCGGCGTCAGGCGGGTGATCGGCGCAGTGCCCTCCGTGCCCACGGAAGGGTCGAGCAGGACCAGGCTGCCCATGGTCTGTGCGTGATGTCCTGAGGCCGTGAAGATGATCTTCCGGGAATTCGGGATCGACCGTGGTTCGAAGGTGCAATGGGGCGCATGCGTAAAGTTGCCGTAGACGATGCTGCTGTTCGTGCCGTCGGGGTTGATAGACCACAGGCCCATATACGGCATGTTGTCGCGGTCGACATAGTCCCACCGGGAATAAAGGATGCGCCCATCGTGGGCGATGCTGGGCGTCCATTCGAACATCTCGAAGGGCGAAATGGCGCAGAGGTCTCCCCCGTCGGCGTTCATGCGGTGGAGGGTGTAGACGGCTACGGGGCGTTCGGGTCCGCCCCCGCAGCGCACGTAGGCATCGGGCAGATCCGGCGTTTCCAGCGTGCACCGGGCGCTGTCTTTACCGCACTGCAGTGCCTGCCCGCGCCGGGTTGACAGGAAAATGATGTCGCCGCCCGGCAGATACCGCGCGTCAAAATCGTCGTACTTGCCTCGAGTCAGCTGCCTCACCTGCCGCGTAGCCAGATCCATCTCGAACACGTGATAGAACGCATCCTCGGGAACGTTGTCTTTGTTGAGTTTGTCCGGCTGTTCCGCGAGGCCGGGGTAATAGCGGCACCAGGCAAACAGGGCCCGGGTTGCGTCGTACGACAGGATCGGGCGCAGAAAACTCCCACCCCCGCCCATCGCCTCGCTGAGGCATTCGATGGCGGGGCCGTCGGGGTGGGCGAAGTTGCGCAGGAGATACAAACCGCCTCCCGGGCGGGACCACCAGCCGTAATACTGGTCCGACATGTGGTTATACGTACCCGGTTGGCGTTTGGCGAAAAAGATCGTGCCAAAGGACAGGATCGGGTGCGCCAGCGTGAGCCTGCGCTGAAGCCAGCGCGCTTCAAAACAGGCCTCCTGAGAACCTTCCCGCCTGGCAAGGCTGGCCAGCAGGGCGCGCTCGGCCGAGACGTCGATGCCCTCCATCTCCAGCTCGTCCAGAAGGCCGGCCGAATGAGCCACGACCCGCGCCAGACGCGCGTCCCAGTCTATCGATGCCGGCGGCAGGTGGTATATCGACCATTGCGAAAGGCTGCTCTGCAGGGCGGGGCGGTGCAGCGCCAGGTTCTCGCCCGGCTCATCAGCGCCGAAGATCTCCACCTCATCGAGATGCAGAAACTCCTCACCCGGCAGCTGGACGCGCACAAAACGGGCCGGTTTTCCTCCAATATCGATCACGAGCGGGGCATTATCCGAAAACCCGTAGAAGACCGTGCCGTCGTGTGCGTACCATGCCTGCCACGACGACCCGTCAACCGATGCCAGCACCTGAAGATGCGCGGCCCGTGGTGCGACAGCGTCGCAGCGGTTCCAGACGACGATCCGCTGAATCGGGTACTCGCTTTCCAGGTCAACCTGCCACCAGGGGGTATCCTGGCGGTCGGTATGGAAACCCCATCCCCCGTCCTTGACGCCGTCGCAGGCGCCCGCGGCATCTGACTCGGGAGTGATTTCCTGGGAGAGCGCGCCGTAACGGTACTGTTCCTGGAACAGCCAGTCGGCCTCGACCTGATCGCGAAACGAGCGTTCTCGCGCCACCGTGCTGAGGTTCGCGCCGGGGCCGCCGATGGCGCCTCCTGTCGAAGAATCCGGTTCTTTCGCCGGCGCGGCTTGCGAAGAGAAGATGATGATCCCTGCGAATAGCGCGCAGGAGCACAGAAGATACGATATCCGGCATGGCCACGTGAACGTCAGGCGCATAAGCGAAGTCCCCCATGAGTTTGTGGCCCTATGATACATCGTCCGCTTTTGGTTTGATAGTGGGTTTAGGGTATCGTGGGCCAGCTTTCAGAGCCGAAGTATGGGGAGTCTGACTGCATGACGCGGCGTGAACGACTGATGAAGACCCTGGCGGGCCAGCCGGTTGACCGGCCCCCCGTCTGCTTCTATGAGCTGAATGGCATCGACGAGGAGCCGGACGACCCCGATCCCTTTAACGTGTTCAACGATCCGTCCTGGCGACCTCTGCTGGACCTGACCCGTGACCGGACCGATCGCATCGTGCTGCGCAGTGTGCCGTTTCAGGACAAGCCCCCGGACCCGCTGGAACCGTTCCGCACCTTTGAACAGTGGGAAGAGAGCGGATGCCGGCTTGAACGCACGACCCTGCGCGCCGGCGGCAGGACCCTGACGACGCTGAACCGTCAGGACGAGGGCGTATATACGATCTGGACCGTCGAGCACCTGTTGAAAGATCTCGACGATTTCAAAGCATGGCTCGCGCTGCCGCAGGAGGAGTTTGGCGGCACGCCTGACATCGCGGAAGTCCTGATGACGGAAGATCTGCTGGGCGATGCAGGGATCGTTTGTCTTGACACGCCGGATCCGCTGTGCCACGTCGCGCCCCTCTTCGATATGGGCACCTACCTGCTCATCGCAATGACAGAAAACGCGTTGATGCACCAGGCGCTCGAGAAGGTGGCGTCGCTGCTCCTGCCGCGCGTGGAGGCCGTGGCACGCGCGCTTCCGGGCCGCCTCTGGCGGATCTTCGGCCCGGAATACGCGTCGCCGCCCTACTTGCCCCCCAATCTCTTCGAAGAATACGCGGCCCGCTATGTCACGCCCATGGTGGAGGCGATTCAGCGGCATGGCGGCTACGCGCGCGTACATTCCCACGGGCGATTGCGCGATATCCTCGACCACATCGCCGCTACCGGCTGTTGCGGCCTCGATCCGATTGAACCTCCGCCGCAGGGGGACGTGACGCTCGCCTATGTTCGCGAACGTTATGGCGCGCAGATGGCGCTCTTCGGCAATCTTGAAGTGTCGGACATCGAAAACCTGCCCACGCCCCAGTTCGCCGAAAAGGTCGCCACGGCCCTGCGCGAAGGGACGGCTGGCACAGGCCGCGGCCTGGTCGTGATGCCGAGCGCCGCCCCGTACGGGCGCGTAATTTCGCCATTGACCCTGCGGAATTACGAAGAAATGGTGCGGCAGGCGGAGGCGTTTTCAGGCGCATGATGGAAAAAGCCCGGCGGAAACCGCCGGGCTCTCCGTTTCATGCACTCACTGCCTGACCGCTCGCGCGGCCGGTGTTCACGGCGCCAGCGCGTCCAGTAACTGAGCCATTTCGCGCCGGACCGCACGGATTGCCGCATACCGCTTGTCTTCCACCACCCGGACTCCGGGCAACCCTTCCTTGCCGGGGGTAGTGCCGTCTTCATCCCATCCGCAGAACCGCGCGATCTCCAGGACGCTTTCTGAAAGGAGCGTCTCGGCCTTCGCGACCGCTTCCGGGGCACGGTTTTCGGCCTGGGCCTTCCGTGCGGCGTCGCGAAGCACAACGAGCATATCGAAATCTTCGATGCCGTCGCGCACGGCTTCCCAGCGTTTGCTGATAACGACGCCGTCACCCGGGTACACCATCAGATAATCGAGGGTATCTTCGGGTTTGTACCAGGGATCCGCCACCGAGGTGCAGTACGACCAGAATCCGATGCCCGAGAGCTTGTGATGCCAGGCCAGCCAGGGCTGTCCCCGGTAATAGCCCAGCGGCGAGCGGTGTTTCGCATTATCGAGGCATTCGTAGGTCCACAGGGTCTTGCCGGAGTTCTTGATAACCTCCAGCTTGTCCTGATTCTCGTCGAGCAGGAATCCTTCCAGATTCGGGCACCAGATGTCGACGTACGGCAGCATCTCGACCAGCTCTTCTTTGCGAATCCGCGCCACGGGATCGGTATACATCAAGATCTTCGGATCGGCTTCCCGGGCGAGCTGCGCGTAGAAGAGGTACCGCTCGACCAGCCCTTCCTCCAACCCGGGTTCATCGACGGGATACATGGCATACTGGTCGTACCCGAGGCCCATGTCCTTGAGGTGGGCCACCCAGGCACGCATCCAGGCCACAAACGCCTTTCGATAGGCATCGGTCCCGATACCTCCCGGGCCCGTGATCCCGCCCGTATTGTGAAACAAAATCATGCCATGAGGCGCATAACGGCGCACGTAGGCGTCGTGTTGAGTGTAATCAATCTCTCCGGTAAACGCGCCCGTCTCGTCGTAGGTGGCTCTCGGGACGAGCCCCGTCACGAACACGTTGTTCCCGTGTGCGACGCGATCCTCAATCGTCTCGTCCTCAAAACCCTGCATTCGCGGAGTCTGGTACACGTACCCCCAGTTGCAGTGTCTGAGCGCTTGTGTCTCGGGTAAGGCGGCGCCCCAGACGTCGATGGTGAGCGGGGCCGTGAATTCCCGCGACTCGACTTCGAGCGTGCGTATCCGGATCGTGCTCATCCAGCGGCCGGGGGCCAGGTCTTTCGTTTGGACCGCAAACCACAGTTGCCGCGCATCCCAGGCGGGCAGAATCAGGACGTAGCCGGAGTTGATGCGCGGCAGAACGTCCGCGGAGAGATCCAGCGACTGCGTCGGCACGCTCACTACCTCGTGGATCGCGATGACATCGCGTGGGGCAACGGGCGCCGTCTCTGACGCGCCTTCGAGCACCAGCGGATCGATCTCAACGCGCGCCTGCAGGGGCGCGGTACCGAGATTGAACACGTTGAGCGCCGCGTCTTCGACCTCGCCATTGAACGCTTCGATCGTCACCCCGGGCTCTTCCAGTCGCCCCTCCAGAATCTCGTCAAACGCGCCGAAAGGCGCCCAGGGATTGGCTGCGCTCAGCCGCAGAGGCCAGGAGCCCGCGTCGCGATGCTCCGCGGCGGTCTTCATAAGCTTGAGCAAGCTGGAAAAATCATGAATGTCCCGCTGCACCACGTCTCTGAGCTCGCGTTGCTCGATGTCTGACAGGGTTGTGATGCCCGCGATCCGCTTCGCGCAGTGTTCGCGCCGTTCCCTGACTTCGCTGGCGCGGCCCAGGGCGGCATACGCATCGGGAAGATGCTGCGCGGCCACCGTCACACCGTCCAGCAGTGCGGCCAGATCGGAGAGTTCTTTCTGCAGGGGCACGATCTGGGCGCTATGCGAACGCCGGGCCACAATCGTCTCCCCATCGTACACGCAGCACGTTATCTGCAGGTCCACCGTCCTTCCGGTTGGCAGTGAATACCGATCGGTTACGGTGGCCACCGGGTCCGACACCTCCACGGATGTCGTGCGCGGTATTTCACCGCTCCGTGAAGTCGTGATGTCGACGCGCAGCGGGCGCCGGGCCGGATTGTCGATGTCGAATTGAATGGCGTTTTCTCCCGCGTACAGGGAACCGAAATCCGCAGCGGTAATGCGTACGCGGGATTGCTCTCCGTCCGTCACCAGCGCGCCCGCGCGCGCGGAAGTGAAGCGGTATTCGGGCCAGAGCACCCGCGCACCGGCTTGGGCGGTGGGCCATTTCCAGGCCAACACGCCTCCAGATGTGCAGGCATAGACGATGCAGGGCGTGCCGTTACCCTGCAGATCGGCGACCGTCGGCGAGGCATTCGTCGGATTCGGCATCCGGATCTTGTCTTTGATCTCGCCGTCCGCGTTGAACACGAAGAGTTCGCCGCTGTAACCGGCGGCCACGATTTCGATGGCGCCGTCACCGTCGATGTCCGCCAGGGCCGGGGATCGCCGCGCCCGCGCGTGAAGGTTGCCGGTCCAGAGTTTGGTGCCATCGGGAGCAATGGACGCGATCTGCCCGGACAGGTCGATCGTGTAGATCTCCGGGATGCCGTCCTGGTTTGCATCACCGACGCAGATGCTGCTGTCGATCTCCTTGGGCATCTCGAATCGCCACATCACCTCGCCGTTCGCGTCAACGGCCACGACGGCGTTGTCAATTGCCGTCAGGATCTCGCGGGTGCCGTCGTTGTTGATGTCGGCGAGAATCGGCGCGGCACCCTTGGCATCGATACCCAGGCGCCACACTTCTTTCCCGCTGGCATCCAGGCGGATCAGCGGCGCCTTGGAACCCGAGATAAAGATCGATGGCGCCTCGGATCCGGACAGCGTTCCGACGGCGGGCGAGAGGGTGTATCCGTGGTCGCCATCGTATTGCCAAAGGCG
>DAOSJS010000126.1:0-10295 GCA_035367355.1 Candidatus Hydrogenedentota bacterium
GTCCACCATATCGAGGGCCACATTTTCTCGGCTTTTCTCAGCGGCGATCCGCCTGCGTTTCCCTTTTTGACCCTGGTCGTCAGCGGCGGCCACACCTGCCTGATCTGGTGCGAGCGCCCGCATGTGTACCGGCTTCTCGGAACTACGCGAGACGATGCCGTGGGCGAATGTTTTGACAAGGTGGCCCGTTTGCTCGAGCTGCCCTATCCCGGCGGACCCTCGATTCAACGAGCGGCGGAATCCGGCAACCCGAACGCCTGTGATTTTCCCCGCGCCATGAGCCAGGCCGACACTCTCGATTTCAGCTTCAGCGGCCTGAAAACCGCGGTGCTGTATCGCTTGCGCGAAGGCGGCGTCTCCCTTGAGGACATTGCCGCCAGCTTTCAGGCAGCCGCCGTAGACACCCTGCTTCTCAAAACCCGCCAGGCCGTGGAACAGACCGGCGCCCAGCGCCTGGTCCTCGCGGGCGGGGTCGCGGCCAACAGACTCCTGCGCACCCGGCTCGCCGGAGAGCTGGGCATTCCGGTGACCATGCCGCCGTTTGATCTCTGCGTCGACAATGGCGCAATGATTGCCGCCGCGGGATTTTCGCGCTACCAGCAGGGCTTTCTGGGGGATACACGCACCCGGCCCCACCCCGGATTGCGGCTGGCATAAGGCACATTCTCCCAAAAACATGGTATGCTTTAGGCGGCTCACCAGGGTTTGGGGGTGTTCCCGGAAAACGCGTTTCCATGTGAGGAGTGCTGAAGCATGAATCTGCACGATCTAATGCGCGAGGCCGCCGACTCCAATGCCTCCGACATCCATCTCAAGACCAACAACCCGCCCCTGCTCCGCATCGACGGTGACTTGATCCGCCTGGAAGCCGAGGCGCTGGACGCCGACGATATCATGACCATGCTGAATGAAATCGTGCTGCCGCACGAAGTCGAGAAATTCAAGAAAGTCAAAGAACTCGACACGTCCTACATGCTGGAGAACATCGCCCGGTTTCGCGTGAATGCCTGTTTCGACGATGGCAACCCCCGGCTTGTCCTCCGGACCATTCCGCTCGACATCAAGGAGATCGATGAGCTGGGGCTGCCACATGTGCTGCACCGGATCTGCCAGTTGAACAACGGCCTGGTGTTGTTCACCGGGGTCACCGGCAGTGGAAAATCCACCTCCCTCGCCGCGATGGTGGATGAAATCAACCGGACCCGGCCCGTGCATACCATCACCATCGAGGACCCGATGGAGTTTTTGCACTACGACAAGATCGGCATCGTGACCCAGCGCGAGGTGGGGCAGGACACCCTGTCGTTTGCCAACGCGTTGCGTGGCGCGCTGCGCCAGGATCCCGATGTCATCCTCATTGGTGAGATGCGTGACGCCGAAACCGTCCGTACGGCCATCTCCTCGGCCGAGACTGGCCACCTCGTTTTCTCCACCCTGCACACGGTCAACGCGGTGGAAACTTTGAACCGGATCATGGACTTTTTTGAACCGCACCAGCAGCTCCAGATCCGAAAACAGCTTGCGAGCGTGCTGCGGGCCGTATGTTCCCAGCGCCTGCTCCCGTCCATCGAAGGCCACGGCCGCTGTGTCGCCGCGGAAATCCTGGTCGGCAACCGCACGGTCCGTGAGTACATTGAACAGGGCAAGAGCTTCAACGACCTCACTAAACTGATCGAAGACGGTTTCGAACAGTACGGCATGCAGACCTTCGATCAGGCGCTGTTCGTCCTCTGGAAAGAGAAGCGGATCGATGAGCAGACCGCCCTTGATAACTCCACCAGCCCACGTGACCTGAAACTCCGCATGGAGGGGTTCCGCTGATCCCCTGGGCGGAAACAGCCTGAAATCCGCCACAGAACAGCCTTTTCAAAGGCCAGGTCCGCGGACAGGGTCAACGGCACCCGGCACAGACTCGGGCGGCCGGCCAACGTATCGATGGCGAACTTTGCCGACCGTACGGTTGGCGGGGAGCCGCTCGAATTGATCCTGGCCTTCATGCTGGAGGGCATGAATTCGTTGACTCTGCAGCGCCCGCCAACCTAGACTGCTTCCATGGAAACGGTGAGTATGCTGCTGCTGGTTTTGTCGGCCACGGGGGGCAATCTTCTGCTGAACCCGGGTTTTGAATCCGTGCGCGACAATGCCCCCCTCCGCTGGGATCTGTACGTGATGCCTCGCGCCGGCTGCCAGGGCGAGCTGGACAGCAGTATCGCGCACGAAGGACAGTACTCGGTCAAGCTGCACAACGAGACTCCCTACGGCAAAGAGCCCGCCAACAACTGGAGTCAAAGCATCACCACCAACCTGCGCAACCGCGAACTCCGCGTCTCGGGATGGCTCAAAACCCAGGGCGCCACCGAGGCCGCGCTCTGGCTGCAGTGTTTCCAACGCAACCCGCTGCGCATCCTGGCGCTGGAGTCCACGACCCACGCTCAGCTCATCACGGGCGACACCGACTGGACCGAGGTCGAGATGCGGGTGACCGTGCCGAATGAAACCGATTTCGTCATGTTCCGCTGCGTACTTCTGGGGGAAGGCACCGCATGGTTTGACGACGTGTCTGTCGAGGACGCCCCCGAGCACATCAGCACCCCACCCGAAGCAGCCGTTGCCGAAGCGGTGAGAAAGGAAGCGCCGCCCCAGGCGCCGCCCGCAAGCAAAGACTCCGCCCAGCTTGAAGAGCTGCGGATTTCACGCCAGGCGCTTGCCGACGCAAACCGGACGCTGCGCGAGCTGAATACGTCGCTTTTGACGCAGATCACCGAGTTGCAGGTTGAAATCGAGCAGCTGCGGCAGGAAATTCAAGACCTGCGGCTGCAGGAAGAGGCAGAGCGCACAGAGGCGCCGCCCACTCCCTCCGTGCCCCAACCCGAAATGCCTGTGCCGCCTCTCGTGCCACACGTTCCACCCATTGAAAAGGAGCAGCCATGAACCTGGTGCTTGTCATATCCATTCTGGCCGGTTTGTCGGCCGCGGGACTGGTCTGGTTCGGCTGGAGCCTGCTGGCGGCCATCGCCCCTCGTTCCAGCCCGGTTTCGAGCAACCCGGGCGGGGATGAACCCGGAGACGATGAATGAGGGACTCCGCAGAGGGCGAACGCAAGCCGCCGGCGAAAAGGAACCGCCCTTTTCTTGGCGTGCTCTTCACCTGCTGCCATGTATATACCCGCATCTACCTCAACCCGGCCGGCACGGCGTTTACCGGTTTCTGCCCCAAGTGCGGGGGCAAACTCACCGTTCACGCCCGCAAGGGCGGCAGCAAATCGCGCTTCTGGACCGCGGGCTGAACGAGGGCACGGTCTTCAACCATAGCGCAGCTGCCCGGCCACGGAGCAGTGGTTTCCTTCGTACCTACACTGCCGGATCCAAACCGCGCAGTTTCAACAGCATGTTGATGCCGTGAAGGTCTTTATTCTGCGCATAGTGCGCCCGTACGGCCTGCGAATTGACCTCAGGCCAGGTTAATCCCGCCAGTTCATCCAGCAGGGCCAGATCGGCTTCCGTAAGCTCCCCGCGCGGCTTGTCGCCCAGCACCGAACCATCCCACGGGAACAGTTCCACCTTATTCAGCGTCATGATGTCTTTCGCCACATTGCCGCGCACATAATCCAGCCCCCAGCGGTGAAGCATGCCGCATTTTCTGGGATCCCGTGCACCATTCCGGCATTCCAGCCACACGCGTCCCGATACGGCGTATTCCTCCGCGGGCAGGTCCAGCGCATCGAAATCGATCTTAAACGCCTGCCGCTGCACCGCGTCGAGCTGCGCATCCGCGCAGATCCAGCGCTCCCGGGACTCGTCCCAGTACTCGCAGAGGGTGTGATCGCCGAAACGGTTGTATTTTCGGTGGAAATACGATTCGAATCCCGTGCGGAGCCGTGCGGCCCGGCCGTGAGCGCGCAGTATCGCGCACAGAAACAGCGAATAATCCCGGCAGGTGGCCACCAGCCGGCGTTCCGGCGCTCGTGCCACCGTCAGCGGCGCGGGATCCAGTTCGAAGAGGCGCTCCAGCATCTCTTCCATCCCGTAGAGATGCATTTCCTGCATGCGCTCCGGTGCGATTTCCACGCCATACTTGGCCGCGTGAAATACATGGATTAGCAATCCTTGAATGACCTCGCACAACGCACCCACCTCATCCGGGAGGCGTTGCAGCAGCTCCGCGTATTCGCCCGGTTCTGAATGTTCACTGTGCGACGCGTAGAACGTCTTCGATTCCATGAGCAGGGCCATGTGTTTCCTTCCGGTGGATTTGTGCGCCGGTTTCCTGGCGGACGAGACGAGTTGCCTGAATTCCGCCCAGTTTACTAAAGTACGAGCCGGGGTGCGACCCTCATTTTTGAAAGGACAGGATATGCTGTTCGCTGTGAACCTGCTGTGCCTTGCCGCCGCGCAACTGAATCTCCTGACCGATCCATCCTTTGAGGAAGCGCTGACCCATTGGGAGCACGGCGCTCTCCACGCCCGCATGGATTCCCTGCAGGTGGACGGCCGCTCCGTAGCCCGGATTACCGTCCCCGGCGACGCGCCCGTGGGATGGCCCTCCATTGCCCAGCGGATCCCCGTGACGCCCGGCGACCTGCTCGAAGGCGCCGCCGGCGTTCTGGCGCAGGGAATCCAAGACGGCGCCGGGGCATACCTCGCCATCGAATTCCATGATGCCGCCGGGGAACGCCTCAGCTATGCCCAGTCTCGAGGCCTGTTGTGCGAACCCGAATGGCAAACCCTGACCGTCCGGGCCGTCGCCCCCGGGGGCGCCACCGCCGCCCGCCTCTGCCTGATTCTAAACGGCCGGGGAGAGGCCCTGTTCGACGACGCCCGCCTGACGCCCCTCGGCAATCTCACGCCCGAACCTCTCGAAGGCGGAGTCCAAATCACGGTTACGGACGAGGTCGTCTGCCCCAGCCTGATTGGGTTTGGCGCGGAAGACGACGGCTGGTTCTACGCTCCCATAAATCTGGAGCGCGGCATCACGGCGGATGACATCGCGCTGCGGGAAAAACGGATTGAATGGCTCGACCCCGACTGGATCCGCATGTTCTTCTGGTACAGGGATTGGAATCCCAGCGGCGACTGGACATCATTCACCTTCGACAGCCCCAACATGCAGAGTCATTACCGCACCCTCGAGCTGTATCAGCGGATCGGCGCTGCCGTCAATGTGACCGGCGTCGAATGGCAATTAAACGACCCTTTCGGCCATCCCACGGAAATGTCTCACGCCATCGGGACGCTGATGGAGCATTTGATCAAAACCCGGGGCTTCACCTGTATACGGCAATGGACGCTCACCAACGAGCCCAACTCCCATTTCATTCAGCTGGGGTACCCCTTCGAACGGTATGTCGAGCTTCACCGCCTCGTCAAAGCTGAATTTGCCCGCCGGGGGCTCGATGTCCAAATCGTCGGAAGCGATGATACCGCCGGATTCGAATGGTTCCAGGCCTGCGTCAACAACGATGCGTATTTTGACGCGGCCGACCTGTTCGCTTCACACCGCTATTTCCCGTACGCGGACCGGGTGCTCGCTCCCTTCTTTTTCGAAGACCGCCAGGCGGCCCTGGCGAAGCGCAGCCCGGCGAAACCTTTCGTGGTCGCTGAATTCGGGTTTCAGGATCACCGCGCCGGCACCCTCGCCAATCCGCTCATGGAAGATTATTCCTATGCCCTCTGGACGTATGCGTTCATCGTCGACGGATTGAACCGGGGCGTCGCGGGATTCTCCATCTGGTGCATGCACGAGGTTTATTATCCGGGGAACGGCTTCATGAACTATGGGTTGTGGAACTACCGCGATCGCGGATGGGGCATCCGGCCGGTGTATCACGCCCTGGGCTGTTTTACGCGCATGACCCACGCGGGGGATGCCGTGCGCAAATGCGTGTCCTCGCACCCGGCGTATGTATCAGCCGCCGTGGCGGGAACCAGGGTATTCTGGGTGAATCAGGCTGACAACGAAGTGTCGGTGGCTTGTTCGGCGCCACTCACGGGCCCGGCCACGGCCTACACCCGGGACTCCGTCGCCACGGACGACTCCCCGGGGATCGACATAACGGTTGAAGGAAACCGGTTCGTTGCTCCGCCCCAGAGCTTCGGCTATCTGTGTCTCGAAGACTAGCCGGCCGAGCGCCGGCGCAGTTCGGTCACAAATTCTTCGTCATCCTCTTCCGCACGACCCATCGGATGGGCTTCCACGATCGGGGCGGCCGCCGGAACCGGCACACCCGGCACAACGGGTTCAGCCGGTCCAGCGGGTGCAGCCGCTGCGGCCGCTGCCGCGTTGGAGCCGGCCTTGCTCACATTGATCGCTTGAAGCCCTTTCGTGCTGTGCAGCAACTCAAAGTTGACAATATCGCCTTCTTTCAGCGTGCGAAACCCTTCCATCTTGATGGCTGAGTAATGAACGAAAATATCCGGCGTGCCGTCAATGACAATAAACCCGTAGCCTTTCGTGTCGTTGAACCATTTTACCCGCCCTTCGTGTATGCCCGAGAGCGATTCATTCGCCATAACGCCGACCTCCCATTCGGGAATCCCCGGTGTTATCCCGCGCATAATCAGCCCCGCAGGAAAAACCTCCAGGCTAACGCCACGTCGTCCACGCACCTTCGCGCGCGGCGATTCCCTAGTGCTACCCTATGTAACATGAGAACCTTCCCAATTGTTTCGCAACCGGCCACGAATCTGCGCCCGCTGGCAGGCCTGCGGTTGATCCTGGCGCCGCCCGGCGGCTTTTTTGCCGTATCTTCAAACGGGGTCATCGAGGCGCCTGGCCCGGCCAGCTTCGGTTGATCCGGATGCGTATGGCTCGTATACTTTGGCCCAACTTGGATTTAGGCGGGACCCGCCCCCGCGGCGACGGGGACGCACCGCGCAAGATGACCCACGGAGCGGACCATGCGCATTCTCGTCACCGGCGGCGCAGGATTTATCGGCTCGCACCTGTGCGAAGCCCTCGTGAGCCAAGGGAATCAGGTTACGGTTCTGGACGACCTGAGCACCGGGCGTTTCGAGAACATCGAGCACATCGCCGGCCTCACCAGCGTCATCGATTCCACGCTCAACAAGGAGCTGGTGCGCGACCTGGTTCGCGAAGCCGACGTGGTCTATCATCTTGCCGCCACCGTAGGCGTGCAACTCGTCGTCGAGCAGCCGGTCCGAACGCTCGTCAACAATATCCGGGGGACGGAGAACATCCTCGAAGAAACGTGCCGGTACCGCCGGCGGCTTCTGATCACCTCCAGCAGCGAGGTGTACGGCAAAGGCATAAGCCCCCAGTTCCAGGAAGACGATGACCGCGTCATGGGCGCAACATCGCTGTCCCGGTGGGGATATGCCGCGTCAAAAGCCATGGATGAATTCCTCGCCTTTGCCTACTGGCGCGAAAAACGCCATCCCGTGGTGATCGTGCGCCTTTTCAACACCGTAGGATCCCGCCAGACGGGCCGCTACGGCATGGTCATCCCGCGTTTTGTAGCCCAGGGGCTGCGGAATGAGCCGCTCACCGTATATGGAGACGGTGAACAGTCCCGCTGCTTCACCTACGTCGGCGATATCGTGCCGGCGCTGATCCGGCTGATGGAGCGGGTAGATATATCAGGCGAAGTCTTCAATATTGGCGGGATTCAACCCATTACCATGAAAGAACTGGCGCAGCGCGTGGTCCAGAAGACCGGCAGCACAGGCGGCGTCACATTCATCCCGTATGACCAGGCCTACGGGCCCGGTTTCGAAGACATGCGCGCGCGCGTCCCCAATATCCGCAAGATACGCGACGCTGTGGGATTCGAGCCCCGTACCTCACTCGATGAAATTCTCGATGTGGTCATTGGCGACGTGCGGCGCCGGCTTCGCGATCAAAGCCCCATTTGACCACGCCAATTCGGCCGTTCCCCGCTGGCCGGCAGAGTGAGAACCGGGGAAATCATGCCGCTGCCGACGCAATCCTCCGCCGATGGCGGTTGCATTACCGGATCATCCTGGGCTGGATTTCCTGGATTTTTGCCTTGGGTGACGGCAGGAACTCTTCATCCAGTATTTCCTGGAAGAACTGCGGCGGGCGCGAATGATCCGTGGTCACGGAAACCTTACCGCCCTGGGTCCGCACTCCCGTCGCGTAGATGGGCGGCAATCCTTCCGGCACGATGCTGATCCAGTTTTTCTCCTCTTTCCCTTCGGCAATGCGCTCCACGGCCTCCATAGCCTTCTTGACTCGTTCCTCCACGGGAATCGAGGCCAGAGCCGGGGCCGGAGCTTCCGCGGGCTCCGGAGGGGCTGCCCCGGGCGGCGTCAGATCGATGGGCTCCGCATAGATGGGACTCGAGAGAGCCAGAACCGCGAGTGTGCCCAACCCCGTCTCTTCGTAGGCGGTCGCGGGATTGGAGATAGAGGCCTGCTCCACGACGCGCGCCCGAAACACCGTAAAGCGGTCCGGCATGATGTCGATACGCCGGTCATACTGTTTGGAAGTCATGGTCTTGGAAATGATGGGCTGCCCATCCGCGAAAATCTGAACCTTTTTGCCCTTGCCGTTGCGGACGCTGACGACCAGCCGGGCTTCCGTCCCGATGGGTATCATGCCGCCCATGGGCACAAAGATGGTGCGGTTGTTGAGCTTCACGTTCGCGTACAGATCGACGGTGGGAGCATTCGGGCCTGCCGATACAAAGGTTCGACCCTGGCGAAGCCCTCGGAGGATGCCGCTCAGGGATTTTTCGCTGGCATACACGTAGGTAATCGGCTGCCCCAGCGATACCGCAGTGGCCGATGCCATGCTTCCGGCAATGGGACTCACGCGCATGCCGCTGTTCAGGTGCGCATCCCAGAAAATCTCTGACTTGGCATTCGCGGCCAGGTGGGTGGTCGCAGCCGCCTGGGCTATCGGATAGATCAGCCGCCCTTCGACGTACTTTCCGGGCACCTTCAGGGCGGTTTTCGGATCCCGGTCCAGGCGTTTCTCACCGCGAACCTGCAAGTCCTCGTCCAGATCCGTCAGCTGCACGGGGGGCATGCTGCGCCAATCCCGGCACCACACTTCGATGGCGTTGGCGTACTCCAGCCCCCACTGCCACGGCGCATCGCGAAAACACGGATGAGCGATCGCGAAGATCCCGCCCTGGCTCTGTACCCGCCGCATGATCGCCTGGGCATGCGCGAACGTGTCGGCACGTTCCGGAATGGTCCGGGGTCCGTAGACGAGCGCATACCCTCGCTTGGTGTCACCCCATTTCATGGCCGGAATCAAGACGACCGACGACGATGTAAAGCCCGGATCCTGGCACGCCGCCATGGTGTTGAGATCGGTGATCGCCAGAAAATCCAGACGAGCCTTTTCGGCACGCCGCACGAGGCTCGCCACAGTCTCCGTGCCTTCTCCGTAACTCGAATGGGCGTGCAGTTCGCCTTTATACCAGCCTGCGCTGTTCTTCAGGACAACATTTCGATCCGGCAGGGGGGTCGTTCCGGGCATGCTTGCCGCATCAAACCGATCGGTCCCCTGCTCTTCTTCGACCCGGTCGAGCACCAGATCCAGGTCGGCATCGAACGATTGCAGCGGCAGCTGGCCGCTGCCTTCCGTCAGCGTCAACGGTATGCTGGCCATTCCGTTGATTTCGACGGTGATGTCATGAATGTCGACCAGGACAGGTACTCCGCGGTCGTAAACATAGATGTAGGCGGTATATTCTCCGGGTGGGCAATCGGCTACGGCCGTACCATCGTTGACTTTCAGGAAGTAGGCCTGATCCACATTTTTATTCCGCAGCATCACCTTGCCCGGAAGCTGGCGGCCCATGACGTTGCTAAGATCGACATGAATCTGACCTGACGGGGCATTCTGCCCCATACTAACTGTAAGCGCAGCGCAGACATCCAGAAATGAGGCTTGACTCATGGAGGATATGTGATACAATACGGAGAAGGTGGCCAAAAATAGCCGTGTCCGGAACGTAATAACCTGCACGTCGAATCTCCCTCGCCGGTAGCCGGTAGGTTAGCGGGTTGTGTCCGGCCATTATACACGGCTTACAGTAGATTCAGGAACTCCTGTCTTTTCTGAAAACCGGCTTGAATCATCCCGAGAGTCTGGTGTGAGACAACACAGGCAGGGGAAATGGTAACGAGTTCAGGAGGTGTGTTGAGATGCTATTGAGTATTGACATTAACAGCAACGTGGCCGTTTACGTGCAGATTGAGAACCAGGTTCAGTTTGCCATTGCATCGGGCAAATTGCAGGCCGGTGACCAATTGCCCTCGGTCCGTGAGCTGTCTGAGCGGTTGAGCGTAAACCCCAACACC
>DAOSJS010000127.1:0-6838 GCA_035367355.1 Candidatus Hydrogenedentota bacterium
TGCCGCCGTTCCGTGGGCCCATCGATGTGGCGGCGGGCATGAACCAGCCGCTCTGGATTCGGGTGAATGCGCCCAAAGATCAACCTGCGGGCATCTATCGCGGCTCGCTTCGCGTGACTGCGGATGGATTCATGGCGGAGACGCCCCTGGAGGTCGAGGTTTACGATTTCGAACTCCCGGATCGAATGACCTGCGTCTCGGCCTTCGGCTTCTCTCCCGGACTTGTGTTCGAGTATCAGAAGCTCAGCGACCCTGATCAACGGCGCGAAGTCATGGACAAATATCTCGTCAACTTCAGCCGGCACCACATTTCGCCATATGACCCTGCGCCTCTGGATGGTATCGGGCTGACCTGGACCGGCTTGCCGAAGTGGCGGGGAGGTGAGGTAGATAAAGAGACAAAGAAGAGCGGCCATGCGTCGCGATTTCTGAACGACCCGTATACGGACAAGAGTATCTCGCTCGATTATGCCGATCGCTTGCCCATACCGGAGAAGGGCCTGCGTGTGCGTTTCTGGTACAAAACGAAAGAGCCGGGTCAGCGCTTCCTGACCTCGATCCGGCATTTCGATGCCGCGGGCAAATGGATGTCCGGCCGTAACCTCGATACCATCACCACCGGTGATGGTTCGTGGCAATCGTTCGAATGCACGATCTCAATCTTTCCTGACGAGGCGCGTTTCTGCGCCTTTGCCGTATTCCCCACCCTGTGGAGCAATAGCGGCGATACCACCGGCGCCATATGGCTCGATGAGTTCGTTGTTGAAGATGCGGGGACGGGGCAGGCGCTAACCGAGGACGGTGGGTTCGAGGACACCGCGCCCGACCGCATCCAGCCTGTTTTCGACTGGACCGACTGGGACCGCGCCATGACTCGCGCTATTGACGAGCTGCACTTCAATTCATTCAAGTTGCCGGTTCAGGGGCTGGGTGGGGGCACGTTCCACTCCCGATACGAACCGTCGTTGCTCGGGTATGCTGAAGATACGCCGGAGTACCGGCACATCTTCCGGACCTATGTTCAGGGACTCCAGGAACATCTTCGCGAAAGAGGCTGGCTCGACGAAGCCTACGCCTACTGGTTTGATGAGCCGGATCCCAAAGACTATGAATTCGTCATGAACGGATTCCGCAAGCTCAAGGAAAACGCACCCGACATCAACCGCATGCTCACCGAACAGATCGAGCCCGAGCTGATCGGCGGGCCCAACATCTGGTGTCCGTTGACGCCCGCGTACAATTTCGAGGCCGCGGAAGAGCGCCGCGCCGCGGGCGACATGTTCTGGTGGTATGTCTGCACCGGGCCCAAAGCCCCCTATGCGACCCTGTTCATAGACCATCCCGGAACCGAACTCCGGGTGTGGCTCTGGCAAACCTGGGCAAACAAGGTCGAGGGCATCCTCGTGTGGCAGAGCAACTTCTGGACGAGCACCGTAGCCTATCCGGATGCGCGGCAGAATCCGTATGAGGATCCGATGGGCTGGGTGACCGGCTACAGCACTCCCGCGGGCACCCGGCGTCCCTGGGGGAACGGGGACGGACGGTTCATCTACCCGCCCGAAGCCGCCGCCGATGGCAACTCTGCGGCGCCGGTGCTGGAGGGGCCTGTCGACAGCATCCGTTGGGAGATGCTGCGCGATGGCGTCGAGGATTACGAATATTTTGTCATTCTCGAGAGGCTCTTCGAGTCGCGTCGGGAGCAGATCCCCGTCGAAGAACGGGGGCTCTATGAAGGATTGCTGGAGGTCCCGGACAGCATTTCCAGGAACCTGACGGAATTCACCAGAGATCCGGCCCCACTGGAGACGCGCCGCGATGCGATCGCTCGGGCTATCGAGGCACTGAGACGCCTCTAACGGAGGTCATAGAGACCGGCGTAGTGCCGTTTGTGGAACAGGCGCTGCAATTTCTCCGTGGCGTTCCCGGGTGAAAGGGCGCTGCTAAAAGATCAGAGCGTGGCAACCCGGTTGGCGATGTTGTCACCGATCTGGGTGGTCGACAGCCCGCATTCCTGGATCTCTCTGGCCGACAAGCCGGTAAGCCGGCCGCTCTTGAGAAAGTCGACGCAGGCCGTTTCCACCAGGCGCGCGGCCTCCTGCTCGCCCAGGTAATCGAGCATCATTTGCCCGGCGAAAATGCACGCCAGCGGGTTGATCACATTTAAGCCGGTGTATTTCGGCGCGCTGCCGCCGATCGGCTCGAACATGGATACCCCCTCGGGGTTGATGTTGCCGCCGGCGGCGATGCCCATGCCGCCCTGCACCATGGCGCCCAAGTCCGTGATGATGTCTCCGAACATGTTGCCGGTCACGATCACGTCGAACCATTCGGGGTTTTTCACCATCCACATGGTGATGGCGTCGACGTGGGCGTATTCGCGCTTGATGTCAGGATACTGGGCCGCGCCCATCTCATGGAACGCGCGTTCCCAGAGGTCGTACACGTAGGTCAGCACGTTGGTTTTTCCGCACAGAGTCAATGTATTCGCCTTGTTCCGCTTGCGGGCGATGTCGAACGCGAACTTCAGGCAGCGGTCCACTTCAAAGCGGGTGTAGACCATGCACTGCTCGGCCACCTCATGGGGAGTGCCCTTCTTTTGAACCCCGCCAAATCCCGTGTACAGGCCGGCGGAATTTTCGCGGACCACTACGAAATCGATGTCTTCCGGGCCTTTATTCTTGATCGGGGTCTCGACATTCGGATACAGCTTGACCGGCCGCAGATTGATGTATTGATCCAGTTCAAAGCGGGTCCGCAGGAGGATGCCTTTTTCCAGAATGCCAGGTTTGACATCCGGATGCCCGATCGCGCCCAGAAGGATCGCGTCGTGCCGGCGGAATTCGTCTAACGCGGAATCGGGGAGGATCTCGCCGGTCGCCAGGTAGCGGTTGCCGCCGAAATCGTAATCCGTCGTTTCCAGGGTGATGTTGCAGCGGTCAGCGGCCGCACGGACAACTTTCATCGCTTCCGCCAGCACTTCCGGGCCCGTCCCGTCCCCGCCTATCAAAGCCACCGTGTATTTTGACATGCTCGGCTCCCCTTCACGTTGAAGACGAATGACTCTCGGGCGTGCACCGCCGCCAGGAAGGCGAAATGGTAGCACGCACCGGGGGAGGATGCAAAAGGAGGCGGGGCGGCTAAAATCCAAACGCGCCGCACTTGAGTCATCGGCTGGGCCGTTATCCTCTTCCTACGCTGAAATACTGAAATCCGTTCTGCTTCAGGGTGGCGGGAGTATATAAGTTGCGGCCATCGAAAATGACGCGCTCGCGCATGAGCCCGGCCATCCGGTCGTAGTCCGGGCGGCGGAATTCGTTCCATTCCGTGCAGATCACGAGCCCGTCCGCGCCGGCCAGCGCGTCGTAATTCTTGGCGGCCACCCGGATGCGATCGCCGTACAGCGCCGCAAGTTGTTTTCCCGCGACGGGGTCGTAGGCGTGGATGGCCATACCGGCATCCAGCAGGGCGTCAATCACGCGCAATGCCGGCGCGCCGCGAAGGTCGTCGGTGCGGGGTTTGAACGTCGCCCCCCAGACGGCGATCTGCTTCTGCGCGACCGTGTCCCCATAGAATGACAGAATCCGCTCGATGAAGCGGCGTGATGCCGTGTTGTTTACGGCAGCCGCGGCTTGCAGCATGGAGGCGTCGAGGCCCATCGATTTGGCCCAGGCCGCGCTGGCGATCACGTCTTTGGGCAGACAGGAGCCCCCGAAACCCAGGCCGGGAAACAGGTAGCCGGCGCCGATGCGTCCATCCGCGGCGACCGCTTCCCTCACATGCGAGACGTCGGCGCCGGCAGCCTCGCAGAAGATGGCGAACTCGTTCATAACGGAGATGCGGGCGGCAAGCATGGCATTTACGGCAAGTTTGCTCATTTCAGCGCTGGCCAGGTCCATCGACAGGAAGGGTTTGCCGGTGCGCAGGAACGGGGCGTACAGCTCCCGCATGATCTCCAGCACACGGATGTCTTTGCACCCCACTACGATGCGGTCGGGCCGCAGAAAATCATCGACCGCGGCCCCTTCCTTGATAAACTCCGGATTGGCGACCACGTCGAATTCGTGGGAAGTGAGCTCTCGCATGCGATCTGCGAGGCGCGCTGTGGTACCAGCAGGCCCCGTGCTTTTGTTAACGATGATGCGGTAGCCATCCATGACCCGGGCCACCTGTTCGGCGGCGTCGATCAAAGCGGAGAGGTCGTGCTCGCCAGATTCCAGCAACGGCGTGCCAACACAGAGAAATACGAGGAGAGACTGAGACACGGCTTCCCTGAGGTCGCAGGTGAAACTGAGGCGTTCTTCCTCGATGTTCCGGGTGAGGAGCTCCTCCAATCCCGGCTCGTAAATGGGCATTTCGCCTCGTTTGAGCCGCCCAACCCGGTCTTTGTCAATATCGACGCAGATAACGCGGTGGCCCGTATCGGCAAGGCACGTGCCGGCCACAAGACCCACGTAGCCCGTTCCTATTACCGAAATCCGCATGGACTGGTTTCCTCCGGGGAGCGCAGACTGTTCCGGGGGCCTCAGCTGCCGCGCGCCGCGGCCCCGGATACTGTGAAAAGGGCTGCGGGAGCCCGCGCGATGGGGCTCCCGCAGCAACGACGCCTGATGGCGGCATCAAGCCCACGTTATCGCGGTGACTTTTTCCGAAATGATGGCCTGCCTGAGGCATTCCACGGCCTTTCGCAGCCCTTCATTGTTGGACATGAGCGAGTCTTCGTGCTCAATGCTCAACACGTAGTCGTACCCGACCATGCGCAGGGTCGACACGAAATCCTTCCACCATTCGATGCTGTGGCCGTAGCCGCAGGTGCGGAAGATCCACGAGCGGTTGATCTCGTCGCCGTAGTGTTTGGTGTCGAGCACGCCATTGATTCGGGAATTCTGCTCGTATACCAACGAATCTTTGGCATGCACGTGGAAGATCGCCTTGCCCAGCGCGCGCACGACATCGATGGGATCCATGCCCTGCCAGAACAGGTGGCTCGGATCGAGGTTGGCGCCCAGATTGTTGCCGCAGGCTTTGCGAAGTTTCAGCATGGTCTCGGTGTTGTACACCACGAAGCCCGGGTGCAGCTCAAACGCCACCTGAACGCCGTGATCTTTCGCGAATTTTGCCTGCTTGGTCCAGTATGGAATGACTTTCTTCTCCCACTGCCATTCCAGGGCCTCCAGGTAATCCGGCGGCCAGGGACAGGTGATCCACGAGGGGCGCTTGGCGCCTTCGTCGGAGCCCGGGCAGCCCGAAAAGTCGATGACGGTCTTCACGCCCATCATCTCCGCCAGTTTGATGGTGTCGGACTGCACCTGCTGACATTTCTGGGCGTATTTTGCGTCGGGATGGAGGCAGTTGCCGTGGCAGCTCAGCGCGCTGAGGATCATGCCCTCGCCTTTGAGCATGGCCAGCAGCTCGTCGCGCTTGGGTTTGGATTTCAGCAGTTCCTGCAGCGGGGCGTGCGGGTCGCCCGGGAAATTCCCCGTGCCCAGCTCGACTGCCTCAAGACCCAGCGGCCGCGTCAGTTCGAGGACTTTCTGGAGCGGCATGTTGCTATACATCGCTGTGAGAAAACCCAGTTTCATAGTCGTTCTCCCTCCTCTGGTTTATACTTTCGGGGACATGACAACGCGCGCCGCGCATCCGGCCGGGCGTTTTTTACGTTCATGCCCTCAGCCTGTGCAGTTCATCCAGTGTAATCGGACTTCCCCCAAATTTCACCCACAACACCCCGGGAGCCGCTGATGCACCCAACCGGTGTATGCGCCGCGCCGGGATGGACACGCAATCCCGCCATCCCGGTGCGGCCGTTTGCTGTTTTGAGGCCCGGCCCCGGGCTCGAGTCACTTCACCGCGACCCAGCGCTTGCTCTTCGCGGCCTGTTCGACCGCGTCAAGCACCTTCTGACATTTCACGGCGTCCGCGAACGTCGGGAAATCGTTCTTCTTGCGGTTGAGGCCGCAGAGGAATTCGTAAATCTCATGCACAAAGAGGTGTTCGTAGCCAATCAAGTGTCCCGGCGGCCACCACGCATGCGTGTAGGGATGCCCCGAATCCGTTGCCAGCACTTTGCGGAAGCCCTGCGTGGTAGCGGGGTCGGCGCAGTTGAAATACTGGAACACGTTCATGTCTTCCTTGTTCCACAGAACCGAACCCTTGCTGCCGTAAATCTCGATCGAATTGTAATTGCGCCGGCCCGGAGCGAAACGCGTCGCCTCGAACGTCGCCAGGGTGTTCGCTCCCTTGATGCGGGCCACATAGGCCACCGCGTCGTCCACATCGACCGTGTCGTATTTTTTCTGTTTCTTCCGGCCTTTCGCGCCCCACGCGCCCACGTCGCTGTCCGCAATAACGCGCTTCTTGATGAAGGTTTCCATCGTGGCCGCGAGCTCCGACACGTCGCCCACCAGAAAATGGCACAGGTCGGTGATGTGGGCTCCGATATCGCCCAGCGCCCCGCTGCCCGTGTGTTTCTTCTTCAGGCGCCAGACCATCGGGAATTCCGGATCGGCGATCCAGTCCTGCTGGTACGCGGCACGGAAATGATAGATGTCGCCCAGCTCCTTCTTCACGATCATGTTCTTGATCGTCTGTACCGCCGGCGCGAACCGGTACGAAAATCCGCACATGTGCTTCACGCCCGCCTTCTCGGCGGCTTTCAGCATGTCCTGTGCTTCTTTCAACGTGTTTGCCAGCGGCTTCTCGCACACGATATGTTTCCCCGCCTTGGCCGCTTCGATGGCAATGGCCGGGTGCAGGAAGTTCGGCGTGCAGATATCCACGATGTCGATATCCGGGCGGTTGACCACCTCTTTCCAGTCCAGCGAGGTCTCCTGCCAGCCCC
>DAOSJS010000127.1:6848-10258 GCA_035367355.1 Candidatus Hydrogenedentota bacterium
GGCTACCGCCACCTCTTCCTTGAATTTTCCGCACAAGACCTTCATTACCGGCTCAACCGGGGCGTCGAAGAACATCCCGACCTGCCGCCATGCGTTGCTGTGAGCCTTCCCCATGAACTGGGCGCCCACGAGGGCCACATTCACTTTCTTCTTGGCCATACTTCTCCCTCCTCCACGGTTATTCGGTTGCTGCATTTGCAGGACTTCCTATTATAGGAAGGGTTGCCTCGAATGCCAAGTGCCATCTGATTCGAAAATCCCTCAACGTGACGTCTGAGCAATCCCGCGGCATTTTCTGACTCCCCTGCTGCGGGTGCGTTGTGTGCCGGGGGCCCAGCGGTTATACTCCGCCGTAGCACCCGGGGCAACTCTCCGGCAGTCTCTTCTGCCGGATGCGGGGTGACCAGGTTCTGAGGAACAGGATGGGCGATTAGCACATGGAAGTCGTAAAAGCGGTCATTTTCGCGGTGGTCGAGGGGATAACGGAGTTCCTGCCCGTCAGCAGCACCGGGCACATGATTCTGCTCGAAGAATTCCTTCATTTTCAGCAGAGCGAACGCTTCCCGGCTGTGTTCATGGTCGTTATCCAGCTGCCAGCCATACTGGCGGTGGTGCTCTATTTTTGGCCGACCCTGTGGCCGTTCGGGAAGTCGCAAGAAGACCGCGACGCCGTCTTCGGGCTCTGGGCCCGGATCGCCGTGGCCGTGCTTCCTGCAGTGGTGCTGGGGTTTCTGTTCGACGATTTCATCGAGGAAAGACTCTTCAACCCGCTGGTAGTGGCCTGTGCTTTGCTCGCGGGCGGCGTGGTGCTGCTCCTGCTCGAACGCGGCGGACGCCAGCCCCGTTTTGAACGCGCAGGCGAGGCGGGATTCGGTCGCGCCCTGGCCGTCGGATTCTTTCAATGCCTGGCCATGATTCCCGGCACGTCCCGCTCTGCTGCGACCATCATTGGCGGCATGCTGCTGGGAGCAAGCCGCGCGGCAGCCGCGGAGTTTTCCTTCTTCCTTGCTATTCCCACCATGCTGGGGGCCACGGCGTTGAAAGTCGTCAAAACCGGCGCCGCCTTCACTCCCATGGAATGGACATTGCTGGCCATCGGTTCCGCGGTCGCGTTCGGGGTGGCTTATGGGGTTGTGGCTCTTTTCATGAACTACATCCGCCGCCACGATTTCAAGGTGTTTGGCTACTACCGGATTGCCCTGGCTCTGGCCGTGTTTGCATACTTCTTCTTTGCAGGGTAATACGCACGGGCGAGCGTGCCGCTGGAATTCTTCGGGCCCTTTCATGAATACCGGCACCGCGAAATACGTCCTTACTGTGAAGGTGCGCGCTCGAATTGGTATCATCGCAAAGCCCGGCTGCCATTTTTCTGGCTGGGCGGCAAGACGCAAGCCCTGAACCAAAGGCGCAACGGCATGGTTGGCCATGATTGTATAAGGGGTTCCCCCAAAGGCGCCGCGGCCGCGCGGATGTGGTTTTGAAAGACTCGTTCGGAGACTTTTGCGATGCGAACACTTCTAATCTCGTCATTCCTGCTCGCCTTGGCCATGTCTTTGTCCCTCTGTGCGGCAGCCGCCTCGCTGCTGGAGAGTGAAGAAGCCGCCAAGGCAGAGACCGTCAAGCTTCTTGATGCGTCCGCCGGGAAATCGCGTTTTGTCTCTGTAGCCACGGTCAACTCCGATCAGGATTTGCTCCAGGACATCCTGCTCGTAGATGAGCTGGGCGCGGTCTGGCTCCTGTTGAATGAGGGCGAATGCAATTTTGGTAAGCCGCAGCGGATTGCTGGTCCGGTGAATTCTGTACCGGGCCCCGTCTCGCTGACGCTGTCCGATGTGGATCTCGATAACGACGAAGATATTCTGATTGCGAACAGCCTGGGCGAGATCTATCTGGTCATTGCCGAAGGGCGGGGCCGCTACCGCGACATGGTAAAGATTTCGCAGGAACTCAATGCCGCGAGCGGGCCAGTGCATGTTCGCGCATCGGACATCGACCTCGATAACGATGAGGACATCATCGTTGGCAACAGCGAGGGCGTGTTGTACAAAATCGAAAACGTCGGCCTGGGAAAATTCGGAGGCGCCACGATGCTCACCCGGATCCCCGGCATGGCCTCCGGCCCGTACGATTTCGTGCTCACCGACCTGGATTTCGATAACGACGAGGAGATTATCCTGGTCGATTCCCAGGAGAACGTGTTTCTGCTGGAAAATCTTCGCGGCCGCTTCGGTTCTCCCAAAAAGATTGCCGGACCACTGACCAAACAGCCGGGGACCGTGCAGGTGGAAGTGGCTGACTACAATTATGATGGTCACGACGATTTGATCATCATGGGCGGCTCAGGGGCGGTGGTGCTTCTCGAAAACAAAGGAAAGGGGGCGTTTTCACCGACTCCGAAGCAGCTCGTGCCCCCGCTCGGCCCAGCAGGCGGCAGCCATATCATGGCGATGTCAGACATGGATACCACCACCAGCGAAGACATCGTCGTATTGAACACCAAAGGCTGGGTATTTCTCGTCGAAAACGATGGCCAGGGAGGGGCTCGTAAACCACAGTGCCTGACCGATTCACTCTCGATGGCCCCAGGCGCTGCTACCGTTACACGGGAAGACCTGAATGGGGATGGTTTCGAAGACACCCTAATTCTTGACGGAGCGGGAAACCTGTTTCTTGTGCTGGGCATCTTCGATCCTATGGAAGAACGGCTGCGCGGTATGGAAGACGACCTGTGATTCCACCCAGGCGCTCCTGGAGACGTTGCGTGCATCGCGGCGCCGATTCACAATCTCGAAATTGACCTGCCGGAATTCTTTTCTGCCGTATTTCCGGTTGTCCCAGAGGCATTTTGAAGGCTTGCTGCGTCTTCGATGTACTGTCCTGGCCCGTGTGGCGGCTTATGTGCTGGCGTGGCAGCCGGAGTCACGGAAGCGTTGTCATAACTTGAGAAACGGGCAATTGCTTCCGTAGACTGACGCCGGGCCGCAATCGCAACATTCAGGGGATGACACACCATGAAAGACCGCTGTAAGGCACTGCTCAAAGAAGTGCAGCACCACCTCCGCGAAGAGTTGATTCCGTTCTGGATGACCCACGGGGTCGACGAGAAATATGGGGGATACCTGACCTATTTTGACAAAGACGGCAACCCCACGGGCGAAACCCTCAAAACCCTCGTGTGCCAGACTCGAATGATTTTCACGTTTTCGTCCATGTTCCGTGCGGGATACGGCGGGCAAAAGGCTCTCGATATTGCCCGGCAGGGAGTCGATTTCCTTCTGGAACACATGTGGGACAAGACGCATGGCGGCTGGTACTGGACCGTCGAACGCGATGGCACCCCTGCCAACCGGAGCAAATTGGGGTATGGGCACTCGTTTGGCGTCTACGCGCTGAGTGAATATCAGATGGCT
>DAOSJS010000128.1:0-10244 GCA_035367355.1 Candidatus Hydrogenedentota bacterium
TTTGCTCCTTATTTTTTTCATGGTCTCATCGACCTTTCGCGAACATCTCGGGATTGATATCACGCTGCCCCAGGCGGAGAGCGCGGAAGAACAGCGCCTGGATATCCATGAGGTCACGGTGACGGCAAAAGGCGATCTGTATTTCGGCGAGCAACGTGTGGATGAGATTGGGCTCAAAGAATCAATCGCAGCCCTCTTGACAGCAGAGCCTGAGGCGGTGCTGGTTCTACGAGCCGACGAAGGCGCCGATTTCGGGCGCGTTTTGCGCGCGATCGACATCACGCGCAGCGCGGGCGGAGCCAGAATGATCATTCCCACTCGCTATCGGGATGTGGCTCAACCCGAACCAGGCGCCTCGAGTCCGTAAACGCAGGCACCCTTAATCGTCGGGGAGGTACGAAGGGCCTTCGGACACCAGTATGGGCGGGTCGCCTGGACGCGGCGAGGTTTTTTCTGCGTTATTGGGGGTTTCCGGCCCACCGAGGCGCGCGAGGCGGCGCTTTACGGAATCGGCATACTCCGCGTCTGGGAAACGGCTGAGATAATCGCGAAACGCTTCTTTCGCTTCGTCCGGCCGGTCGAGCCTCCGATGGTAAATTTCAGCAATTCGATTGACCACACGTAGCGATTCCTCGGGCTCCGTGAGATAGTGCAGTCCGCGTTTCAACCACACAACCCCCTCTTCCACGCGATCCAGTTTGATCAGATTGTCGCCGGCACGAAGTGAAGCCTTCGCTTCTTTGGGAAACATTCGCGCGACGGCCATGTATTCACGCGCAGCCGCCTCGTAGTCCCCCTTTTGCTCAAAGCCCTCGGCTGCCCCGTATTTCGGCGTGTGGCTTAACGGAGCACCCGATGGCATTACCGCGCCCACCAGCATGTGCGAACCCAGCGACATCAACATGGGGCCGTACAGGGCCAGAAGGGATGCCAGCAGGCCAAATACCGCCAACAGGAACAATACCGGAGAGCGTGAAAGCCACATGCTCAGCATTGCGAATTCTATTACGAAAAAAACCACCAGACCTAAAAACGTGATGGCTTCACACGCGACGCTGAGTTCCGCCTGGTGATGGAAACGCTCTCTCAGGATATACACCCCCCAGCATAAATAGGGGATCAGTAAAAGGCCGGACAGTATCCACGGAATTCCCAACTGCTCAAGAAGTGACATGTGCCGTGTTCCCTCACTGCCCGCAGCCCGTTTTTGGCGAGATGGCTACTGGTTGCTCAATTAATGCCTTGGCCCCGCATAACCCGCAGGACTTCCTCTCTTTTATACCACGTCTACCTCTGAGTTGTCTAACATTTCCTTTATCTCAGCGATTTTGTCAACAAATTACCCCAGACGGGGGCTTTATACTCATGCGTGCGTATTCTGCGCCGTGGTGGTGTGCAATTCGAGTCCTGAAACTCGCGCAGGGGTGTGGAAAAACTCGAAAAGAATTTAATGCTGCGCCAGGATCTGCATTGACAACTGCCCATAGCGCACGTATTATTCCGGTCGCATGAGGGAGGGCACGGTTTTCCCAGAACCCACTGCCCGTTGGCGGCCAGACAGCACCTGAGGAACAACACTTTATGGCACAGGCGCTTTGTGAAACACAGCTTCCCGGCATCGAACCTGTAGCGCGCGGCAAGGTTCGCGACATTTACGACGCCGGTGACGCATTGTTGATCGTGGCTACAGACCGTTTATCGGCGTTTGACTGGGTCAATCCTGTGGGCATTCCCGACAAAGGCAAGATCTTGACCCAGATCTCGCTGTATTGGTTTGACGCGACTCGGGATCTTTGCCGTAACCACCTTATATCCAGTGACATACGAGATTTTCCGCGCGAATTTCAAGGCTATCCTGACCAACTTGAAGGCCGATCCATGTTGGTGCATAAATGCACGATGTTCCCGGTCGAATTCGTTGTCCGGGGGTATCTGTCGGGAAGCGGCTGGAAAGAGTACCGGGAACATGGAACCGTGTGCGGAATCCCACTCCCGAAAGGCCTGAAGGAGTCCGAGAAATTGGACGCCCCTCTTTTCACACCGGCCACCAAGGCCAGCAGCGGGCACGACATCAATATCTCACCGCAGGAAGCCGCAGAGATCATCGGTGCGGACTGGGCAAGAGCGGCATCCGACGCTGCCCTGGCGCTCTATACCCGCGCCCGGGACATGGCTGCCTCCAAAGGGCTTATTCTGTGTGACACGAAATTTGAGTTCGGCCTGTACGAAGGCGCATTGATGCTGGCCGACGAGGTGCTGACTCCCGACTCATCACGCTACTGGCCCGCCAGCGACTATCAACCGGGCCGGGGGCAGCCCAGTTACGACAAACAGTATGTGCGCGATTGGCTCGAAACGACGGGCTGGGACAAAAATTCACCGCCGCCGGCATTGCCCGCAGACGTGGTCGCGAAGACCCGTGAAAAGTATGTGGAAGCCTACCGGCGGCTGACGGGCAGGGACGATTTCTGAGACCATGCAGCATGGCGGCCAAGAAGAACCCCTCGGCGCATCCTGGGACAGGGGGGAGGACACGGAGTTGTCGGAATCGCCGCGGCACGAGTGCGGCGTTTTTGGGGTATTTCAAAACCCTGAAGCCACCACGCTCACGTATCTGGGGTTGTATGCACTGCAGCACCGCGGCCAGGAAGGCGCGGGAATTGTCAGTTGCGATGGCAACACCCTGCACGCTCATCGCGGCGTGGGACTTGTCGCGGATGTGTTCAAGGCGCACCGCCTGGCCAGCCTGCCCGGAGACATCGCCATCGGCCACGTGCGCTATTCGACCTTTGGCAGCTGCGAACTCAAGAACGTCCAACCGCTGATCGTTGATTATTCCCGGGGGTCAATGGCTGTCTGCCACAGCGGGAACCTCGTGAATGCCGCCCGGCTCCGCGAAGAGCTGGAAGACCAGGGCGCCATTTTCCACTCCACCACGGACACGGGCGTTATTCTGCACCTGATCGCCCGCTCTAAAAAGAAGCGTTTCGTGGATAGCGTCATCGATGCATTGAGACAGGTGACCGGCGCCTATTCGCTGTTGGCTACCAACGGCGAGGAGCTGGTGGTGGCGCGGGATCCGCTGGGATTTCGCCCGCTCTGGCTGGGCCGTCTGGGTGAGGCCGTCGTGCTGGCGAGTGAGACCTGCGCGCTGGATATCATCGACGCGGAATGGGTGCGCGAGGTAGAACCGGGTGAGGTGCTTGCCATTACGCGAAATGGCATGGAGTCGTTCAAACCCTTCGAGCCACAGCAGTCCCGGGCCTGCATCTTCGAGTTTATTTATGTGGCCCGGCCGGACAGCACGCTTTTTGGCCGGAGCGTGGATGAAGTGCGAAAGCAGCTGGGGCGTAATCTGGCGAGAATCCTCCCGGTTGAGGCCGATCTCGTCATGGCGGTGCCGGACTCCTCCAACCAGGCTGCCCTGGGCTATTCACACGAATCCGGGATCCCCTTCGATATGGGATTCATCCGAAACCATTATGTTGGCCGCACGTTCATCGAGCCGGATCAGCGCATCCGCGATTTTGGCGTGAAGATCAAGCTTAATCCCGCGCGAAGTGCCATCCAGGGAAAGCGCATTGTGCTCGTTGACGACTCGATTGTGCGCGGTACCACGGCGCGCAAAATCATTGCACTCCTCTGGAAATGCGGTGTGAAAGAGGTGCATTTCCGGATCAGTTGCCCGCCCATCATCAATTCATGCTACTACGGAATCGATACCCCCCGGCGGGAAAGGCTGCTCGCCGCCTCCATGACGGTCGACCAGATGCGCGACTTCATCGGAGTCACTTCTCTGGCTTTCAACAGCATCCCCAGCATGGTGGAGGCCACTGGACTCCCCACGGAATCCTTCTGCCTGGCCTGCTTCAACAACGACTATCCGACGCCGACACCCGCAGATTTTGAATCAAGACGAAATGCGCCGCGCCACGTGGATCGCAGCGCCGATCTGATGGGTCTGGATGCCGGACTGCGGGGGGCGATCCTGCCTCCTGTCTGACCGGCGGAAAGGCACGCGCGGGCGGCGGGAGCTCTGCAGCCGCCGCACCTATTTAACGGGTCCGGATACCTGTACGCCGAGAAATGCGCAGGCAGCTCGATAGAGTCCGTCCGCGCTCAAGCCCACTTCTTCCAGCTGTTCCTTGCGCGTTGCGTGTTCCATGAAATGATCAGGAAAACCAAGGCGGGTCAAGCGGACGTCATGGGCGCGGCCCTGACGTTCGAAGTACTCCATAACGGCGGAGCCAAACCCGCCTTCAATGGAGTTCTCTTCTACCGTGATGATGGGAGTATCGGCCAGTCTGTCGAGCAGAGCGGTATCCAGCGGCTTGACCGAACGAGCGTCGGCGACTCCAACCGGCACACCGGCGGCAGCCAGCCTGTCGGCAGCCTCGAGACAGGCGCTCAGAATGGGTCCGACCGCCAGGAAAGTGGCTTCTCTGCCCTCCCGGAGGATTTCGCCCTGAGTGATGTCCCGTTCGTGCGGCGCGCCAATGGCGGGCGCCAGCCCGCGCGCATAGCGTAACACCACGGGAAACGGCTGTTTGAGCGACCAGCGCAGCATCGCGGCGAGATCCAGGTCGTCACGCGGCACCAGGACGGCCGTTTCGGGAATGCACCGCAGAAACGATAAATCGAAGGCGCCCTGCTGCGTGGGGCTGTCTTCTCCCACCGCACCGGAGCGATCGAGCGCGAACACAACGGGGAGCTTCTGCAGGCATACATCGTGCACAAACTGGTCGTAAGAACGTTGGAAAAAGGTCGAATAGATGGCACAGACGGGTTTTTGTCCGTCGGCGGCCAGTCCCGCGGCAAACGTCACCGCATGCTGTTCACAGATTCCCACATCGAACACGCGGTCGGGAAAAACTTTTTCGAATTCACTCAAGCCGGTTCCCGTGGGCATGGCGGCCGTAATGCCGACGATTCGGCTGTCCTTGTGCGCCTCTTCAATAAGGGTCTCAACAAACGCCTCAGTAAAAGAGCGGACCCTGGTCTTGTCGGGGCTGTCTTCGGAACCGCGGAACTGGCCGGTCTGGATATCGAAGGCCTTCACGCCATGATATTTCAGCGGGTCTTCTTCGGCAAAAGGATACCCTTTTCCTTTCTGGGTTACGCAATGAAAGAGGACGGGGCCGCGGAAGTCTTTGATGTTCGACAACAGCCCCACCAAAGTCTCAAGGTCGTGGCCGTCGGCCGGGCCGATGTAGCGAAACCCGAATTCCTGAAAGAAAGACCCCGGCGTGATCAGGCCTTTCACGGAATGCTCGAGCTTGTGCGCGGCTTTCGTGAGCTGAGGCCCCAGCATACGCTTCACAAACGAGCCGATATCTTCGCGGGCGCGGTTGTACACCCCCGCGGTAATCAAGCGGCTCAGGTACGACGAGAGGGCGCCGACATTCGGGGCGATCGACATCTTGTTGTCGTTGAGGATCACGAGCAGGTCAGAGCCCAGATGTCCGGCGTGTGCCAATCCTTCGAAAGCCATGCCGCCGGTCATGGCGCCGTCGCCGATTACCGCGATCACCTTGTGTTTTTGTTTTTGCCGGTCGCGCGCCACGGCCATGCCCAGCGCCGCCGAGATCGACGTTGAGCTGTGGCCGGTGCCGAACGCATCGTACGGGCTTTCATCCCGGCGCGGATATCCGCTGAGCCCGCCCTTGCAGCGAATGGTGTGAAACTGGTCGCGGCGCCCGGTCACCAGCTTGTGTGTGTACGATTGGTGCCCTACGTCCCAAATCAGGCGATCCTGGCTGGTGTCAAAAACATAATGAATGGCCAGCGTGAGTTCGACCACCCCCAGGTGGGGCGCAAGATGACCTCCGTGTTCTGAGGCATTGGCCAGAATAAGGTCCCGGATTTCCTTCGCCAGAACCTTCAACTGCTCCACAGTGAGGGCTTTCAAATCCCCGGGAGCATCGATTCGTTTCAACAGGCTCTCGCCAGCGCGAGTCTCGGTGTCACTCATTCTGAAATCCCGCAAGTTAACAGCTTTAGACAGCGTCCTCGAGTATAGCAGAGGAAAGGAGCGGGCCGCATCCCCGGACGCTTGAAAACCCTGCAATCACGCCCCGTCACGCGCGCTGAGACAGGGAATTTGCCGAAATAACGCCGTCGCGCAGATGGCGTTTGAGTATTTTGCCCGTAGGTCCTTTGGGAAGTTCGGGAAGAAATTCAAACGTTTTGGGGCATTTGAACTTAGCCATTCGTTCCCGGCAATACATCTGCAGTTCGTCCGCGGATACCCCAGAGCCGCTTTTGAGGCAGACGAATGCTTTGACCTCTTCGCCGCGCGCCGGGTCAGGCACTCCCACGACGGCCGCTTCCAGCACCGCCGGATGGCCGTAGAGAATTTCCTCCACTTCCCGTGGATAGACGTTCATGCCGCTGCGGATAATGAGATCTTTCTTGCGATCGACTATATAGAAATAACCCTCGTCGTCCATGCGGGCCAGGTCGCCGGTATGAAACCAGCCGCCTTCAAAGGCTTCTTCGGTGGCGGCCTGCTTGTTGTAATACCCTTTCATCACATTGTGGCCCCGCATGACAATTTCGCCGACTTCTCCCACCTCAGCAAAGGTGCCGTCGTTTCGGCAGATACGCATTTCGCAGCCCCAGATGGGCAGGCCAATCGATCCCGGTTTGCTCTCGCGTTCGATGATATTAAACGTCGCCACCGGGCTGGTTTCTGACAGGCCATAGCCCTCAAGGATGCGGACGCCGAACTCGCGTTCGAACTGGACCATGGTGTCAACGGGCAGCGCAGAGCCCCCAGAGACCGCCATCCGAACCGAGGAGAGATCATACGTACCGTTGCGTTTTTCGTGCAGAAGCCAGAAATACATGGTCGGCACCATCGCAACGATGCTGACGCGGTCGCGCTGAATCACGTCGAGCACGCGTTGAGCCTCAAAGCGGGGAACCAGGCTCATCGAGCCTCCGGCCATGAAGAGGGCGTTTTGCACGCAGGTTTGCCCAAACGAATGAAACAGCGGGAGCACCCCCAGCGCGACGTCGTTTGCCGTCGCATACAGAACCCGGTGCATGGTGTAATAGGCGTTAAAAAACATATTGAAATGCGTAAGTTCCGCGCCTTTCGGATTGCCCGTGGTGCCCGAGGTGTAGAGAATGACGGCTGTGTCATCGGGCATGGTCTCCACCATGTCAAAATCGGGCGAAGCTTCCTCAAGCAGCCGGTTGAACGATTCGCCTGCGACCGGGGCCTTGCGGTCATCGGGAAGACTGACCACCACAAGATGCTGGCAGGTCAGGGTCGCATCAACGGCCTTGATCGATTCTTCAAGAAAGTCGATCCACGTGAAGAACAGCCGCACATCCGAGTCTTCGAGATAGTACTGAATTTCATGCGACTTGAGGAGGCAGTTCACGGGAACAGCTACGGCGCCGGCCAGCAGAATGCCGTAATAAATGATGGGGAAATGGGGTGAATTGGGAATCATCAGAGCGACTTTGTCGCCACGCCGAATGCCTTTGGCTTGAAGCAGGCTGGCAACGCGCCGGGCATTTGTGAGCACATCCTGATAAGAAAAACGGTAGTCGTCCATAATGACCGCGGTTTTGTCGGGGTGTTCCCGGGCGGTCAGATACAGAAAATGGGCAAGATTCAAACTCATCAGGAACCCCCGTTGTTGGTGGTTGTGTGATTTCCGGATAGCCGGTGTGTGCCCTTGTATTGCACGATACTCCGTCGCACCACGCCGCTATGCCCGGTTGCCGTTTTCCCGCCGCCGATCCTGGGTCGGCTTAACGGGGTCGACAGCTCCCCGGGGCACGGTTTCCCGGCGTCAGGCCCTTTTTGGTGCCGACAGCTAAGTTGTGATAATATCACGTTTTAAATGTGTCGCCAAATTGACGGCCGCCAAGATTCCACGCGGGTGCGGCAGGCCGGTTTTTGCTCGCCTTTGTGGCGTTTCCGTACCCTGGTCCATGCCTGTCACGAGAGGAGTCCGGTTATGCCCGACGAGTTCACACGCGAACCGTGGGAAGAAATTGAGAGCATCGTAGCTGCACAGGACGCCGACTGTCTCGATCGTTTTCTCCAGCAGCTGAATCCGGCAGATATCGCCCGAGCCATTTCCCGTCTCGATGATGAGACCCAAGCGGGGGTTCTCACCCTGCTCGAGCCGGAAGATGCCGCCGACCTCATTCAAGAGTTGCCCGATGTGCAGGGCGCGGATCTCCTGGAAGACCTCCCGGTCGAAAAAGCGGCGCTCATTTTCGATGAAATGCAGAGCGATGAGCGCGCCGACCTTTTGCAGGAACTGGACAAGGAAAACGCGGAGGCCATCCTGGCGCAAATGGATCCGCACGAAGCCGCCAACGCGCGGAAGTTGCTCGCCTATGATGCCGACACCGCGGGCGGCATCATGGTCACGGAATTCCTTGCCTACGACATGAACAGGAGCGTCGCCGACGTTCTGGAAGACCTGCACAAGCATGTGGAGGCGTATTCCGACCACATCATACAGTACATTTACGCGGTTAATGAGAAACACAACCTCGTGGGAGTGATCCCTCTGAGGAACCTGATCCTGTCCAGGCCGGACACAGGCCTGCTCAACGTGATGATCCCCAATCCGCTGTACGTGCTGGTCGATTCATCCCTCGAAGAGCTCGCCCAGATCTTCGATCGGTACACCCTCGTGGCGTTGCCCGTTACTGACAACAACGGGCGCCTGGTGGGAATGGCGCTTCGCTCGGATGTCGAGGAAGCGCTTGGCGAGATTGCCGCGACGGCCCTCAGCAGCTTCAGCGGTATTGTGGGCGGCGACGAGTTCCGGTCCATGCCGGTGTTCCCCCGAGCCTTGCGGCGAATGTCCGTGCTCGGTTTTAATCTCGTGCTGAGCGCCCTGGCAGCCAGTGTGATTCTCCATTTTGAATCGACCATCGGCCAGCTGACGGCCTTGGCGTTCTTCATCCCCATTATCGGCAACATGAGCGGCTGCTCCGGAAATCAGGCGGTCGGAGTCAGCATCCGGGAGTTGGCCCTGGGTCTGATCAAACCCGAAGACTGGAAACGGGTGTTGGGGAAAGAAATTCAGGTGGGGCTGATTAATGGAGCGCTGCTGGGCGTGTTTCTCTCGTTGGTAGCGCTGCTGCTCCATAAAGGCCCGCTGATCGGCCTTGTAGCCGGCGCAGCCCTGGCCTTGAACAGCCTGATCGCACTGTGTCTCGGAGGACTTGCCCCGCTGGTCCTGCGCAAATTTGAAATTGACCCGGCGCTGGCGGCGCCGCCCATTGTGACCAGCTTGTCGGATATGTGTGGGTTCCTGATTTTCCTCACGGTGGCCACGTGGCTGCTCATGTAGCGCCTGCGGGGCATTGTGTTGACTTTATTTTCAGCCCGTTGTTACTGTTGCTCCGACGGCGGCGGCACTGCGGAGCATACACCCAGGGAGAAGGTAGCGGGTTCCAGCCATGCTTGACGAGGCTATCGCTTTAATCAGCCAGCGCAAAGACCTTACGAGAGAACAGGCCGCGAGCGCCATGCGTATCCTCATGTCTGGCCTGGCCAGTCCGGCCCAGGTTTCCGCCCTGCTCATGGGGCTCCGGGTAAAGGGCGAGACCATCGAGGAAATTACAGGATTCGCCCAGGTCATGCGGGAAATGGCGATTCCTGTCGCCCCGAAACGGAGACCGTTAATCGATATCGTCGGCACGGGCGGCGACCATTGCGGCAGCTTCAATATTTCAACCTCCTCTGCCTTTGTAGTGGCTGGCGCTGGAATGGCCGTAGCTAAACACGGAAACCGCAGTGCCACCAGCAAATGCGGCAGTGCAGACGTCCTGGAAGCCCTGGGCGTCAATATCGACGCCGCTCCGAAGCAGGCAGCCCGCTGTATTGACGAGGCCGGCATCGGATTCCTCTTTGCCCGTTCGGTGCACACGGCCATGCGCCACGTGGCGCCTATCCGCTCGGAATTGCGGGCCACACGGACCGTATTCAACATTCTTGGCCCGCTCACCAACCCGGCGCAGCCGGAAGGGCTTTCGATCGGCGTGTTTGAACCGGGTCTCGCCGAACCCCTGGCCCATGTGCTGGGCAACCTCGGCACCCGGCGCGCCTTTGCCGTTTCTGGCAAGGACGGCCTGGACGAGATCTCGTTGTCTGGGCCTACCTGGATTGCCGAACTTCGAAACGGGCACGTGAGCACATACGAAATCACACCCGAGCAGGTGGGTCTGAAAACCGTGCCGCGCGGCGCCCTCGCAGGCGGCTC
>DAOSJS010000129.1:0-10177 GCA_035367355.1 Candidatus Hydrogenedentota bacterium
ACCTTCGCAAGGCTGCTGTACTTGTGCGGCGCATGGAGTTTCCACTTGCCGTTGCGCACGGCATGCACCTGCCCGCCGAGATGGTAAAAGAACGCTTCGTGCGGCGATTCAGCGCCAGGCGCTCCATGCAGCAGGGGCCAGATGTCCTTGCCGTCGATAGTGCGCTCCGGGTCGAGCGTGGCGCCCGCCAGGCCGGCCAGCGTCGGCAGCATATCGAAGGTAACCGCCACTTCGCGGCAGACCGAGTCCGCGGCGATCTGGCCCGGCCACCAGGCGATGAACGGCACGCGCTGGCCGCCATCGAAGGTGGTGTTTTTCCCTTCGCGCAACGGCAAGGCGCTGCCCGCGTGATCTCCATAACTCAGCCACGGGCCATTGTCGGAAATGAACACGACGAGGGTGTTGTTGTCCAGCCCAAGCGCACGCACCGTGGACAGGATCTGCCCGACCGACCAGTCAAGTTCCATAAGCACATCGCCATATGGCCCTGACTTCGCTCGACCGGCAAATTTATCCGACACATGCAGCGGCACATGAGCCATGGTATGGGCGAGATAGACCAGGAACGGCTCGTCTTTGTGGGCGGTGATAAAATCGACCGCGCGGCGGGTGTACCACGTCGTAAGCTGACGCTGGTCGGGGTTGTATTGAATCGTCTCCTCGCCTTCGATGAGCGGCAGCGACGGAAACGCGTCGTACGTGGGATGCCGCGGCCACATATCGTTCGAGTACGGAAGCCCGAAATACTCGTCAAATCCATGCCGGGTCGGCAGGAATTTCGGATGGTGGCCGAGGTGCCACTTGCCGTAGCAGGCCGTAGCATATCCGCGCGATTTCAGGACTTCGGCGATGGTCGTCTCGTCTTCGTGCAGGCCGATATTTGCCGTGTGATTGAGCACGTTCGGGAGTCCGACACGCGAAGGATAACAGCCGGTCATGAGCGACGCCCGCGAAGGGGTGCACAGCGCCGCTGCTGCGTAAAAATCGGTGAACCGGACCCCCTCGGCCGCCATGCGGTCGAGATGGGGCGTTTCATAGCCTTCTGCTCCGAAACAGCCGACATCGCGGTAGCCGCAGTCATCGACAAAGATGACGACGAAATTCGGCCGGTCACGCGGGTCTCTTGGACAGGCCCGGGCGCGGCGTGGCATGCCACAGGCAGCCAGCCCGGCTCCCGTTGCCGCCATGAACTGCCTGCGACTCAGTCTTGAACGGAACATGGGACATTCCCCTTTTGAAAAAGGGCCGCGGAAGCCTATACAGCTCCCTTCCGGCCCGCCTCTCAGACAAATCCGCTTCTTACTCGCGTTCCCATTTCAGAATCCATGGATCATCGGTGCGCTCCTGAAATGCGCGCAGCTTACGCTTTAACCGTTCGAGGGTCTCCGCATGAGCGGGATCACCGGCGAGGTTGTTCACCTCGTCGGGATCGGTTTCCAGGTCATACAGCTCAAAGGCGGGGCGATGCACGTACGCGGAGACCTTGCGCTTGCCGTAATACGCGTCGCCGCGCCTCAGGACGGCCTGCCAGGTCGCGGACTGGTACAAATCCGATGCGAATGGGTAGGCCAGCCCGTGCGCGATATTCCAGATCAATTTGTAGCGCCGCTCGCGTACGGCCCGCATGGGGTAGTACATGGTGACTTCATGAAAGGTGTGCGAGGCGTAAATCTCATCCCAGCCGGAGGCCGGTTCGCCCCGCAGCACCGGCAGAAACGAGCGCCCGTGCATTTGCTTCTCGCCGGCATCCACTCCCGCGAAGTCCAGGATGGTGGGGGCAATATCCGCCCACGTGATCATGGCATCGGTCGAGATGCCGGTCGTTCCTGCAAAAGGATCCCGCACGACGCACGGGATGTTTATGCCCGGCTCGTAGAGCGTCGTTTTCGCCCCTGGAAATGCGATCCCGTTGTCCGATACGTAGATCACGAGCGTGTCCTTCGAGCGGCCGGTGTCCTCGAGGATGTCGAGGAGACGCAGCAATCCCGCGTCTGCGGTCTGCACGCTGCCGTAGTACTGCGCAAGTTCCTCGCGGCACTCCGGCGTATCGGGCAGAAACGGCGGCACCACGACTTCTTCGGGCGCCACCGGGTCCGCGCCTTCGCGTGGAAAAGGACGATGGGGCTGGACGGTGCAGAAATACAGGAAGAACGGCTTGCCGCTTTCCTCCGCGATGAAATCCCGGCACGCATCCGCCATATCGGCGGGCGCGATGTTCGGGGCTTTGATGTTCGTATCAAAGTGGTACACAGCTTCCGGCCCGACGTGGTACTTGCCCATTCGCGCCGTGCGGTACCCTGCCTTGCTCAGGCGCACAGGCAGGCTTTCCACGTTCGAAAGCGACGTAAAATGGTGGCAGGAGTGTTCAAGGCCGTACATGCCGTTCGCGTGGTTGTGAAGCCCGGAGAGGATCACAGAGCGGCTCGGGCTGCAGCTGGCGGTGGTACAGAACCCGTGAGTAAACAGCATCCCCGTTGCGGCCAGGCGATCCAGGCCCGGCGTTTTGATCACGGGGTTGCCGTAACACCCGGCGTCACCCCGGCCCTGGTCGTCCACAACATAAAGCAGCACATTGCGCAGGCCTGGCCCCGGCGGCTGGGCTGCGACGTTGCCCGCCGCCGCCGCGGCCGCCATGCTCGCGCCTGCCGCGACGATGAAGCTTCGCCGGTTGACTCGATGTGTCATGGCTATCCCCCCTGGCCCCGGCACGAAGTCCTCTGCCCGGGCCGGTTAGATGATGACCTCTTCTCCGCCCGCCTTCACGACAGAGTCTCCCATTGCTTTCTTGAGGTGGCCGATATCTTTATTCAACGCTGCGCTGAACAAGGAAATATCACCGCTGTGCAGCAGAAGATTTGCCCCGGCCTTCGCCCAGGCCACCTCCTGCTCGATGGTGTCCCAGAAAAAGTGCGCTCCGACCCCAACGTTTGCAGCCCGCGCCTTGGCGATCAATTCGCTCATGGCTTCTTCAAAAGCGGGATGGTGGTATTGCTCCGGCACGCCGAAGTTGCAGGTCATGTCGTGCGGACCGACCAGCACGCCGTCAAGCCCCGGCACGGCGAGGATTGCGTCGAGATTGTCCATCGCCGGCCGGCTCTCAATATTCACGATCAGGATGTTATCTGCGCACCGTTCGCGCACGTACGCTTCCATTTCCGGCTCAAGCGAGGCGGGGTCCTGCAACACGCGCTCGAGCCGCTTGCCTTTCAGCGGGCGGTATTTCGTTGCCCCGACCAGCGCGCGCACTTCCTCGGGCGTTTCGATATACGCGGCCACGAGGCCGCAGGCGCCGCCATCATACATCTGACAGGCCAGAAAGGGATCAGCCCGTGGAATGCGAACGACCGGCACGATGCCGAGCGCGCGGTACGTGCGGCACATCCACGACAAAGCCACCCGGTCCTGCGTGATGTGCTCGGTATCCAGAAATACAAAGTCCAGTCCCGCCTGCTGCACCACCGAGGGCCAGTGGGGCGAGGGCGAAACGATCGCCGTGCCGTAGACCCGCTCGCCACGCCGAAGTTTTTCACCAAATTCTCTGCCCGTCATGTGTTGTTCCTTTTCGTTTTTCTGGAGCGGAGCCGGGATGCTCTCCAAACCCAGGGGCGCGCTGCGGCCCCAGGCGGCCTGTCAATGCGCATGGCGAGGGCCGCGCCGGATTTCATCATGCCGAGCGCAGCACGCGCAGCTCGACATGCCGGACCAGATCTTTGACCTGCTCCCGGTAGGTTGCCATGTGCGGCTTGTGCAGATGGGCATGGAGGCATGCGAGATTGGCCCACTGTTCGACGACCACGACGACGTTGTCGCGCAGCGGGGGCTGCGCGCCGGTATCAGCCTCCACGTCAACGGTGGGTTCGTAGGAGACGCACCCCTCCTCCGCCAGCACGTTGGGGACGTTGGCTTTGAACAGCTCGAGAAACTCCGCCCGCTTTCCGGGCTGAATGTCAATGGTCGCGATGACGTGAATCATGATACCTCCTGCTGCGTAGTCTACTTGGGTTTGCACAAAGAATACCGAAAAAGAGCGCCTGATGCACCTCTCTGCTGAATAAAGTTGATTTCAGCACGGCCATGCGGGAAAGTAACGGCGGCCGCGACATGTATCGCGGGGAAAATGCTCAGGAAACGCCGATATGCCCGATACAGACCCGCCGGAGCTCCGGGGGAACATCTTCGAGATACAGCGATTCTCCATTCATGACGGCCCCGGCATCCGCACCACAGTCTTCATGAAGGGATGCCCGATGCGGTGCGTCTGGTGCCATAATCCCGAATCCATCACCCCGGGACCCAGCCTGGCCTTTGATCCCCGGCTCTGCATCGGCTGTGGCTACTGTTTTCGCGTCTGCCCGCAAGGCGCTCACCGCATGGAAGGGACGGCGCACATCCTGGACCGCACCCGATGTGCGGTCTGCGGAACATGTACGGAGGAGTGCTACTCCCAGGCGCTGGAACTCGTCGGGCGCGAGATGTCCGTGGACGATGTGATGAACGTTGTCGTGCGTGATATGCCGTTTTATGAGACGTCCGGCGGGGGAATGACGTTATCGGGCGGGGAGCCGGCATTTCAGCCTGATTTCTCCATGGGTCTGTTGCGCGCTGCCCGGGACCATGGCATTCATACCGTGGTGCAGACCTGCGGCTATGCCGAGGCGCGCGTATTCGAAGCCATGATGCCACCGGTGGATTTATTCCTGTTCGACATCAAGGAAACTGATCCCGGCCGGCATATCGCGTTTACCGGGGTGTCGTTCAGACGCATTCACGAAAACCTTCGTGCGTTGCATGATGCCGGCGCCGCCGTGCTCCTCCGCTCGCCCATCATTCCGGGCTGCAACGAGCGCGAGGAGTTTCTGGCGGGCATTCAGGCCCTGGCGGCCTCGCTGCCCAACCTGGCCGGGGTCGAGCTCATGCCCTGCAACCCGCTTAGCGAAAGCAAGGTGCAGCGTTTTGGCGTGGATCCCGCTTCCCGCGCCTCCACCGCGCCATCCAACGCCGGCCTGGTTGAGCATTGGTGTGCGCGCCTGCGCGCTGCCGGCCTGCGGGTCCTCAACGAGGCTCCAGCCATCCCAAACCCGTTGGATTGAGCGCGGTTCTCCAAGTTCTCGGCACAGCGAGTGTCTTTATCGCGATATTCGCACAATTAGTTATTCATGCCGGGATCTGCCGCAATGTGGTAGAATTCTGTGGGGGATTGCAGCGCCCAAAAACGGAGGTGTGTTGGACCATGGACGAGACCGACATTGCCTCGCCGGAACCGCCCGAGCTGGAAGAACTGCGGCAACAGGCACGCGACCTGGTAAAGGCCCGGCGCGAACTGGAACACGCCCAGCGGCTGCTTCGCACACGCGAGGAAAACGAACGCCGGTTCACGGAGCAGTTGTCGTCGCTCGTGTGTCTCACGAGCGAACTGTCCACGGCGCCGACGGTGGACGATATCTGTTGCCGCGCCGTGGAATGGGGCCGCGCGACCCTCAGCTTTGACCGGATAGGCATTTGGTTGCGGGCTGATGATCCCGAGCTTATCCGCGGCACCTGGGGCGTCGATGAGAACGGGCTGCTTCAGGACGAACGCCATCTCCAGGCCCATATCTCCCCTGAAAGCCCGGAAGGGCGCATCCTTCTGGCCAAAGAGGCCTTCGTGCTGGTAGAGCGCGCCACATTCCCCTCCTCCGACGGCACATCGGAAGTCACCGCGCCCCAACTGTTCGCCGCGCTGTGGGATGGTGAAAAAGTGATCGGCCACGTGAGCGCTGACAACCTGCTGCGCGACGTGGCCATGACCCGAAACCAGTGCGAATTGCTGCGGATGTTCGGCACGATCGTAGGCTATCTGTGTTCAAAGAAACGTTCTGAACTCGAGCGCGAGGAACTGATCGCCGAATTGAAGGCGGCCCTCAAGCGCATCAAGACGCTCCAGGGGCTCATCCCCATCTGCGCGGAGTGCAGGCGCATTCGCGACGACGAAGGTTCCTGGACCGGGCTCGAGACCTATGTGCGGGAGCATTCCGAGGCGGAGTTCAGCCACGGCCTGTGCCCTGAATGTCTGAAGAAGGTCTACGCCGCAGAGCGCGGCGAAAAAGCGTAGGCCCCGTTCGCGTCCGTTGCCGCGCGGCAGGTCTCAAGCGGCGCCTGGATACCTGGTCCATTCGCGCACACACTCACTCACGGGCGGCAGACGCCGCATTCGGTGACAATGACCTCTTCAAGCCGGGCGTCCGGGGGCACGTCCGCGCCCGCGAAAACCACGGTATTCTTGAGAACCGCCCCGGCGCCAACGGTGGCTCCGGCGCCCACGACCGCATGTTCGATGGCAGCCCCCCGCCCGACGCGGGCGGTATCCGAGACGTATTTATCGAGCCCTTCGTGTTCCAAAGCCCAGAGATTCAGATCGAGCAGGTCGCGGGGGTAGGTCACGTTCAGATCGTGAACAATATCGGTGCAGGGACGGACATCGTAGCCGAGATCGATCAAGATCTGGATACTGTCCGTAATTTCGTACTCATCGCGCATGGCCGTGCGCGATGTCCGGCGGATGGCGTCGAACACCACGGGAGTGAACAGGTAGATGCCAACACCCTTCAGCCGGCTCTTGGGATAGCGGGGTTTTTCGATCACCTGGCGGGCCAGGCCCCGCTCATCGGTTACAATGCAGTAATTCCGGGAGATGGCCGCGACATCCTGCTCTTCAATGGCGCCCAGCACCGCATCGGCCTGATGTTCGCGGAATACGGTGATCATGCCGCCCAGTTCCGGGGCATGAAAGAAGATGTCGCCCAGAAACAGCAGAAACGGCCCCGTAATGGCACCTTCCAGGCATCCGACACAATGCGCGATGCCGAGGTTGCTTTCCTGCGGCACATAATCGATCTCGATGCCCAGAGGCGGCTGGCGCTCGATCTGGCGGACGACCTCGTATCCGCGGTGCCCTACCACGATGATGGCCTTGCGGATACCCAGCCGTACCATGGCCTCCAGCTGGTGGTAGACGATGGGTTTGTCCAGCACGGGGAGGACCGGTTTGGGAAGCTGCGTCTGCAAGCCCATCATGCGTGAGCCTTTGCCGGCCGCAAGCGCAACACCGACTATCTCATCCGAAAAACACGGGGGCTCTTCATTCACGGGGCCTGTCCTCCGCCTGATGACCACGCCGGGGCGCGGACACTGTTGAACCGGGAACCGCCGGGCAGCATAGCGCGCTCCGATCCTGCCATCAACTGCGCAGCCCCGGCGCCCTATTCAGGCTCCACGCACCAGGTTTACCTTTTAGCCCGTGCGGCTGGAATACGGTATAATATAACAGGTTGCAGATATCTGAACACCAGGAGAAGGATGTTTGACAAGGGGAGCCTGTGTCAATCCGAAAACGCAGTGGCTGGATGTCTCCATGCCCTTGTTTGAGGGTATGGTCTGCTGGCCCGGAGACCCGGAATTTGAGACTCGGGCGGTATCGTCGCTTTCGAAAGGCGACGGGAGTAATGTGACGTGGCTCGGCCTGACCACCCATACCGGAACTCATGTGGACGCACCCCGTCACATCGTGCCGGACGGGGCACGGCTCGATGAGCTGGATCCTTCGGTTTTTTTCGGGCCGGCCCGCGTGCTCGACCTGACGGATGCGGGACCGCGGATCCATCCATCGGATTTCGGGGAAGCTCCTCTACCCGCGCGGTTGTTGTTGAAGACAGCAAACGGTATGCTGGCGGACAGGCGGGAGTTTGAGCCGGCCTTCACGGCTTTGACGACCGGCGCCGCGGCACGGCTGGTCGACGAACAGGTACAATTGGTAGGGATAGATTATATTTCCATTGCCCCGGAAGGGGAGGACTGCGAAGCGGTTCATCGCATCCTTCTTGAAGCCGGCGTACTCATCGTAGAAGGCCTGGATCTGCGCGGCGTCCAGGCGGGACCCTGCGAGTTTGTCGTGCTTCCCCTGGCGGTCCGGCATGGAGATGGTGCGCCCTGCAGGGCGTTCATTCGAATGGAGGCGGGAGATGGATGACCGGCACAGCATGAGAGACGTGCTCGCGGTGGTGCTGGCTGGCGGCGCGGGCGAACGCTTGTATCCCCTGACACGCAACGAAGCCAAACCCGCGGTGCATTTCGGCGGGATGTATCGGATCATTGACTTCACCTTATCCAACTGCATCAATTCCCAGATACGCAAGGTCCTGGTGCTCGTTCAATACAAATCACTGTCTCTGATCCGCCATATCCACGCGGCCTGGAGCCTGTCGTACCCGGAATGGGGCGAATTCATTGAGGCCATCCCGGCCCAGAAACGCACCGGGGACAACTGGTACCTGGGTACAGCCGACGCGATTTACCAAAATCTGTATTCCATCGAGCCCGTCGAATGCCGGGAAGTGATGATCCTCTCGGGGGATCACATTTACAAGATGGACTACCAGAAAATGGTCAAGTTCCACCGGGCCAAAGGAGCCGCGGTCACCCTGGCCGCGCTGGAAGTCCCGCTGAACGAAGCCAACCGCTTCGGGATCCTGGAAGTGGATGCCAACGACCAGGTGACCGGGTTCCAGGAAAAGCCGGAGCATCCCAAACCTTCGCCGCACAATCCGCATATGGCCATGGCTTCGATGGGCGTCTATGTTTTCGATAAGGACACACTGATCCGCGCCTGCTATGACGATGCAGAACGCATGAGTTCCCACGACTTCGGCAAAGACATCATCCCCCGCCTCGTGGAGACCGACCCGGTGTTCGTCTACCCGTTCGTTGACGAAAACCGTAAAGAAGCCAAGTACTGGCGGGATGTGGGGACGCTCGATTCGTTCTGGGAAGCCAACATGGATTTTGTGGCCGTGGATCCGCTGTTTAACCTCTACGACGAGGAGTGGCCCGTGCGAACCAAGCCGCCGATGGTTCCTCCGGCGAAATTCGTGTTTGCCGACGAGGGAATCCGGTTTGGGGTGGCGATTGACTCGATTGTGAGCCCCGGCTGCATTATCAGCGGCGGGATGGTGCGCCGGAGCGTGCTCTCGCCGGAGGTGCGCGTCAACAGTTATTCCTACATCGAGGAGTGTATCCTGCTGCCGGAGGTATCGGTAGGGCGGCGGGCGCGCATCCGGAAGGCCATCATCGATGCAGGCGCGCAAATCCCTGAAGACACAGTAATTGGGTACGACCACGAAGAAGATGCGCGACGGTTCCGGGTGACCCCGCGCGGGGTGGTCGTCGTTGAACCGCAAGACTTTATGGCTCAGACGGAGCTTGGAATCCCCGGGATATCTCTCATGTAAGCCGTTGTAGTATAATGGCTTCAGACTTTGGAAGCATTTGCTTGCTGTCTTCCGGATTGGCGGGCCGTCCGAATGTGGTCCGGAAGGAACTTTTGCCAAAGGGCAGGCATTATACGACAGCGGTGGTCTGTGTTTTGCAATGGACGGGAAGGAGTAAACGATGCAAGCCTTATTAATGTTACTGGTCGCGATGGCGCCGGGCGCAGAGATCCGTGAACACGCGGATGCCATCTTGTCCAGGCAACTTGCTGACGGCGCGATCATCCATACCCAATCGGGCGACCAGATCACGATCTCCCCGTATTATGGCAATTACACCGCACTGGGCCTTTTCGAAGCCTACCAGGTCACCGGGGACAAGAAATATCTGGACGCCGGGATCAAATGGACGGATTGGTACTTCAAGCACATGGATCTCCGCGGCGTCATTTACGACTACGAGGGGACCGCAAGCGATTATCACTCCACTGGAAAATACCAGGCGACGGACTCGTACGCCGCCACCTTCCTGATGTGCGTGAACATGCGCCGGATGCTGACCCGCGACCACCGCTTCGTGATGCGCGAAACCGGCAAGATTTTCGGGGCGCATAAGGCGATGCTCGCGACGCTCGACGTGGATGGATTGACGTTTGCCAAACCCGACTCGCCTTACAAATACATGATGGGCAATTCGGAAGTGTTTGAGGCCTTGTGGCATTCCCGGCAGATAGCCCATCTGCTCCGCAATTATGCGTGGGTCCATGAGGTGTATTACGCGCGGCGGGACATGAAAAAGGCCTTCGAGCAACTGCGCGACGAGAACGGGCTGTATGCCTGGGCCAAGGCCGGAAACGCCGCGGTGACCGTGCAGGACGCCGGGGAATTCTATCCGGCAGGTCTGGCCAACCTGTTCGTGGCGGCGCTGGGCCCGG
>DAOSJS010000130.1:0-10048 GCA_035367355.1 Candidatus Hydrogenedentota bacterium
GGTTGGATTTTGGGGTGTGGCTTGCAGCTCACAGCGTCCCGTCGCAACGCGCGGGCTATCCGGATGGGCAGACACAGGGGTCTGCCCCTACATTCCGGAACGCCCCAGCGTGGGGGTTGCCCCGGTACATCCAGGTCACGCAACCGCGTGGAGGTTGCCCGTATAATCCGGAGGGCTGGCTGCGGGGATTGGTTTACGCAGCGTCGAAACCCGGTCGGCCGCTTGGATTTCGAGGAATCAGTGGCGCGTCCGCTTGAAAGAGGGAGTCTTCAGACGGGATTTCCCTCAGACTCGGGCCTGCCGAAAAGAGAGCCACTGGGTTCGGCAGAGCGCGGGGAGCTTCGGCTTACGGAGCGGCCAAGCCGCGACGCCAGGCGCTCCATCTGACCCCGGAGTTCAAGAAATTCGCCCACCAGCCGGGCGAGAGTCGCCCCGATCTGGAGCGCTTCCCCCACCGCCACCGAATCCCTCTCGGCATGGGCAGAGGCCAGCAGCTGCAGGTAATCGTCAATGGCCGGCATGGGGCAATGGCTTGCTGGCGAACTTGCAGACAAACCGGGCCCGGCTCCGTTGGAATGCCCGTCGTGCGTCGTATCCACGGTGTAGCCGTGCGTTTCCAGCCACTCGTCGAGCGCGACAGCAAACGGACTGTATTGAGAACCGCGCGAGACGATGCTGCTGAGGTTGGCCGACGTCGTACCGATCGCCTCCGCGATCTGCCATACGGCCACGCCATCCCTGCGCGCAGCGGCCATGGCGCGTTGCCTGCGAATGCGCAAGCCCTCATTCCTGTACGAGACGGCACTCTTTTCATTGATTATGGACATAACAGCCTAAGTATATCACAAAGATTTCAAAAATCCACACCTGTGATTCCGAAAATCCCCAGAACCCTCAGCGGGAGTCCGGCGCGCCTCCCTCCGCTGAGAATTGCGTCAGTCAGGAAGTGATGACGAGGGCTCTATTGGAAGGGGGGCTGTTTTGTGGTGCCGGAGGAGGGACTCGAACCCTCACCCTGTTGCCAGGACCGGATTTTGAGTCCGGCGCGTCTGCCAGTTTCGCCACCCCGGCACGAGTGAATAGTATACTTGGCGGCTGGAGGGCTGTTCAATTTTCTGCCGGGCATCGCTGCGCAGATCGGGGCTCAAAAGCGGTCGAAAGGCCAGACAAAGGGGTGCCGTTTGGGAAAAATGGCGTGCAGCAGCATGCGGGCGCCGGGCGACAGAAAACACTGTTTTGCGTCGAGAAGGTCTCCAGCGTAGCGGTAGCCGGTCAGCAGGTGCATCATTTCCCCGGCGCTCAGGCTGACTTTGCTTTTTCCGGGCGTGCGGGCCAGGTCGATCGCCCCGCGGTTGGCCCGGATACGCAAGGGGACTCCATCGATAACGAGCGTGGCTTCCGTGCGCAGATCGAGGGCGTTGCTGTGTTTCAGGCAACGCTCCCATTCGGGAATCATGTGCTCAAAGGTTTCATCGAGGTCGACGAAGGCGAGCATGCCGCCCGCATCTCTGGAAATGAGGGTTTCGTGCCGCGAACGGAATTCGAGCAGGTACCGGGCCATGGGATGCGCGGGTGGACTGTAGATCCTCAGGTGCGCCAGGGACTCTTCCTCGGCGATGCGCCCGCATGCGCGAAGCACGCTGCCGCAGATGCCGAATTCGGCGACTCCAGTTTCCACAATGGCCAGATAATCGCCCATATTGCGGTGGAAGAAATAAGCCAGCACTTTGCCGCGATCGTCGGTGAGAACGCGTTTGGGGTCAGAATCGTTCCATTTGCAGAGGTAATGGGCGCGAGTGCGCACGACCGAGCACGCCAGCGCATCTTCATCGGCACTGTGGATGGCCTGGATGGCCTGAATATCGCCGAGCTTGGCCGGCCGCTCCTGCAGCGGGCAGTCAAAGGTGAGCGCTTCGAGTGTGTCGATGTCGATGATGTAGTCGGCAAGGGACGTCACAAATTTCCAGCGGTGGTACATGCCGGGCACGCCGAAGAGCATCGCGATGTGATAGCGGTGGAGGCGCATATAGCTGAGCGTATCTTCCATCAGCCGCCGGCAAACGCCCTTGTGGCGGTGCCTTTCCGAGGTGGTCATCCACCCGAGCCCGCCCATCTTGAGCCGGGCATCGCCCAGGCGCACGGTATCGGTGATCAGACGGAGCCCGCCTACGACTTCGACGCCGCGCTTGGCGATGCGGGTGTGCTCTTTGAGGTATCCCGGGTAGCGCGTGCCGCAGTCCTCCAGCCACCGCACCCCCCGGGCATAGTCGTCGGCCGAGTGGGTGGTCGCGAACAGATCGTGCACTACCCGCAATTCATCGGCCGTCTCGACGGGTTTTACAGTAATTTCCATGGATTTGCTCGAAATTGCAGCCCGAATTCCGAGCATATTCTAGCACACGTGGACAAGATGGCTCATCGTACGCGCCGGGTGGCTACTCGTGGCGCAGGGCCTCAACGGGGTCCATGTTGGCGGCACGCAGAGCGGGATACAGGCCGAAAATGATGCCGACCATCGCGGAGATGGAAAAGGCGATGAGAGGCGACCAGGGAGTGACGATGGTTTTCATGCCCGCGAACCAGGTGATCGCCAGCGGAATGGTGATGCCGAAGACGACGCCCAGCGCGCCGCCTGCACCGGAGAGCAGGACCGTTTCGACGAGAAACTGGATGATGATGTCGCGGCGTTTGGCGCCGAGCGCGCGCCGGATGCCGATTTCACGGGTTCGCTCGGTGACACTGGCGAGCATGATGTTCATGATACCGATCCCGCCGACGAGCAGGGATATGGCGGCGATGGCGCCCAGGACGATATTGAAGATACGTTTGGTGCGCTCGGCCTGGCGCAGCAATTCCAGAGGCACGACGACCTCGTAGTCGCTCTTACGGTGATTGGCAGCGAGGAGATCGCCAATGACCTGCGCGGTAGCCAGCACCTCTTCAAGGCGCGTCACCTTGACGGTTACTTCGTGCAGCTCGACGCGCGTCATTTCCCTGCTTCCGCTTTGCCGGCTCACGAGGACATCTCCAAACTGTTTTCTGGCCGCGTTGAGGGGCACATAGACGCGGTTGGGCGCCCCGCTCGCGCCGTTGGCGCTGTTGGTGGAGGGGGTGGATGCGCCATTGTCTGTTATGCGGGCAGATTTGGGTTCCATGACGCCAATCGCGCGATAGTACTGGTTGCCCACGCGCAGGGTGTTCCCGATGGCCGGGCCGATAGGGAACAGGGCTTTTTCGACGCCGGCATCCAAGACGGCCACATAGCTGCCGTCATTCATCTCCTCATCCGAAAAGAAGCGTCCCCGGGCCACGCGGTGGTTGTTCACCTGTGGATACCAGGGGACGGTGCCATAGAGGTCGCAATCGATGCGCCGCCCCCCATTCCAGGCGTCCTGGCGCATGATCCGGGCCGGCACAAGGATTTCGACGCTCGGGAGGGTGGCGCGGATACGATCCAGATCCGCATAGGTAATCCCGTAGACGAGGAGCCAGGTGCGCTTGGATGTGCTGCCCTTTTCCTCGGGCGGTTTGACGCTGCGCACAATGATGTTGTTGCTTCCCAGGCTTCGGATCTGCTCCTGAGCTTCATAGCTGGCCCCTTCGCCGATGGCGAGCATGGCGATCACCGAGCATACACCGAAGACAATGCCGAGCACGGTAAGTAATGAGCGCAGACGATGCAGCCAGAGACTTTTCAGTCCCAGTTTGATCGTGAGCTTCATCCGGCCCGCGCCGAATGCATTGCGGAGTGCCTGGCAGGCTGTGGATTTACTGCTTGAGGCCATATTGGCCTCCTGCACCGCACAGAATCTGCATCGCGAGCGGCCCCGTGGCACAGGCCATGGACAGGCCCTTATCCCGGGCTGTCTTTTCGTTGCCCTGCATGCAACTCACTCCGCGGCCGAAGCCTGCACGTTCTCCGGCGCCGGTGTCTCGGCGGGCGCCTCGCTGGGCAGCTCGCCGGGTATATTCTCCGCCGGCTTCTCACCGGTTCTGCTCGGAGTCTCCGGCTGAATCAGCAAGACCACGTCTCCCTCATTCAAACCGCTCTTGACCTCAACAAAGGCGCCGTTGAACTGTCCGGTTTCGACGTAGCGCCTTTCAGGTTCGCGGCCGAGTTGCGCGAGGTAGGTGACCCGTTTTCCTTCAAACGTGAACACGGCCTGAATCGGCACGTAAAGGACGTCGTGCAACTCTTCAATGAGGATGTCGACCTTCGCGGTCATGCCCGGCTTGAGCCAGTCATGCGATCCATCAATTACGACCGTGGTCTTGTAGACCTTCAGGTCGGGATTCAGCCAGCTGCTCTCCTCGTCGGGGAGCATGCCTATCTTGGAGACTTCGCCGGTGAGTTCCCTGTCGGCGAAGGCTTCAATGGCGATGGAGGCCTTCTGGCCTTTTTGGACCTTCTGGATATGGGACTCATGGATGTTGACCTTGAGAGCCATTTTGGTCATATCGGGAATGGTGATGATGGACTCGTTCCGGTAAACGGTTGCACCCGCACGGATCGGCTCCGTGCCGTAACGCCGGCTTTCGTTGTCGCCATAGACGACCAGCCCGGCACGCTCGGCTACGATCGTGCACTTCCCAATCTGCTCCACGAGTTCATCGCGCTGCAGTTTCTCAAGCGAATACCGGGCTTCGGCCGACTTGAGCTGAGCATCGGACTGGGCAATCTGCGAGCGGGCCTTTTTGACCGTTCGAGACAGTCCCCGGAGTGCCTCTTCGTAGTCAGAGAGCAGGGTTTCGGCCTGTTTCGGAAATTCGTAGGTGATGAAGAGTTCCTGCGCCAGTTTCGCCGATTCGAGGGCGATCTCGCTTCGGGTGACGGCCATTTCATCCTGGCGGCGCTGGGTTTCGGTAACAAAATCTTCCTGAGCCAGTTTGGCAGTCCATTCGTACGTGTCCCGTGCCGTTGAGAGGTCTTCCTCGGCGAGCAGGATGTCGGTTTCGAATTTTTGGCGTTTCTGGACGGCTTCACCCGCCAGGCGCGCGTCTTTTGCCAGCTCCAGAAAATCGAGGGCGTCCCGGATCTTTTGCGCCTCCGTGGTCAGCACGACTTCGACCTGCAGCGCCTCCATCTCCTCTGTTTCGACCTCGGAAGGGCTGGCCACTTCGGCATCGCTGGAATCGGCAGCCTGCGGCGATGGGAACTCTAAGGCCCTGGCGGCCCGGTCTTCTTCTTCAATGTCTTCTGCGGAAATTTCCTTGATTCCCAGCCGGTCGAGGAGGTCGAGGGCCAATTTCGAGCCGAGGTATTTCTCGAGGTCCATGCGCTTGAACTTGACCTGGAGTTCGGCCGCTTTGATGTCGCTTTCATTTTGCTTCAGCTGGATCTGATATTGTTCCTGGGCTTCGGTGAGACTGGCGCGGGTGCCCTGAAATTCGATCTCTTTTTGAGTGAGGCGATCTTTCAATTCGGAGGAATCGAGTTCCACGAGGACCATTTTGTTCTGAACATCTTCCTCGGTGACAAGGTAGCCCTCATCCACGATGCTGATGATCTTTGTTTCGCCCCACACCTCCGATTTGATCTCCTGCGACTCGAGGGCTTCCACTTCGCCCTTCTCGAGGATGGTGATGCGCAGGGGCCCCCGCTGAACCCGGTAGCTGATCACGCCGGCGCTTCTTTCCCGGTCGCGGGCCGCAAGGGTCACAAGCGCCAGCAAGAATACGGCGGCAGCGATGTACTTCCACCACTTACGAAACAGGGGAAGGCTCTTCCTCCACGGATTCGGTGGCAGCCTCTCCGGAATAATTGTCATCTGTGATGTCCTCCCACTGTCCGTCTTCTTTTATGAAGAGGATTCCCATATCCCGCCAGAAACTCAATCGGGCGATGGTATGCTGGACCAGCGCCGCGGTCAGTTCATTCTGAGACGCGATGAGCGAGTTCTGTGCGTCGACCTGGTCGATAGCGCTCCCGCGCCCGGCCTGAAGGAGCAGCTCCTGCTCTCTGACGCGGCGTTCATTCAACTGAACGCCGATTTCCTGGATTTGATAACTGACCTGCGCCTGCTGAAGGTTACGCCAGGCCTGCCGCACATCGAGCTTAATCAAATCGGTTGCTTCTTCCAGGGATCGCACCGACCGGGCATAATCGATGAGTGCGCTTCGGTAGGCATTGCGCTCGGCTTTTCGATCAAAAAGCGGATCGACGCTGAGGCCGATGCTGGCTTCGGCGCGGTCGAAATCAATGCTCTGGAACCGGTCCTGGCCGTAGCTGCTCGCCCGGCCTTGCGCCACAAGGGTCGCGTTGGGCTGCAGGGCATTTGCGGCAACCAGGAGCTTGCGTTCGGTATCTTCGACGCGATCGCGGGCGACCATCAGATCAAGTCGTGAGACGAGGGCAATTTCAATGGCTTGTTCGGGGGCGAGGTTGGGGTGATCCAGGCCTTTTTCACGCAGAAGCTCCAGCTCCCCCTGATCCAGCAGAATTGGCGCGTCCGTCGATAGGCCCAGCTTGATTTTGAATTGGTCGAGGCTGTCGGCGTAATTTTGCACGGACGCGATGTAGCGGTCGCGGGCCTGCAGTTCGGCCTGTTCATTTCGGCCCAGTTCAGCGACTTTAATGCGTCCGGCCTGGGCCAGCGCACGCTGCCGCTTGGCATTGTCCTGAAACGCCAGATATCCGCTCCAGTTGTTGCGTACTGCATCGCGGTTCTGCAGCACGCGGTAGTACGCATTGGCAATGTCGATTGCGAAATTCTTGCGGTATCGGGTGAACGAGCGCAGCTGATACAGGACGTTCCGCTCCGCCTGGGTCAGGTTTTCAAGAACGACGTCACGCCCGGCTCCCGACAGCAGCGGCTGAGTGACGGTCGCCTGCAGGGTCGAGGAGGTGGCCACGCGCGGGTCGCCAGTCACAAAGCGCAGGAAATTGGAGGTAAGGTCAACCGCAATGCGGGCGCCTCCGGCGAGCAGAAGGTCAAATCCGAGATTGCTGCTTCCGGTGACCGATCGCTCGTCGACGATATGGGCACGGGTTTCGCCGGCGACCCCGGTAGTAGCGGCGGCCGCCCTGACCACATCGGCGTAGCTGTTGAGCAGGGCCCCGGTGCCGCCGGTTAATTCGCCCGTACGCTCGAGGATCCTGGGCAATTCTCGAGCGACAAGGGCCGCGTCGGTCGGGCGGAGGACATCCCGGGTGGTCCGGTTGTAATCTCCGCGGAAACGGCCGGCGAAAATGGGATCGAAACGATGACGCTGGAGGGTTAATGCCAGGGCGCTTTCATACAGGGACTCTTTCTGGCTTTGATAATCCCTGCTGCGCTTCACCGCGACGCTCAGTGCTTTCTCGAGCGACAGGATGTAGAAGCCGGCCTCGTGAGGAGCGGAATCACCCAGGGTCTCATCTTCGCTCTCCAGGGTGGGCAGCCCTTCGAGCGATAGTGTTTCCTCCTGGTCGATCGTAAAATCCTGGGGGCTGCCGGGGACTTCGAGTGATTTCTCTGAGATGATGGGGTAGACTTCCGCATCAGCTTTCTCTTTGTAGCGCGATGTGGAACAACTCACTACAAGCAAGAGAGCAAGCACTGCACAGAGAAAAGCTACCCGTTTTCGGCTGTTCATTACACAATTACCCCGCTATCTCAGGCGCTGCTGCGCCCTCAGACATCACGTTTACTTCAGTCTACTATAGTCTACGCTTCCGACCCGGTACCGGGCAATTGCGGAAGTCATGATGTTTCGGGTCCCCTGGGTCCAGCACTGGTGTCGTCCGCGGCAAAATACATTCGTACGCTCTGCACGTCGCGCGCGATCTGTTCAACGAGCGCGTCGCGTGACGGGAACTTGCGTTCTGGACGCAACCGCTGGAAGAATTCGAGCTCGATACCTCCCCCGGCGATATCCCGGGAAAAATCCAGGATATGTGCCTCGATTGTCAGATCAGTATGGGAAATTGTCGGCGCAATTCCAACATTCACCGCGGCAGGATAGGATACACCTTGTATCGTCGCCCGTGCAGCGTAGACGCCCTGTGCGGGAACGGCGGTGTGATGCGGCTTGATGTTGGCCGTTGGAAATCCCAGTTGAGCCCCGATCCCCCGGCCACGGACCACCTGTCCCGCAATCGAATAGCGCCGGCCGAGCAGCTGCGCGGCCCGGTCGATATCGCCTTGAAGCAGGCATTCTCTGACCAGGGTGCTGCTCACCCGTTCTCCGTCGACTTGAATTGGCGCAACCTGTTCGACACCGATGCCCCGCCCGGTGCAGAAACTCTGCAAGAACTCAAAATTGCCTTCGGCCCCTTTTCCAAACCGAAAATCGTGCCCGACGACTACGTCTCGCGCATGGCAGCGGTTAACGACAATCTCCTCAACGAACGTCTCCCGGGACATTCCGGCCACTTGGCGGTTGAATGGGAGCACGAAGAGAACTTGAATCCCGATCTCCGCCAGGAGACGCGCCTTTTTGCGCTCATCCGTGAGCAGGTTCGGAGGCCGCTCCGGAGAAAAAAATTCACGAGGATGGGGTCGCATGGTCAAAACACACGGGGTGCCGTCGCGTTGCCGGGCCTTTTCCACGACTTCGCGCACAATGGCGCGGTGCCCCAGGTGCACGCCGTCAAAACTCCCGATGGTCAGGACGACGCCGGGATAAACGGCATCCGCAGTTCGAACATCTTCGATAATCTTCATTTGCTCGTAGTCACTCATGGCACAACACCCTGCGCGGGAGTATCCGAACGCCGAGCGCGTCGGCAGAGACTTCTCCCAGGGCCAGCAGCTCCCCGGACGGCGCGAGAATCTGGATCCACCCTTCATGTACAGGGCAATCGCCAGTGAGCGCATCGCGGTCGAGAGGGCGGCCATGTCTCACCAGGTTCAACCCCATTGGCTGGACCTCTACCCGGGGCAAGGACAGCGCCGTCTCCAGGGGGAGCAATCTCTTTGCCACCGCATCACGGGAGTCGAGGGAATCCAGGGTTGCGGCATCGGCCACCGAATAGCTTCCCACCGAAAGGCGCCGCAGACTGGCCAGGACGCCGCCACAACCGAGGCGCGTACCCGCATCGAAACACAAGACACGGGCATAGGTCCCGGTCGAACAGCGCAGCCGAAATGCCGCATCGCGTCCATCGAACGAGCGCAGGGCAAATTCATGCACAGTGACGGGCCGGGCCGGCCGATCGATGTTTTCGCCGCGCCATGCACGCTTGTAGAGCCGCTCTCCGCCAATCTTCACAGCGCTCACCATGGGCGGAACCTGTTGAATTTCGCCCGTGAACGCCGCAAAGGCCTGTTCCAGATCATCGGATGTCAACGAAGGAACCGGCCGCTCTTCCAGTATTTCACCATCGAGGTCGTGCGACGACGTCACGAGCCCGAGCCGCAGCACCCCTTCATACGTCTTGTCCATCCCGATCAGAAAATCGGAAATCCGGGTGGCCTGCCCGAGACAGAGAACCAGGAGGCCGGTAGCGGCCGGATCAAGCGTACCCGTATGGCCTACCTTTCGCGAGGCCGCGGTGCGCCGGACGTGCCGGACTACGTCATGCGAAGTGACCCCCGCAGGCTTGTCCACGAGCAGCAAGCCGTTCATAGCGTATCCTGCAGGGCTTCTCGAACGTGGCGCAGGGCGACGGCAGTGGCCTGGCGCAAGGGCAATTCGAGGGTGACGCCGGCCGCCGCGGCGTGGCCGCCACCACCGAGAGGACGGACTATTTCCGCCGAGTTCACCCCTTCCCGGCTCCGCAGACTGAGTTTGACGGTATGCGAGTCGACTTCGCGGAACAACAAGGCTACTTCCACGCCCTCGATATTCCGCGCGAAGTTGATCAGGCCCTCGGTATCCTCTTCCAGGGCCTCGGATTCGGCCATGTCTGCGGCGGTTACCGTGCCAATGGCAATGCGGCCGCCATCCAGCAGGGTAACGCTGTTCACAAAACGATTCAGGAGGCGGAACCGCGCCGGAGACATCTCATCGAAGACGCGCCGCCCGATTTCCGCAACCGGCAGGCCGGTGGCGACCAGGCGGGCCGCGATGCGATGGGTCCGTTCGGTAGTGTTTGAGTATTTGAAGCTTCCGGTATCGGTTGCCA
>DAOSJS010000131.1:0-10044 GCA_035367355.1 Candidatus Hydrogenedentota bacterium
GCTTGGAAGCGGGCGAATCAAACAGAAAGGTGACAGGCCATGGCTATCGCAAAAGAACGCAAAACGCAGATTATCAACGACCACGCGAAACATGAGGGCGACACGGGCTCTCCGGAGGTGCAGATCGCGCTCCTCACCGAACGCATCAACCATTTGTCGGAGCATTTCCAGACCCATAAGAAAGATTTCTCCGGTCGCCGCGGCCTGCTCAAACTGGTGGGCCAGCGCCGTAACCTGCTCAATTACGTTCGTAACAGGGACGTCGAGCGGTACCGGGCGATTGTCAAGGCGCTTGGTTTGCGCAAGTAAGCGCGCCGCCGCGCCGCGGACTCAGTATTTACTCAAAAACGTACGAAGACAAACGAATCAATAGATGGACCTCTCGGAACGGGGTGAGAGACGTTCCCAGACCCAACGGAGTGCAGCAGTATGATTGAACGTCTCTCTGTAAACATCGGCGGCAAGGATCTCTGTTTTGAGACCGGCCGTATCGCGAGACAGGCGCACGGCTCAGTGCTGGTCACCCTGGGCGATACGATGGTGCTCTGCGCCGTATGCGTCTCGCCGGAAGCCCGCCCCGGCCAGGATTTCTTCCCCCTGACGGTCGACTACCGCGAGAAGAGTTCTGCCGCGGGAAAGATCCCCGGCAATTTCTTCCGCCGCGAAGCACGGCCCAGCGAGCGCGAAGTATTGGTGTGCCGGCTCACGGACCGGCCCATCCGCCCGCTCTTTCCCAAGGGCTTCACCAACGAGGTGCAGATCTGCTCGACCGTCTACTCGACCGACAACGAGCATAATCCCGATGTGCTGGCAATTAACGCCGCGTCGGCCGCGCTGCACATCTCGAAATTGCCGTTTGACGGGCCCATCGGCGCCGTTCGCATCGGCATGATCGACGACGAACTCGTGGTGAATCCGCTCATGACGAGCGAAATGGAGCTGAGCGCACTCGACCTCGTCATCGCCGGCACGAGCGAAGCCATCCTCATGGTGGAGGGCCTTGCGGACGAAGTGCCGGAAGAAACGCTCCTGGAAGCCCTTGATCTGGGCCACCAGGAAATCAAGAAGATCTGCGCGGCCATTGAGGAATTCCGCGCCCGCGCCGGCGTCGAGAAAATGCCGTTCGAGGCGCCATCCCTTGACCCGCAGGTCATCAGCGATGTCGAGCGCATCACCCGGGATTCCCTGAAAGACGCGCTCGCGGTCACCGGTAAACACGAACGCCAGGACGCGGTGGATGCCGTCGAAACCCGGTTGGAAGAGCAGCTCCTGTCCGAGTACGGCGAGGAGAAGTTTCAGGAAGTCGCGGGCGATATCCGCGAAGCGTTCGGCGATCTGGAACGGGCCCTGATGCGCCAGGCGGTCATTCAGACCAATACGCGGGTCGATGGCCGCGACCTGACCACGGTGCGCGACATCACGATCGAGGTGGGCGTGCTTCCGCGGGCCCACGGTTCGTGCCTGTTTACGCGGGGCGAGACGCAGGCCCTGGTTACGACCACGCTCGGGACGCGCAGCGATGAGCAGCGGCTTGATGAATTGACCGGCGAGGAATTTCGCCGGTTCATGCTGCACTACAACTTCCCGCCGTGGTCGGTGGGCGAAGTGCGCCGCATCATGGGTCCGGGCCGGCGCGAGATCGGCCACGGCAAACTGGCTGAACGCGCCCTCTCGGGCATCCTGCCCTTCATGTCGGAGGAAGACCCCGAAAACGCGTCGCCGGAAGACGATTTCCCGTATACCATCCGCGTGCTGTCGGACATCACCGAGAGCAACGGTTCGAGTTCCATGGCGACGGTCTGCGGCGGCACGTTGAGCCTGATGGACGCCGGCGTGCCTATCATTGCGCCGGTTGCCGGCGTGGCCATGGGCCTCATCAAAGAAGGCGACGAAGCACGCGTGCTGACCGATATCCTTGGCGTCGAGGACCATTTGGGCGACATGGATTTCAAGGTCTGCGGCACGGCGCAGGGCATTACGGCGTTCCAGATGGACGTCAAGATCAAGGGCATCAGCCGTGAGTTGATGAGTAAGGCCCTGGATCAGGCGCGCGAAGCTCGCCTTCACGTGCTCGACAAGATGCTGGAAACCCTGCCCGAACCGCGCCCGGATGTGTCTCCCTACGCACCGCGCATCTACACCATCAAGATCGACGTCGATAAGATCCGCGATGTGATTGGACCGGGCGGCAAAGTGGTGCGCGGCATCCAGATGCGCACCGGCGCGGAAATCAACATCGAAGACGACGGCACCATTCACGTGGCGTCGGTGGATAAGGACAGCGCGGATGAAGCGCTCGCGATGATCCGCAGCATTACGGCGGAACCCGAGGTGGGCGCGATCTACCCGGGCACGGTGAGCCGGGTGCTCAATTTCGGCGCGTTCGTCAGCTTCATGGGCGGCAAAGAAGGGCTCGTGCACATCTCGGAACTGGCGCCGGGCCGCGTGAACCGCGTCGAGGACGTCGTCAATATCGGCGATGAAATCAGCGTCAAGGTGGTCGAGATCGACCACATGGGCCGCCTCAACCTGTCCAAAGTGCAGGCCGATGCCGAGCTGGGCCACCTCAGCGAGGAAGACCTGGCTGAAATGGAACGCTCGCGCGGCCGGGAGCGGAATCACGGAGACCGCGACCGCGGCGGGCGTGATCGAGGCGGACGGGACCGCGACCGCGGCGGCTCCCGTGGACGCCCGCGCAGGTAATAACCTACCGGTGGCGCTTTCTCTCAGGGAAGCGCCACCGGATTCGCAGGATATCTATGGCTCGAGCATTTTCGTTCGCGGCAGAGACCAGTCCGCAGGTGCGGCAGCTTGCCAACGGAATCACACTGCTGACCGAACGCCTGCCGCATGTGCGCTCGGTATCGCTGGGTGTATGGATCACAACCGGTTCAGCGAATGAGCCGCCCCATCTCAACGGCATCTCGCATTTCCTGGAGCATCTGCTCTTCAAAGGCACCACGACGCGCACGGCCCGCCAATTGATGGAAGCCATTGAGGCTCACGGGGGCCACCTCAACGCCTATACCGCGCGCGAGTACACCTGCGTTTACGCAAAAACGCTGGACAGCTATCTCGACACGGCCGTCGAGATCCTCGGCGACCTCGTCTGCGATTCACAGCTCTACGATTTTGAAAAAGAGCGCAACGTCATTCTGGAAGAAATCGCATCCAATGACGACATTCCTGAGGAATTGATCCATGACCTGTTCATGAGCAACATCTTTCCCAGGCACTCTCTGGGCGCTCCCATCTCAGGCGAATTGAAATCGGTGGAACAACTCTCCCAGGACGACGTGCGCGCCTACTATGCCACATGGTACCGCCCGGGGAATATGGTGATCTCGGCGGCGGGCCATTTCGACGATGACGAAATACTGGACGCCATCGGGAAAGCCTTCGTTTCGCTGCCGGTGGGTGCCGCTATGGCCGTACCCGCTTACGAAGCGCCCACACTGGGCGCCGGCATCCGTGAATACCGGCGGAAGATTGCCCAAAGCCACTACTGCATCGGTTTTCCCGGCCCGGCCACGGACAGTCCCGACCGCTTCGTCTACGATGTCTTGTGCAACGCACTGGGGGGCGGGTCGACGTCGCGCCTGTTCGAGCGAATACGCGAGCAGGAAGGGCTGTCGTATGCGATCTATTCGTTCCAATCGGCGTATTACCGGGCGGGGCTGCTGGGAATCTATGCCGCAGTAGCGCCGGAAAACCTGAACCGCGCGCTTTCAGTGACCTTTGAAGAGCTTCGCGGCGTCCGCGACAACGGTCTGCCCGCCGTGGAGATCGAGCAAAATCGCGAACAGCTCAAGGGCAGCTTACTCATGGCCCTCGAAGATACGTTTCATCGCATGAGCCGCATGGCAAAATCGCACATTTACTATGGCCGCGTGGTGCCCGTGGAAGAAGTGATCGCTCAGGTTGATGCGGTTACAGCGGAGGCGGTCCAGGAGCTTGCCGATCGGATTCTACGGGCCTCAAAATGCATGGTAACGGTGCTGGGACCGAAAAACAGGTTGCATCTGCCGGAGATCCCCCTGTGAACCCTCCGCTGCGCGTACAAATCATCCGCGAACCCGGCACGGAGGACATCGCCCTGCCCCAGTACGAGACGGCCCACGCCGCAGGCATGGATCTGCGGGCTGCCGTGCCGGAACCCGTGCTCCTGCGGCCCGGCGAACGGGCCCTGGTGCCTGCGGGCCTGCGCATCGCCCTGCCGCCCGGATACGAAGCCCAGATTCGGCCCCGGAGCGGTCTGGCCATTCGACACGGACTGACGCTGCTGAATTCGCCGGGAACCATCGATGCGGATTACCGGGGCGAGATCTGCATCATCATCGCCAATCTCGGACAGGAACCGTTCACCATCGAGCGCGGCGATCGGATCGCGCAGATGATTATCGCTCCCGTCACCCGCGTCGAATGGGATGTAGTGAATGCGCTCGATACTACGTCCCGAGGCGACGGCGGGTTTGGCAGCACCGGCAGGCAGTGACGCGCGGGCGCGGCAAGTATTGGACCCATTCTATCGCGGTCAGGAGCATGATGATGCATACGTTTACGGTTATTGCGGGCGTTCTGGCGGCCAGCGCACCGGCCCAACCGGCACCGCCAGCCGACGTGCTTGTCGGCGTGAACTATTTCGCGGGCTGGTGGGAACCTCTCCCCAACAAATGGCATGACGCAACCGGCGAGGACTGGCGCCCGCGCTATCCCGAGCGCGTGCCCACGCTGGGCGAGTACAACACGCAAGAGACCATGGATCGCGAGATTATCGCGGCGGCGTCCCACGGCGTCGATTTCTTTGCCATCCTCTGGTACTACAACCCGCCCGGCACGGAGGCCGAGCCGAACGCGCGGTTCCTGGAACGCGGCGTGACGAATTTCATCGCCTCCCCCGAAAACCACCGCATGCGGTTCATGCTCGAATTCTGCAACCATCCTCCATTCGAAGTTGCGACGGACGAAGACTGGACGCGGTGCGTTGAGCTGTGGACCAGCTGGATCCAGCACCCGCAGTACCTGCGGATAGACGGCAAACCGGTGTTCAAAGTGCATGGATTCCATCATTTCTATACGCAGAACGGCCGGGATCCCGCCTTCTGCAAGAAACGCCTGGATCAGCTCCGCCAGTCCGTCCGCGACGCGGGCGCGGGGGAGATGCTCATCGGATGCGGAGTCGGCGAGCACGATGTCATTGCCGAAGGCCACCCGGCCGTCTCGCTCTTTGATTTCACCGCCGTATACATGGGGGTGCCGCCGCTGGAACAGCGCAGCGAAGATTATCCCTACAAAACATTGCTTGACCGTGCCCAGGTGTCCTGGAAAACTCACGGCGGCGACGCCATCCCCCACATGCCCTATCTGCCCGCGGGCTGGTCGCCCCGCCCCTGGCATGATCCCCGGCCCAGCTTCGCCTTTCCCACCCGCGGCGAATGGGACGGCGCGCTCAGTGACATCAAGGCAGCGCTCACCACGACATCGATCCTGGGCCTGCCCGGCCAGAAGGCCTTCACCATCTATGCCTGGAATGAGTTCGGCGAGGGCGGCATCGTCGCGCCCACTCAGGGTGAAGGGACCATGAAGCTCGAAGGCATCCAGGCCAACTTCCATCCCTGAGGCGCATCGCCTGCCGGCTTCATCATGTGACGCTTCTGTTGGCCCCATCTGCTCGCTCTCGCGGCGCGTTGTATCTGGTCTGCGATTATGGGATGCTTGCGGGGGATCAAAAAACAAGGAGTCGCGTCATGTTGTTTTCTGCCGTGTGTGTTGCTTCTGTCTTTGTGCTGACTGCAGCGGAACCCGAAGCTCTGTCGGATGCGCCATTTCCGGATCCGTTGCTGTTGGAAAATGGAACGCGCGTCAACACGCGGGAAGACTGGGAAGCGCGCCGTACGGAAATGCGCGATCTTCTGTTGCGCCACGAATACGGGAGCATCCCGACCGCGCCGGTTCCGATTGCGCACGCGGTAATTCTGACCGAAGAGCTGCAGAACGATGATGTGACGCTGTTTCGCGACGTTCGGCTGGCGGTGGGCTCTGAAAACCCGTTCCCCGTTCGGGTCGAAGTCTACCTGCCCGCGAAAGGCCCGGGCCCGTTTCCAACGATCCTCTGCGTGGGGCTGAAGTATCCGGAGGTGCAGGTGATCAACGGGCGCGGATATGCCTTCGTTTGCTACGAGAACGAGGATTTCGACTTCGATACCCAGGGCGGCGACAAGGTCGGGCCTGCGCAGGCCATGTTTCCGGACTGCGACTGGGGAAGCCTCGGCGCCTGGGCCTGGGGCGCTTCGCGTGTGCTCGACTATCTTCTGACCTTGCCCGAAGTGGATGCGCAACACGTTGTGGTCACCGGGCACTCGCGGAGGGGCAAGACGGCCCTGCTTGCGGGGGCGCTGGATGAACGGTTCGCCATCGTCGTGCCGAACGGCTCGGGCTGTGGCGGCGCGGCAGCCTACCGGCGTTACGGCCCCGAATGCGAAACCCTGGAAGCCATCACGCTTCCCTCACGGTTCGAAAGCTGGTTCCAAAAGGATTTCAGCCGGTTTGCGGGCAAAGAAGCCGAGCTGCCCTTCGACCAGCATTTTCTTCGGGCCCTGGTCGCTCCCCGCCCGGTCCTGTCGACCGATGCCTTCGGCGATCTGTGGGCCAATCCCATCGGGACAGCCGCGGCGTGGCGCGCTGCCCAGCCTGTGTTCGATTTTCTCGAGGTCCCGGAGAATAACGCGATGCATTTTCGCGAGGGCAAGCACGCACATCTCCCCGAGGATTACGAGGCTCTCCTCGATTTCAGCGATCACCATTTCTTCGGGAAACCGCTCACGTGTACCTACAATGAAGGCCCCGAGGAGAAGTAGAACCGGCGGTCGCTCTGCTCACCCGTTGATCGAAGGCCAGGCCACACAGGGGGGCCTGGCCTGAGCAGTCCAGTGGTTTGCTTCGGGCTTTATTCTGTATTCAGCGTTTTGGCGGCGCGGCCTCACGCACGGCGGCGCCGTCGGTATCGCTGAGTATCAGCAGTGCAAACCGCTCCACCTGATCCAGTTCATCGGTGTTGAGCGAGCTGTAATCGAAGCGTCCGCGCAAGTCGGTATATCCATCCTTGTAAAAGCGGATCTCGCCGCCCTGCAAGCGGGCGTACACCTTCACGTAGACTTTTGACAGCGCCTGGCCGGTTTCGAGACTTGTGACCCGGAGCTGGCCATAATTTTCGATGACCTGAACCGCGAGGTTGGCCGCGTAACAGGTCTGAGTCTTTGTCTTCCCGCCGGCAGCGATCTCGATCAGGACGTTGCTGCTGCTGAATTGAGACGGCAGATCGAAGGTCAGGGTGGTCTGCGAGGCGGGAAGCTCGCGCTCCTCAGTAAAGTTTGGCCGGACCGTTGAGAAATGGCCGGCGCCCTGCCTGGCGAAGGGATCGCGCGAGAAAAGAAGCTCGATGTCCATGAGATAGTAGGCCACGCGGCAGGCCGTGAGGTTCTGGTAGGCGATGGTGACCTGCCTGGCTTCGACCTTGAAATCGAAGTCCGGCTCGGTCTGAGCGAGCTGTTCCTGGACCTGTTCCCGGCTCTTGGCATCGATCACGGTCGTCGTGGCGGATTGGATTTCCCGCACCTGAGCGGCGACATTGGCAAAGCGGTTGCGCCAGCGGTCCACGGGGTACGATGCATACGTACCGGCGATCGCAGCTGCTTTTTCGGGTTCTTCGGTATAAAACGCCGCGCAGCAGGCCAGGTAATCGTATTGGAGCCGCATATCGATCGCATCCGGGCGGACTTTGCCCAGGAAGGCCAGGCCTTCCTCAATCCGGTCCTGGAGCATCAGATAATAGGCCACCGACATCAAATCGTGCTGGTCAAGTGCGGGGCGGTGCGCCAGGATTTCCAGCAGGCGGGTGTATTGCGAGGCGAGCCGCGCGTTGACGATAACGCGGCGGGGACCCAGTCTGTGCGCCCGCGCGTTGACCAACGGACTGTATTCCATGTGTTGGTAGGTTTTCCGGAGCACCGGATCCAGGCGGAGCAGGGGGCTGTCGATGGCCGCGCCGCACTGGCCCGCGAAATCGTCGCGGAACTGCAGGTATTCGCGCCCGGCGTCCGTATCGTTGTGCAAGAGGGCATACGACCAGAGGGTTGGGGCAAAAGCCCGGCGCTGCCGCAAGATATCCAGTGTGTTGGCGAACACAGCCGGATCTTTCATGCGCCAGGCGATCAAATCGAGGTTGATGGTGCGGTCGCTGGCGGCATGGATGTTCTCATTTCGCAGGTACTGATAGACCTCTTCGTCAGTGCCGTGCTGTGAAACATAAGGCCAGGATGCCGTATCGACGGTGCTGAGTGCGGCAACGACCTTCATGGCGACGGATTGCGCAAACGCGGCGAGTTTGCCGTCTTTGGCCACATGGACCGGGAAATGCTCGAAAAGACCTTCCTCCGGGAAGTAGAAGTACGTTTCAATCGTGGCCGTATGATACGGCTCGAGTGCGAGGCTGTAGGTTTTGAGGTATTGTGTGCGCTCGACTGGAACGGCCCCTTCGGGGATCTGCAGAAGGACGTCGAGACGCTGGCGGGACGACGTGGAGTTCGTCACAACGGTTTGGCACCCGTAGACGACCTGGGTGATAAATTCGTCAACGACGAATTTATCAACGCGCTCGTTGTCAACCAGGCGGAAACGATCGTCTGAACGGAAAAAATTCTGGCTGACCAGGATCGGAGGAGTATCCTCCGGCATATCAGCGGGGGCTGCTTCCTTGTGAAAGACGACCGCGGGTCCGCCGGCCGTGAGGGTGATCCGGGCGGCGCTGCGTTCGACCTGGTGTTCGCCGGCTTCAAACGGAAGATCGAGTACTGCCAGGGCGAACATCACTTCAGTGAAGTTGTGCGACGCTTCCGCCAGGTTGCCCGACAAAAAGGGCGCGGAGGCATCGCGTCCCGCGTAGTCGCGCCAGAACGCATTAACGGAAACCCGGTCCGCCGTCTGTTGCTCGACGGGCAGTTCGAAGTAATTGTTTTCGACCCACTCCCGGGTTTTTTCCATGGCGGTGTACAGGGCCCGGTATCGGTCACTGCGTTTTTCATCTTTCACAAAAACGCGGCCCGGCTCCGGTTTTGCAGCTTCCGCCGGCGCCGCCTCTTCGGCAACGTCGAGCTGCATAGCAACGGCGTCCTCAGCAGCCGGTTCCGCACTGGTGCTGGTTACTTCAAACGCCCCCCAGTCGCCGCCCATATCCATTCTGGCGCCTTGCCTGCTCGCAAAGAGCGCCCCGCCCCCGTATCCGCGTGCCAGGCCGTTGACATCAAGCGAGTGGCCGCGCAAGGCGGTCATGAACAGGTGGTTGAACCGGTCGACATCGGGCGGAATCAGGTTGTATTGGTCGGTTATGAAACGCAGGGTGTTTTCGCGCTCGGCGGCGACGCGCTCGGCGAGCAAGATTCGCTCGAGCGTGTTGAGCTGGCTGTAGCGCCAGGGGGCGAGGTATGCCGCCAGCTCGTCGCCGAGAAGATAGTGGTCAAGGAAGGTTTTGTCGAGTTTGTTGGCGATAAAGGGCTTCACGGCCACATCGAAGAAAGCCGGATCTTTTCGCTGCAGGAACAGGTTCAGTTCATGACAGGCGAACTCGGCATACTTCTCGCGCTTCTGCTCATCGCTCAACGACGGCCAGTGAGACACAAAAGAAAACCGGGCGAGTGGTGAATCGGGGAGAAGCGTGTTGTACAGCGCGTAGACCTTGCCGATGGTATCGTAGACCTCGAATTCGAGCGCGCCGTTACCCTGAAAGGTTAAGGTGCCGCCCTTGCTCAAGACGGTGATGCGCTTTGATTCGGTTGCATGCGACTTCGAATCAATGCCTTTTGCCAGGCGCCGGTCCTGGAAGGGGGTGCTGCCTTCGGAAAGGGCCCGTTGCCGGTAGACGGTGTTGCGCGGGTCGGCGGCAAATACATGGATGTGATGGCGGCCGTTCAACCGATCGCGCGGGATCGTCACGACTCCATCCGGGCCGGGTTCCAGATTTAGAAAGACAGCCGGTTCGCCACCGAGAAA
>DAOSJS010000132.1:0-9957 GCA_035367355.1 Candidatus Hydrogenedentota bacterium
TGATGCCGTCCGCGAGCGATTCCCGGCAGCCGTAGAGGTTGTCAAACTTCGATTTCGTGACCGAATCGTTGACGTTCATCGCCCGGGTGAGCAGCTTACCCTCCTTCATCATTTTGTAGAGGCGGTGCACCCCGGTGGTGGTTTCCTCGGAGACGCCGATCCAGTCTTCCACGTACTCATGCCATTTGCGGGGGGTTTCCCCGTGAATCCGGTGGAGCAGCTGGTCAACAATGGTGATTTCCTTGTTCTGCCGCGAGATCTCCGGGAGTTTGCCGGTCTGGGCGAAGGCTTCCTCGAATTCGTAGCCTCGATGGATCAGCAGGGTCGCGTCGCCGCCATCATCCACGACGAGATTCGGGCCTTTGCCGTCCGGCCATGTCAGGGCCTGCTCCGTGCACCACCAGTATTCTTCGAGGGTCTCGCCTTTCCACGCAAATACAGGCGTGCCGCGCTCTGCGACAGCCGCGGCCGCGTGGTCCTGCGTCGAAAAGATGTTGCAGCTTGCCCAGCGGACATCGGCTCCGAGCGCCTGCAGCGTCTCGATCAGCACCGCGGTCTGGATGGTCATGTGCAGCGAACCCGAGACGCGATACCCTTTAAGGGGCTGTTGCGGCGCATATTTCTCGCGGATCGCCATCAAGCCGGGCATTTCCTTTTCGGCCATGTCGATCTCTTTGCGTCCCCAGTCCGCCAGCGAGATGTCCGCGATTTTGTAAGGATATGCCGCCGTCTCCGATACCGTCGCCATGATAGTGATGCTCCTCCCTGGGCGGAACGGCGTGTCGCGCACGGTCCGCGCTGGTTGTCGATGAAATAACGCGCATACGCGCTGGTTCTGGTGTTTTTGAGATTTTCGAAGAAGCCAGGCCGAGGCCGCGCCTATTTCCGGCTCTTTTCACTCACCTCATATACCCGGACTTTGTGCTGTATGCCCTTGAAGCTGACCAGATGCGGTTTGCTCCGGGCATGGCTGACTTCCGTTCCGTCTAACACGGAGGCCGTGGCGGCGATTCCAGTCTTGCCGTGGGTGTCGGCCCACTCGTTGGCCAGAAAGGCGACGTTGACCGCTTCGCCCATGATGTCGGGCCGGACGTAGTCCGGATGCCCCACCGCGCCGAGGTAGACCGGCCCGACGCTCAGGGCGAATTTCACATCTTCGGAGACCAGGCGTTTCGCTTCGAGCGCAGTCATCAAGGCGCGCTCCTGGTGCCGCACCCCGGCGAAGAAACACAGGTATTGGTCGCCGAGGTACTTGAGCGGAACGCCTTCATGCCGCAAGGTCACCTCCGTGAGCTGGTAGAAGATCCCGTTGGCCCACAGCGCGAAATCGCGGGGCGCCATGTCCAGCGATTTCTTGTAGGCGCCGCGCACGCTTGACACAAGCACGGTCGCCTCGAATTCGTCTGTACCCGGGTCGTGAATCGACAAGAGCCAGTCGGTCGACACGCCCAGGATCCGGGCCAGCGGAGCCAGCACCGCGATGTCCGGGGCATTTTCGCCCCGTTCCCATTTCGACACGGCCTGCGGACTCACGTTCAACGCGTTCGCGATATCCTGTTGCTTCAGGCCGCGTTTCTCGCGTTGCGCACGGATCTTGCGCGCCAGGTCGTCTAAAAACATCGCTCCATCCTCACGAGCCACACCGTATAGCGTACCTAATTGATGTGCCGGCCGGCAATGACGCATCGGTTGACCTCATTCCCCGTCCGGTTGGCACGGGCGGGCCCGTCCCCATCTTTTCTCATATGACGCTCATCCGCTAGACTGGGATGCAGGCACCCGGGACACCGCAACTGACGAGGAAGTTCCATGAAACCGATACTCGCTCTGTTCCTGACCCTTGCGGCGCTGGCGATTCCCCTGGCCTGGGGCGAAACGGAGGTGCTTCAGGGCACATCGAAAGGCGACCTCGAATCCAACCTGTCCATATTTAATCTGTTCGAAACCCGCCCCGAACCCGTGCAGCGGTTCTATGCGGCTGCCTACGGCATTCTGGCGGCAGATCCCCGGGCGGCGTTTCTGGAGATGACTGAGGACCCGGAAATCCAGCGCCTCTGCGGCGAGCTTTGCCTCACCCATCTGGGCGGCCCCATGCTGGGCGCCGTGACGGCTGACGGCGTGCGGGTCTGGTTGCGCACCCTGAAACCGGCCGCGGTCGAGGTGCGGGTGACAACCGGTGACGGGGAACGAGTCTTTGGCCCGGTTCACAGCACGCCAGATTCGGATCTCACCGCTGTGGTGACTGTCACGGGCCTGAAACCGGCCACACGCTACCCCTACCGCGTGCTGGTGGACGGCCAGCCCATCACCATGCCGGATCACGCGGCGATCGTCACTGCCCCGGACCCAGCGGAGACGGGGACGATGCGCATTGCCTTTGGAAGCTGCTTTCACCGATGGGGCATCGGCAATGCCGCCCAGGCCCAGCTCATCCGGTCCCGAAATCCCGTTGCCATGCTCCTGCTCGGCGATATCGCTGCCCAGGATCGAAACAATCATCTGGGCCTGCACCGTGCCGACTACCTCATGCGTGACCTGCAGCCACCGTGGCAGGGGCTTGCCGCCGCGATCCCTCTGTTTGCCATTTGGGATGATCATGACTATTTCGACAATGATCTGGCGGGCATTCCCGAAGGATTCGCCGAGGAAGACCGACAAGGCGTCCGCCAGGTGTTTCAACAGGCCTGGAACAACCCCGCCTACGGGTTTGGCGACACGCGCGGCGGGCTTTTCCTGCGAACGCGACTCGGTCCCTGCGACATAATCATGCTTGACACCCGTTATTTCCGGGAAAACGTCGACGGCTCGTTTCTGGGCGAAGAGCAGATGCAATGGGTCGAAGCCCAGCTCCTCGACTGCCAGGGACCGTTTATCATCCTCTCGTCGGGCACGATGTGGAGCGATTATGTCAGCAACGGCAAGGATTCCTGGGGCCGTTGGGACCCCGAGGGGCGGGAACGCCTTTTTTCCTTCATCGAGGCAAACCGGATTGGCGGGGTGCTCCTGATCGCCGGGGATCGGCACGGCGCCCGCGGATTCCGGATTCCGCGACCGTCGGGATTCTCCTTCTACGAGTTCGAGCCGGCCAGCCTTGGCGGCAGGAAAGGCCCTCCGGTGACTGATCCCGAATGGACGACGCAGCTTTTCGGATTTGCCCTGACCTACGCGTTCGGCGAGTTCACTTTCGACACCACGCTGGACGATCCCGAGGTGACGTTCCGGCTGATCCGCGACGACGCCACCGAGCTTTACACTCTTACGCTGAAACACAGTGAATTGACCCCGCCCGCCCGCTGACGGGGGGAAAGCGCAATTTTCAGCCCGCAGCGCCTGCCGGACCGCCTTTTTCCGGGTTGCCTGGCGGCTGTGCTTCCTGCGGGGCCGTTGCGTTTGCTCTCTCCGGTTTGTATTCGCACGCGAGAGGCTTGATCCCGTACAATCGAGCGTTCCATGAACACACGCATGCACATAACGGTCTTCGGGGCGGTTCAGGGCGTAGGATTTCGCCCCTTTGTCTACGGGCTGGCCTCGCGCCTGGGCCTGTCCGGATTCGTCTACAACGAACCGGCCGGCGTGACCATTGAAATCGAAGGCCCAAGCGAAGCCATCGACACCTTTCTGGCTGAAATACGAGACTCCCCCCCGCCGCTGGCCCGCATTGAACGCCTTGAAACGGCGGAGATCGCGCCTGAGGGCGGATCGGGCTTTCGCATCCGTGAAAGCGGCGGGGATGGCGCCCGAAGCGTTCTCATTCCGCCTGACCTGGCAACCTGCGGTGATTGTCTGCGCGAAATGGCCGACCCCGGCGATCGGCGCTACCGCTATCCGTTCATTAACTGCACAAACTGTGGGCCGCGCTACACGATCATCGAGGATCTGCCCTACGATCGCGCCCGAACCACCATGGCCGAGTTTGCGCTGTGCCCTGACTGCCGCGACGAATACGACGATCCCGCGAACCGGCGGTTTCATGCCGAACCGGTATGCTGTCCGGTCTGCGGGCCGTATGTGTGGCTGGCGGATGCCCGCGGCGAACGGATTCCATGCGAAGAACCCATTGCCGAGGCCATCGCCCGCCTTTCCGCGGGCGCCATTGTGGCGATCAAGGGGCTGGGCGGGTTTCATCTCGCCTGCGATGCGGCCAACCCCGAAGTGGTTGCCCTCCTGCGGGCCCGTAAACACCGCGATCTCAAACCCTTTGCGCTGATGGTGCGCGACCGGGCCGCCGCCGAGACTCTCTGCCGCTTTACCTGCTCCGCGGAATGGCAGCTCCTCGAGTCGGCCGAGCGGCCCATCGTGTTGCTGGATAAACGCACAGACCACGGGCTCGCCGCGGAGGTCGCGCCGCGCAACCCGTCGTTCGGCCTGATGCTGCCATACACGCCCCTGCACCACTTGCTCATGGAAGGGCCGTTCCGTGCCCTGGTGATGACCAGCGGGAACCTGTCGGATGAGCCCATCGTCCACACCAACGAAGACGCCCTGGAACGCCTGGCCGGGCTCGCCGACTGTTTCCTGCTGCACAATCGCCGCATTCATATCCGCACTGATGATTCTGTCGTTCGGATTATCGCGGGCCAAATGAGATTTCTGCGCCGTTCCAGGGGATACGCCCCGTTTCCAGTCAAACTGCCGTTCGACACGTCGGGCCATGAGGTCCTCGCGGTCGGCCCGGAACTCAACAACACGATCTGCGTCACTCGCGGTGAATACGCGTTTCTCAGCCATCATATTGGCGACCTGACCAATCTCGCCGCGTATGAATCGTTTCTGCAGGGCATTGAGCACCTTCAAAACGCGCTCGACGTGCATCCGGACGTGATCGCCTACGATCCGCACCCCGCGTATCTATCGACCCGGTACGTGCGGGAACGGAAAGGCGGCGCGATTCCGGTGCAGCATCATCACGCACATGCGGTGTCGGCCCTGGTCGAGGCGCATCATCCCGGGCCGGCCATTGCGGTCTCGTTCGACGGGCTCGGCTGGGGCGCGGACGACCTGCTCTGGGGCGGCGAAATCCTCGTGATCCACGACTACGCCCGTTACGAGCGCGCGGGTCACCTCGAACCAGTGCCGCAACCCGGCGGCGACGCCGCGGCCAGGGAGACGCCGCGCATGGCGTTTGCGTATCTTCACGCTGCGTTTGGTGGCGAAGCCGTCGCGTTGTGCCGCGCATGGTTCCCCGAACATGCCGAACAATTCCCGGCGCTGGCTCAAATGATCGCGCGAGGCGTCAACTGCCCTCAAACCACGAGCATGGGCCGGCTTTTCGATGCCGCCGCGGCGTTGCTGGGTATCTGCCAGTACAACACATTCCACGCTCAGGCGCCTATGGAACTCGAAGCCCAGGCGTGTCTGGCGCCCGACGAGCATAAGGCCTATAACGCGGGCATCCACTGTGGCGAGGATGGGATTTTCATCATCCAGAGCAGCGATATCATCCGCGCACTGGTGGGGGATCGGCGCCGGCGCACATCCATCCCCGCCTGCGCCGCACGTTTCCATAACGCCATCGCGCATGCTACACTGGCGGTCTGCGAACGCCTCCGGGCGCGGTCAGGGCTGTCGACCGTCGCCTTGTCGGGAGGCGTCTTCGCCAACAGGTTTTTGACCGAACGGCTCGTTTCCCTGCTCGAAAGTCAGGGATTCACGCCATTGCTGAACGCGGCGGTCCCGCCCGGTGACGGCGGAATCAGCCTGGGGCAGGCGGCCGCCGCTGCATGGAGCTGCATCCATCATGTGTTTGGCCATTCCAGCACAGATCACCGAGATTGACGGCGCCCGCGGCAAAGTGACGCTCGCGGGCAATGTGCGCGACGCCGATTTCAGCCTCATCGACGAGCCGGCCCTCGGCGACTGGGTTCTCGTACACGCCGGCTTTGCCATTGAGAAACTCGAACCCGAGGATGCCCGGGAAACGCTGGCGCTTTTCTCGGAATTGCAGGAAGGGATGGGTGATTTTGGCTTGCCCTGAGCCATTACTCGGCCGAATCAGGCAGGCGGCGGACGCACTGGGCCGGCATGTCCGCATCATGGAAGTCTGCGGCACGCATACCCATGCCATCGGGAGAGGCGGGCTTCGGTCGCTGCTGCCGCAAACCGTCGAATTGGTATCGGGCCCCGGGTGCCCGGTCTGCGTGACCTCCCAGCGCGACATCGAGCGCCTTCTCCTGCTCGCCCGCCAGCCGGGGGTTACGCTGTGTTCATTTGGCGACATGCTCCGCGTGCCGGGGCTCAAAACGACGCTGGTCGAGGAGCGCTCCCGCGGCGCCGAGGTGCGTGTCGTCTATTCGCCGCTGGACGCCCTCGAGCTTGCCACCCGTGAACCGGAACGCGCCGTGGTGTTCGCGGCGGTAGGCTTTGAAACCACGGCGCCGGGCGTCGCATCGGTCGTTCTGCAGGCCCGGGAACGCGGCCTGACGAATTTCACCATTTACGCCTCACACAAGCTGATTGTCCCGGCGATGAAGGCCGTGCTCGAAGGCGCGTCGCGCATCGAAGGGTTCCTCACGCCGGGCCACGTCTCCGTGATTATCGGACCGGAAGCCTACGAAGAAGTCGCCCGGGAGTATAAGGCGCCATGCGTGGCTACGGGATTCGAACCGTCGGACGTTCTTGAAGGCATTGCCATGGTGCTGGAATGCATCGCGGAAAAGCGCGCGGGCTCCTTCGTGCAATATACGCGGGCCGTCAAACCGGGCGGCAATGCCCGCGCCTGGAACCTGCTCCTGCGCGTATTTGACGTTGCCGACGCGGAATGGCGCGGTCTGGGCGTCATCCCCGGCAGCGGCCTGGTCTTGAACGAGGCGTTTGCGGAATTCGACGCAGCGCGCAGGTATGCACTCCCGGATTTCCCGCCGGTGCAACTGCCCCGCTGCCGTTGTGGAGACGTCCTCAAAGGCGTTATCCACCCGCCCGAATGCCCCTTCTTTGGAAACGAATGCACTCCACGCACACCGCTCGGGCCGTGCATGGTGTCCTCGGAAGGTTCGTGCGCCGCCCGGTACAAGTATGGATAAAGAAGGGGAAGCCTTTCCTCCTCCAAAGAAAAGCGAATTTGTAGTCAGATTCAGGACTCGGTTGTACGGATCATGGAAAACTCGAAGCGCATCGTATTGGCTCATGGCGGCGGGGGCGCGCTCACACGCGAGCTGATCGCCGAGGTACTGCTCACATCGCTTGGCCGCACGGCGGATGGCCTGCCTGACGCGGCCGCGGTACCGGGCGCCGATCATCTCGCGTTCACCACGGACTCGTTTGTGGTGAAACCGCTGTTTTTTCGCGGCGGCGACATCGGCAGTTTGAGTGTTCACGGCACGTGTAACGATCTGGCCGTGTCGGGCGCGGAACCACTGGCCTTGTCTCTGGGGCTCATCATCGAGGAAGGATTTGATATCGAGACTCTGGGCCGGGTCGTGCGCTCAGCAGCATCTGCGGCAGCGGCCTCCGGAGTGCAGATCATCACGGGCGACACCAAGGTCGTTGCGCGGGGAGAAGCCGACCAGCTCTTTGTGAATACGGCGGGGGTGGGCATCCGCCGCACCCACTCAGACCCTAAAAGCCTCCAGCCGGGGGATTGCGTGCTCATCAACGGCCCCATTGCGGAGCACGGCGTCGCGGTCATGAGCGAGCGCGAAGGGATCGCGTTCGGCACGCAGGTCCGGTCCGACGCAGGGCCGGTCTGGCCCTTCGTCAAAGCGCTCGTCGATGCCGGTATTGAACCCCGCGTCATGCGCGACCCCACCCGGGGCGGCCTGGCCGCATGCTGTGTGGAGCTGGCCGACGATTCGGGCGTGACGGTGGAGTTGGACGAGCAGGCAATCCCGGTGCGCCCGGAAACCCGCGCTGCGTGCGACATGCTGGGTCTGGATCCACTCACCGTCGCCAACGAAGGGAAGATCGTCGTGTTTGTGGTCGAATCGGAAGCCGCGCGCGCGCTGGAGGTCCTCAGGAGCACACCCGGCGGCGAACAGGCCACCCCGATTGGCCGGATCGTGCCCCGCAAACGGGTCTCGTGCGTTATGCGCACCCGCTTCGGCGGGGAACGCATCGTCGACATGCCCTATGGTGAGGATTTGCCGCGGATTTGCTAGTATAGTAAACAGCCACATCACGAAGCAGTAATAAGGCTGGCTCCATGGCGAAGTACCGATACCGCTTAGATGAACGCCACTACCTGGAGGCCGCGCGGAAACACAACAGACGGCGATTCTCCTGGTATTTTGGCCCAATCCTTGTCACGCTTATTGCGCTGATGTTTCTCGTCGCGACGCTTCACATCGCCGTGACTGAGGGCGAATGCGTCCCGGCAGTAATGACTACTGTGGTTATCCTGTACATATTGTGCGTACGCCGCGTTGCCTGGTGGCGTTGGAAAAACAAGCTTCGCAAGTGGATTCTGTACAAAGAAGAGAGCGAAATCACGCTGACCCCCGGTGGGGTTCATGTCATTACACCGAAAAGCGACTCCACCTTCGACTGGCAATTTTGGGTCAAGGCCCGGCGGGTACGAAGTGGTTTCCTGGTGTACGAAGAATACGATAAACTAGATAGTCTCGTCTGGCTCTCTGACGATTCGCTGGTCGAGGGGACCGTTGAAGACGTGGATGCGCTTTTTCGAGAAAACATTGCCGATTACAAGCCCATGCGGAAGGGCGAGCAGTAGGAGAGGGCCTCTTGGGAAGCTCCCCCTGAGTTATCTTGCGTCCTGAGGATACTCTGAACGCAGGATATCGACCCGCGGCTCAGTCTTCTTCACGGCATCCAGTAGACCATCTGCATCGGCAGTCCCTTCGGATCGGGCGGGACATCGGAGGGAAGAGTCTGAAAATTTCCTTTCGCTTTTAGTGCGGTTACCGCACACGCCAAGGCGTCGAGCACATCGTCTTTTGCGACGTACTGCTTACTAAGCATCGCCGCTTGATTGAGGATATCGTCTGTGCGTGGCTCCAGGCGTTTCAAGGTTTCTATTCTAGCCTTTTCGCCCTCGCGCGACCGCTTCCGCGGCAGGGTGTTACCACCGGCGAGGAAGTAGAAGAGGATTTCCGGGTGGACCTCGAATATCTTGTTCCGCGCTTTCGGATCGCTGAGGAGCAGCTCGTCTACCTGGCGTATCTTGGGGGCGATTGCAATCGTCTGGGCGGAAATCTTGCGCGCTAGATGCCGCTGATTCAGAACCTGCGCTTCAGCCTTATCTTTGGCGTAAATCGCTTGTCTGCACGGAACAGCAAAGACCCGTGAGGTCGCGTCTTTTCCAAGAAGTTGTCGTGCAAGCGCATCACATCGGCGTCGGGGATCGCCATCCTCGCGCTGCTCCAAAAGACCGATGGGCATGTCGACCAAAATCGTGGACGAACCGCGGTGGTTCAGCCAGACGGAGCGGAAATCCGGTTCGATGCGCACGGCGCCGGGGCCGATTTCGGGCAAAGTCACCACGCACCACCCGGTTTTGCATCCGTCGACACCGGTGTAGCGCATGATAAGCCTTTCAGGATCTAGGCCTTTCGCGCTGCGGCCTGGGCCTCAATCCATTGGAGGAATTCGCCGGTGCCTTCGCCGGTGGTAGCGGCGGTGCGGAAAACCGGCATATCGGGCACCAGCTCGCGCACATCACGCTCCATGCGATCGACGTCGCAGGAGACATACGGCAGGAGGTCCACCTTGGTGATGACCATGGCTGAGGCGACCTTCATGGCTTTGGGATATTTCGCGGGTTTGTCTTCGCCCTCGGTAGTCGACACGATGGCCACTTTGATGTCCTCGCCGATTTCAAAACTGGCGGGGCACACGAGATTGCCGACGTTCTCGATGAACAAAAGGTTGATTCCATCGAGCGAGAACTCGTTCAGGGCGTCGCGCACCATGGCGGCATCGAGGTGGCAGGCGCCCACGGTGTTGATCTGGTAGGCGCGCAAGCCAGCCTGTTCGATGCGGCGTTTGTCGTTGTCGGTGGCGAGG
>DAOSJS010000133.1:0-9936 GCA_035367355.1 Candidatus Hydrogenedentota bacterium
AAAAAACCTGAGCCCGCGGCCGCGGCGGCGGATACTCCGGAGGAAAGCGCTCCAGCGGCAGATGTCTCCGCGGAAGATGCGCCGGCCGAAGAAGTCTCCGCAGTAGAAGTGTCTGAGGCAGTTGCGCCTGCCGGGGAAGCCCCTGCACCGGATGTTGCTGTAGAAGAAGCCCCCGCGGCGGATGCCGAAGCACAACAATAGTCACGGTGAATGACAGAGCTGCGCCGCTGGCGCAGTAGAGGAGCGGTCGCCATGCACCGCGCGCTGGTCTTGTGCAGTGTGATGGCGTGGATTGCCGCCGCGCCGGTTTCTGCACAGGATGGCGTGGATCAATCGCGGCGAAACGCCCTGGTTCAGGCCATCGAGAAAGCCGCGCCCGCCGTCGTGTCCATCAATGTGCTGGAGACGCAAGCGGATATACCTCCGCTGTTCCGCGACTTCTATGAGTTCTTTGACTTGCAGCCCCCGCGGCGGCGTGTTGAGAACCGGCGCATCGACTCCGTGGGCAGCGGATTCATCATTGACCGGGAAGGCCACATCCTCACCAACTACCACGTGGTCGAAGATGCCAGCGGGATTGCTTCCGTGACCTTGCCGGACGGGCGTGACCTCACGGCGTCGATTGTGGGCGTGGATCCGCGCACCGATCTCGCGCTTCTCAAGGCCGAAGGTACGGATCTGCCATTCACGGTCCTGGGAGAATCCGACGATCTGTACATCGGGGAGTGGGTCATCGCGATCGGCAACCCGTTTGGACCGCTCATCAGCGATCCCCAGCCCACCGTCAGCGTGGGCGTGGTGTCGGCGAAGAACCGGCGCCTGAGTCCCAGTGTAGGGAAGGGCGCCCGCCTGTATCAGAACATGATCCAGACCGACGCCGCGATCAACCCCGGCAACAGCGGCGGACCACTGGTGAATGCCAGAGGCCAGGCCATCGGCGTGAACACCATGATCTTCTCCCAATCCGGGGGCAGCGTGGGCCTGGGATTCGCCATTCCCATCAGCCGCGCCCGGCGCGTCGTGGCCGAACTCCAGCGCTTCGGCCGGCGGCGTGATCCCTGGGCCGGATTCAAAGTCGAGGACGTCGCCGGGCTCCGTCCCGGCGTCGCGCGCCAGCACGGTATCACCAGTGACCACGGCTGCCTGGTGGTCAACATCCTGCGGGATTGCCCCGCCTATGCCGCCGGGTTACGCCCGGGCGATATCATCGTCGGCATCGCGGGCCAGGAGGTGATGCGCTCGAGCGACATCGATTTCGCCATCTGGGGCCATTTCGTGGGCGACGCCATCTCGATTGACATCGACCGCCAGGGCGAGCGCCAATCCCTCACCTTTGTCCTGGAAGAGTTGAGCCGCTGACCCCGCCGCGCCCGGGTCAGATTCCGAGGCTGTACAGCGCGCCAAATTTGTGGTTCAGGTACGCGATGTACGGCTCGGGAGAGAGATCCGCTCCGGTGGCATCGCGGAGGAGTTCGCGTGCCAGTTTGCGGCGGCCGTGTACATGCACGTTTGTGCGCAGCCAGGCGAGCATCGGCCGGAAATCCCCCTGTTCCACGCTTTCCCAGAGGCCGGGCACTTGTTCCAGCATCGCATTGAACAACTGGGCCGCATAGAGGTTGCCGAGGGCATAGGTAGGAAAATAGCCGAAGGCCCCATGCGCCCAATGGATGTCCTGAAGGCAGCCGCGGGCGTCGTCGGGCACTTCCAGGCCGAGATACTCCCGCACCTTGCTGTTCCAGGCCTCGGGCACGCTGCTTGGGTCCAGGCTGCCCTCGATGAGCGCCACTTCAAGCTCAAACCGGATGATAATGTGCAGGTTGTAGGTGCATTCGTCGGCATCGACGCGAATCAGCGACGGTTTTGCCAGGTTCACCGCGGCATACACCTCTTCCGGCGTGACGGTATCGAGCTGCCCGGGGAAAAAATCCCGCATCACCGGCAAATAATGGCGCCAGAAGGGCAGGCTGCGGCCGATCACGTTTTCCCACATGCGGGACTGCGATTCGTGCATGGCGAGGGAGGGCGCATCGCACAGGAGCGTGCGGCGGTCGCGTTCGGCATGCCCCTGCATGTAAAGCGCATGTCCGCCCTCGTGGATCGAGCTCATCAGGCATGAAAACAGAGCGTCTTTGGCCGCGCGCGTCGTCACGCGTGCGTCGAGCGTGTCGAAGTGCACCGAGAAGGGGTGAACGGAGGAGTCCTGACGGCCTGCCTCGAAGTCGTAGCCCATGTCTTTCAGCACACGCAGCGAAAACGCCCATTGGGCGGATTCGTCCCAGGGGCCGGTCAGCCACGGCAGCTCGGGCTGGCCTGCGGCCGCGATGCGTTCCACCAGATTGCTCTGCCGGGCGGCGAGCTCCGTAAAAAGGCGCTTCACTTCAGCGCTTGTCATGCCCCGCTCATAATCGGCGAGGAGAGCATCGTAGGGCGAATCCACATAGCCCAGATACTCGGCTCTTTGCCGCGCCAGTGCGACCAGCCGCTCGAGGTTCGGGCGAAACATGCCAAAATCCGACGCCTGGCGCGCGTCCACCCACACCGCAAGCGCCTTGCTCTGTTCCGCCGCGAACGTGTGCACAAAATCTTCGGGGAGCTTCAGGGCGCGGTCATAATCGTACAGCGCCACTTCCACGAGCACGGCGTCGGCCGCATCGAGGGCATCCGCGCGTTCATGCAGCTCCCGCAGGAGCTCACCCAGGCGTTCTGCCGTAAACAGGCGATGTTCAAGAGCACTCAGGGTGGCCAGCTGCCAGCTTCGAGCCTCCGCACCCTTCGGCGGCATGTACGTTTCCTGATCCCATTGAAGCAGGGCTATGGCGTTGTGGATGTCGCTGACTTCGCCGAGTCTGTGGCGCAGGTCCTGAAGGCCGGCGTTTATGTTCACGAGTCGTCTCCCGGGCTCCGCCGGGAAGGAGGCGGAGCGGTTTATCAGATTGTGCCGGGCCGCCCGCGCGGCCGGGTGTCTTAGAGAGCCAGCACCGGCACATGGAGCCGGCGCGCGGTGTCCGCGACGTCGTCGCGGCAGGTGAACAGCAGGATCTGCGGCAGCTCCCTCAACTCCGCCAACAGCGACAGCGCCTGCGCGAGGCGCGCGTCATCGTAGTTGGCGAAGGGATCATCCAGCAGCATCGGCACGCGCTCACCTTCCGCGGACAGGCAGGTCACCAGGGCCAGGCGCAAGGCCAGATAGATTTGGTCGACCGTTCCCTTGCTGAGGTTCTTCTGCGGAGTCGAATGGAGCTGATCGGTTTGGGGCACGCGCACGATCACCTGGAGATCGCGGTCCAACAGCAGTTCCGTGTAGGCGCCGTTCGTGATCCGGCTGAGGTAGCGGCTTGCCGTCTGTGCAAGCACCGGCGCGATGTGTGCATGGCGATCGCGCGCTACCTCTTCGATGATGGCGGCGGCATGGGCTGCCGCCTCCAGCTCAAGCTGCAGATCCTCCACGCGCTGGGACACCGCCGCCCGTTCTTCCTCGATCTCGTTGATCGACCGAAGTCCCGCGCAGCGTTCGGCGATGGCCAGTTCAAGCGAGTGTATCTCCCGGCTTCGGCTATCGGCTTCGACAAGCACGCGCTCAAGCGCCGTCTTGAGTTCCGGGCCATCTTCGAGCGGCAACGGAGCGTCGTCGTATTCGCGTTCGACCGCGGCCCGCAACGATTCCAGGGTGTCGTTCCCCAGCAGCGTGTCGAACTGTTCGCCCAGCGAGGTGCGCAAGATGCGGGCTTCACGATACTCCCGTGCCTGCGCGGCCAGCGCCCGGTATTCGTCCACCGCATCTACGCCAACGTTGTCCAGCAATTGCGACAGATCTTCCTGAGCCTGTTCGAGTTCGCGGCGGTCCTGTTCAAGCTGCTGCGCGAACTCGTCGGCCTGCTGTTTCAGAGCGTCAGCCCTGGCCCGCCTGGGGCGCAACTGGGCAATGCGGATGCCGTAGGCGCGCAACGCGCCCAGTGCGCTGGTGTGGTTGGCTTCTTCTCTGTACCCCGCCTCCCGCAGCAGCTTGCGCACCTCGAGCGACAGGCGTTTTTCCTCTCCTTCCTTAACGGCGAGTTTTTCACTGGCGCGGTCGCACTCGAGCGTGAGCGTCTCCAATTGCTCCATTTGTTCTTCACGCCGGCGGCTGAGCTCGCGGTACTCCTGGTATTTGGCAATTGCGCATGCCGCCGCAGCCTCTACGGCGTCCTCCGTCTCAACGGTCTCGTGAAGATCCGCGAACGCGGCCTGCAGGCGTTCCAGCTTGCCGGCTACATGGGATTCTTCCACGCGCGCCCGGTGGCGATGCTGTTCGAGTTCCTCACGCCGTGCTTCCAGCTCGTTGCGCCCCTTGACGTACTGGTCGTAGAGCGCTTCGAGCTCCCGGAAGGACTCGCATCCCGCTTCGCGGATGAGTTCGTCGATGGCCTGCTCGCGCTCGGCCGTGGCGCTTTCGAGCCGGGCGATTTCCTCGCCGGCGGCCTCGGCGGCGTGATGCAGCTGGCGCAGGGTCAGGCGCGTATGCACCCAATGGGCCAGGTTATACACCAGCACGCCCAGCGCGAAGACTTCAGCGAAATACACGCCCTTGTTTCCGGTGAGCGCGGCACTGATCAACAAAATAATCGACAACAGCGCGCCGAACAGGGTCATGGCGCGGAAATTGGGCAGGTCCTCTTCATGGACTTCAAGGTCGCGCTGGGCCTCCTCGATGCGCTTGCGCTGTTGTGCGCAGCGTTCCTCGGACAGTTTGGCTTCGACCGCATGATCCCGCGCCTGCGCGGGGAAATCCTCGAACTGTCCAAAGACTTTTTCGGGCTGGGCCAGCTCGGCTTCCCTGCGGGCACACTCAGCTTCCAGCCGTTCGAAGGCTTCCACCGCGTGGTCCCGCTCCTGCACAGCCAGGCTAAAGGAGGTTGCCTGCTGGTTGATCCACGCCAGGGGCTCGGCGCTCACCGCGGCGAAATCCGGGAGGTCTTCAAGTTCCCGCCCGGCCCGGGCGATCGCGTCGCGAACGGTTTGCTGCGCCTTTTCAAAATCCTCAATAAAATCGCGCAGACGCGCGATCTGCGTGTCGAGTTCCTTGAGCCGATCTTCAAACTGCTCCGGCAGATCCTGGATCTCCACGGCATCGTTCTCGAGGTTGTGTGAAACCTCCCGGTGCCGGCGCAGCAATTCCGTCATGCGTGCCTCAGTTCGCGCCACCTGTTCGCGAGCAGTTTCCATGGCGTTCAACGCGCGGTTGAATACGTCTTCCTGTTCGAGCGGAAAGTCTTTGGCTTTGGCGAGCGAAAACAGCCGTTGCGTCAGGGTTTCAATTTGGTACTGGATGTTCTCGGCCTTCTGCAGCCGCGTGATGCGCTCCGTATGTTCCAGCCTGCGGAGCTGCAGCTCCAGTTCCATCTGGCTGCGGCGGAGGGCGTCAAATTCGGCGCGGGCGGCGCGCAGGCGTTTTTCCAGTCCGGCCACTTCATCGCGGACGCGGAGCGCCTCGGTCAGTTCGGTTTCGACCTGGCCGAGGCGCGCCCTGGCCAGCGGCAGCGGCCGCTTTGAATGCGGCACCAGGCGTCCGATGCGGGCGGTATACGCATCGAGATGGCCGACCGCCGTCGCGGCTGAACTGAATTCGTCGGCTGTGTCGGCCAGTGCCGCGATTTTCTCTCCGATCTGGTGCAGGGCATCTTCATCGCCAAGCGACTCCAGGCTGTGGTGGCCGATCACCGCGACGTTGGCGAAGATGGCCTTGCTCAGCCCGAGTTGGCGCGCGGCGAATTCCAGTTCCTGGTTTCGGGTCCGGACTAAATCGCCGGTGGCATCCCGGCCGTCGCTGAGGTTCAGCACGTGGACGGATTCATTTCCGCGCTCAAACACGCGGTGTATCTCGAATTCCTGCCCATTATCGAGCAGATACGTCATGCGCCCGCCGTAGGCCCTGGTGTCCGCCCAGGGGCGCCGCAGCTGGTGGTTCTCGTCATACCGGCGCAGCGTGCTGCCGGCCTTCTGGCCATAGAGCATGTCGGTGATAAAACTGCGCATGGTGGTCTTGCCCTGCTCGTTGGCGCCCAGCACCACCTGCAATCCGCCGGCAAACTCGATTTCCCGGCCCGTGAACCGCCCGTATCCGTCCAGAAACAGCCTCCGGATTCTCACCGCTAGTCCCTTTCCAGACCCTGGAACGCAATGGGCCGGTTCCGGTAGGCAGCCAGGCCGAGCTCCCGCGCCCGAGCCAGCAGTCTGCGTTCCCGGTCGCTGGCTGCGTCAGCCAGCGCCGCATTGAGCCGCGCAACGAATCCCCCCAGACTGGTCTGGTGGCGTGCCAGCGCGGCCATGTCTTCGGACAGCTCCGTGCGGTCGTTGAGGAACACCTGTTCAAACCGGGAGGCCACCGCATCGTGAATGGCATCCATTTCCGCCCGCAATTCGGCTGAGATCGAGCCCGTAAGCGTTATGTGCGCGATGACGCCCACGCCCTCCTCGCGCGGAAGCGCACGAATGGATTCGATCAGCTCCTGCGGGCACGACAACGCGCTGCAATCGATTGATTCGGCCAGGTACACCGAACGTGCGGAGGCCACCGGCGTGACGTGGACGCGATCTCCGTCGATCTTCACTTCGAGGTAATGGCGCATGCCGGTCTCGTCAAAACCGAGTCCTTCCGGCGCGCCCGAATACGCCATTACGGTTGGACATGGCCCGGAAATGGGCGTATAGGCATGAAAATGACCCAGCGCAAGATAGCGCAGGCCGTCTACCGCGGCCGTGGCCGGCTCGAAGGGCGCACATGCGGCTTTCCCGGGCGGCTGGTGGCCCAGCGCTGAGGCGTGCGCCACCGCGACATGCGTCGCGCCAAGTTGAATCGGTGGAAACGTGCCGAAAGGGCTGGCCGGCACGTCCGGGCCGTCAAACCCAAACCCGTGCACCGTCGTTCCGTTCCCGTCAAGCACGAAAGAGCGCCATTGGGGCTGGTCGAAAATCATGACGTTGCCGGGCCACTCTTCTTCGGCATACGGTGAGCCCGGCACAAAAGGATCGGTATTGCCCGGCGCGATACATACGGGCACATGCCGGATCGATTCGAATTCTGCCTGCAGAAACCGCACCGTGTCGCGGGTTACGCGCTCCAGGTCGAAGAGGTCGCCCGCAATCAACAGCGCATCGGCGGGCCACTCGCCCGCACGCCGAACAATGGCGTGAAACACATCGCGCAGGCTCTGGCGCCTGCGGTTCCCAAACCCCGGGGGCGTGTGCGCCGAAGCAAAGCACCTGTCCAGATGAACGTCCGCCGTATGAATCAAACGCATAGTCGTCTACCCGGTGAATCGTGTTCAGAGGCTCGATACCCGCCGGAGCCGGCACGCCCCTTTCGTGCCCGCCGCTGCGCCCCCTGGGCGCCCGCTTCACGGTGCAGCACAAGCCCGTCTCCATCATAATACGTTTTCGGGGGCGGTTGAAAGAGTGCGAACGGCCGGCCGGAGAAATTCGCCCAGCTCGAGCTAGGATTCATCCGGCATGTACCGGACGGGCAGGACGGCGGGCCGGCCGCGGTTCGCGTCGCGATACCCCCGCCGGAACGCACTGCGAAGCGCCCGAAAGCGCAAAGCGTTAAACGTTCGAGAGTTGTACGCCAGCGCGGGACACAGCCGGTGGGCCAGAGGGAGCATTATCGGGTCTGCCGCACCGCGCCAGGCCGATACCATGCCCCGGTACCGCTCGCGCAATTGCTCCGATTCCGTGGTTTCGAAGAGATGATGCAGCCAATATCCCTCCGCATAGGAGCGCTCGACTTCCCGGCCCAGAGATTCCGGCTTCCAGACGAATGCCTGAGCCTGGTCACAGTAACAGCCTCGAATTCCGGTGCTGCGTTCCAGGCGATAACCCAGTTCCATGGCCTCCAAACCCTCGAAAGGCAGGTCTTCGTTGAATCCCCCTGCTTCCAGCACGGCGTCCCGCGGCAGACTCAAATTCCGGGCGCGCCAATCCAGAAAACTCAGCGGCTGGCCAGGTTGAAATGCCTGCTGTGTCATTCGCCAGGCCTTCGACGCAGTGCGTGCGCCGAACTGCGGGTGGTAGCTGATCCGGCCCACCGCCGCGGCGGCATTGCCGTTGCGCTGCTGGCATTTCACGTGATTTTCCACAAGGTGGCTTCCCGCAAGCAGCGTTTCGTCGAGGAACAGCAGCCACTGCCCCTGGGCCTGCATGGTGGCCAGGTTGCGTGCCGCGGCCACATTTTCCTCCGGCGCATGAACACAGCGCATTCGCACCGGCCCGCCCGAACAGAACCGTTCAAGCATGGCTGTGGTACCCGTGGCTCCGGGGAAGGCGACTACAATGACCTCAAACCTGGCCGCCGGATAGGTCTGCAGCTCCAGGTGATTGAGGCACATGGATAACACCTGGGGCTGGCCTCGCGTCAATGTGACGACAGTCAGGTCAGTGGTTTCCATACCGTACTCACCCTCGCAGATGTTCAGAGCACTCCTACCTCATCCTACGGATAAAGACAGCGCAGATTCAAGGAAACCACGGCCACAGCCCGGAGGATTCACACCCTGAGGTGCAGCCGCCTGAACGACAAGCTGTCGCACCCATTGATTTCTCACCAGGCATGGAGGTTGATCGTGGGATTCAGGTTCTGTCATCTCTCCGGAAGGGAAGAAGTCTTCCGTTTGAGCTGTGGGCTGGGTTCTATACGCCGGCGAGGAGGCAGCTTGAGGCGGCCTCAGGGCATCTGACATCGCCGTGTCTTCCATTTTCCGGTAAGATCGCAAATGGCAAGACGATACCATCCCCGGTAAGATCTTAGATGGCGCGATTCGGTCAATGGACACTCTGGCGCGTGCAATGATAGACTCTCGTTTGGCCCGTGCGGCGGCTGGGCCCTCCTGCCCGTTCTGTGAAGAACACGGCGCGTTATAACCGGATGAACTGTTGAAATGGCAGCCTGAGAAAGGGCCAGGCGCGTGGAGACTACGATACCTCAAAGCTCCCGCTACGGAAGCATCGCGCTGTTTCTGCTGGCCGTCACATTCGTTATCGCCGCGCCGTTTTACTGGCAGCAGGTGGAGCTGACGGATGTGCCCGCCAGCGAATCATACGAAAACAGCGACTTGTACCAGTTCGTCTACCCCGCGATGCATTACGCCTACGGCCGCATGCGAAGCGGACACCTGCCTCAGTGGAATTCGCGTCAGCTGTGCGGCGTACCATTACTTGCCGACCATCGGCTCGGCCTCTTTCAGCCGCTCAACGCCGTGTTCCTGCTTTCGGACACCGGCCACGCCATGGCGCTCCATTCGTTCATCTGCCTGGCGCTGATGGGCTTCGGCTGCGCCCTGTTTGCGCGCTCGCTCGGCCTGAATTATCTGGCGGCACTCGTGGGCGGTGCTGTCTATGCGTTCGCGGGCGCATCCGCCGCGGCCATGTCGCGGCCACATCTCGCCTCCGCGCTCGCCTGGATGCCGTTTCTGTTCTGGGCAGGCCGCGAATTCGCGCATTCCGGCCGGCGCAGCTGGGCTTTGCTGGCCGGGCTGGCGGGCGCGCTGTTCATTCTGTCCGGCGCCTACGCGATTGTGGCGGTGACCCTCCCCGTGCTGGTTCTGTATGTCATTTTGCACGGATTTACACGGCGCCCGGGCGAGTTCGGATTGCGCATTGCCTTGAGCGGCATCGTCCTGGGTGGAACGCTTGCCGTCTGCCTGTCGGCCATTCAGTGGATTCCCACAGCTGTCTGGGCGATGGCCCTCGATTCGCCGTCGGCGGCGCTGTGGTACCTCCGGTCGGGGGGATTGCTCCCCGGCTCGTTCCGGGAAGCCGTAGTTCAGACGTTCAGCTCGCGGCCCGGCGGTTTGCCCCGGCTGTGTTATGTGGGCATGGTGCCGTTGATCCTGGTCCCGGCCGCCTGTTTTCAACGCAAGAACTGGCGGGAAGTGCTGCTGTTTCTGTTTGTGGGCGCGGGTGCCT
>DAOSJS010000134.1:0-9936 GCA_035367355.1 Candidatus Hydrogenedentota bacterium
AATCTCGTCCCCGGCCATGTACCCGTCTCCCCGAAATTAGAACGCTTCTCCGCGCATGTGGGCGTCGGCGCATTCGGCTGTGTAGTCTTTGTCGAGCTTCGGAAAAAGCACCTCGGGCTCTTGCAGGGGCGAGCCCGCGGCCAGGCCGTCCCTGCCTGCGTTCCAGCCGTCTGCACCGCCATCAGACCCGCCTTCCGGCAAGGAAATGCCGATCACCTTCGCGAGCTGCTGCGCGCCATCAGGCACGAACGGCGCCATCGCCACGCATAAGGCGCGCACGACCTGGCAGCAGACGTATAAGGTGGTCGCGGTGCGCCCCAGGTCGGTCTTCCGCGTCATCCAGGGTTGTTTGCCGTCGAAATAGACGTTGGCCTTGCGGGCCAGATCAACAAACCGTTCAAGCCCCTGCCGGAACCGGAAGTTTTCGAGCGCCTCGGCTACCCCGTCGAGCTGCTCCGGGATAGCCGCCAGCATCGCCCGGTCACCGTCATCCAATGGGCCCGGCTCAGGCACCCGGGACTCGAAGTTCTTCACGGTCATGGTCAGCGAACGGTGAATGAAATTGCCCACGACATTGGAGAGCTCTCCGTTGTACCGGCCGTAGAAATCGTCCCAGTCGAACGCCGCGTCGCGCGATTCGGGCATGATCGAGCAAAGATAGTAGCGGATGGCGTCGGTCGAAAAGCGCGACGTGAACCACCGCACGCTGATCATGTTGCCTTTGGATTTCGAGCCTTTTTCGGTCTTGCCGGTCTCGCGGTTGAGGATGTTGAGGTATTCATTGCCCACCACGTTGTCGGCGAGGATATAGTCTCCCTGGCCCATCAGATAGGTGGGAAACATGACCGCATGGAACGGCACGTTGTCTTTCCCGATGAAATGGATCAGCCGGCTCGCGGGGTCTTTCCACCACCGTTCCCAGCCATCCGGCTCGCCCCGGTCGAGGTAGTACTGCCGCGTGTTCGTAACGTAGCCGATGGCGTTGTCAAACCACACATAAAACCGTTTGCCCGCCGTGTCGGGGTCGTCGAGCGGGATCGGCACGCCCCAGTCGGTGTCGCGGGTGATGCAGCGGGCCCGGAGATCATCCACCCAGCTGTACGCAATGCCCTTGACGTTGGCGCGCCACTCCGGGTGGCTGTCGAGCCAGGCCGTGAGCTCTCCGGTGAAATCCTGAAGCCGCAGAAACCAGTGGACCGTCTTCTTGAGGATCGGTGTCGAGCTGTCGCCGGGAATATTCGCTTTTGGAGCAATGAGGTCGTTCGCTGAATACTGCGCGCCGCAATTCTCACACTCGTCGCCTGTCGCCTCTTCGAAGCCGCATTTGGGGCAGGTGCCTCGAACATACCGGTCCGGCAGGAACCGGTCGGACTGCTCGGAATACCACAGCTCCATTTCGCGCTTCTCGATGTGGCCGCCCTGGTACAGATTGAGAAAAAACGCCTGCGTCGTCTCGGTGTGGATCGGCCACGAGGTCCGCCCGTAGATGTCGAATGAAATGCCGAGCTGGGCGAACGATTCGTCGTTGGCCGCGTGATACCGGTCGATGACCTCCTGCGGCGAACAGCCTTCCTTGAGGGCCGTCAGCGTGATCGGCACCCCGTATTCGTCCGACCCGCAGATGTAGAGCAGCGGGTGGCCGCAGAGGCGCTTGAACCGGGCATAGATATCCGCCGGAAGATAGGCGCCGGCAATATGCCCCAGATGAATGTGGCCGTTGGCATACGGCAGCGCCCCCGTGATGATGGTTCGTTTAAACTTCGTTTCCGCAGGCATGACTTGTTCCATTCGTTACGGCTTCAAATTCGCAGTAAAGGCGTAATTGTACTGCATTTACGCCCGGTAATGCACACTTTGGCGCGGCGCGCTGTTGCTCGGGCCAGCGGCTATTTTTCCAGGCGGATCTCGTCTATGGCGACCGCAACGCCGGCCTTGTCGCACGGATCGAAGCGCAGGGACGTGATTTCGCCGCGCCACCGGGGATGTGCGCTGAGATTCAGGGTGTACGTGTGTCTCTCGCCATCCCTGAAAAGCGGGAACCGGATGCTGGTGCTCTCGGTAATCGCGGCGCCGGTCTCCGACCAGAAGAGCTGGCCGCTCATCCTCTCTTCCGGCTTGCCCGTGGCCTGCATGACGATGATCATGCGCGCATACTGCGCGGCCTGCACATCCAGCACGCCGTTCTGGATGGCAGGGTCATTGGAGCTTGTCGTGAAGCGCAAAACGCCGTCTTGCGCCACAAGCTCCGAAACACCCATCAGCGCTGACCATTCCTGCACGCCATCGGAGAAGTCCCAGCGGTTGCGCGCAAGGCGCGGGGGAAATTCGTAGGGGCCCCGTGCGACGTCGGCCGGGCCGATGTTGACGGGCCAGGACGCCGGCTCGCCGGCAGCGAAAACCCGCCGCACCGCCTCATACATGTCAAATCCGAATTCGGTGTTGGGCTCAATATAGCTCCCTTCCCCCCACTCGTTGACCGGGGCCAGGATCACCATGCCGCGGTCGTGGGCCTCGGCCCAGGTCTTGAGATCGCGGAGCACGCGCTCGAAAAGCGCGGGCGTCCTGCCGAGAATCGCCAGCGAACGGGGACCGTGCCAGGGCCGCGAGTCCCACCCGGTATCGGCGACGGGATAATAGGTCAGCGGGCCGGCGATGGCTTCGCGGGCGTCCCATGCGGCCACGCTGGTGTCGGCGACATCGCTGAATTGCGCGCGATGGGGCACCGGAGACTGCTTCACGGCATCGCCCCATTCGTGGTACGTGGTAAAACCGCTGTAGCCCTCTCTGGCGAGCATGTCCGAACGCTCGCGCGAGACGTTGTATCCCATGGCGACGTAGGTGATGCCCTCGTACCCGGCATCGCGCGCCATCTGCTGCGATTCCGCGAAAGATTGAGCTACGGCGTCGGTGCCGCCCAGATCGCGGCGGATGTTGTCGGGCGCCCAGATGAATACCGCGGGTTTACCGTCGATACGGTAATACCCCGGCAGGTTGAAGTACTGGTCGAGCCATTCCCGGGTCACCTGGCGCCAGTCTTCCGCCGAATGGGTGTTGGGGGCGTTGTGGTTCGCCCACATGATGGCGACTTGAAGCTGGTCGCGGTACCGCGCCTGGCGGTAGGCGTTGAACCAGTGTGTGAGAGACTGGCGTCCTGCGGACCAGTACCAGTCGACGAGAAACCCTTTAATGCCGTTCTCGACAGCCCATTTGATCTGCCAGTCGACCACCTCGGGCAGGCCTTCATCGTAATACCCGAGCAACGGCTTCCGGATCGGATCGACAAAGCGAATCGGGTTCCATTTGACGCCCACGTTCCAGCCCGGAAAGTAATACGCGAACACGTCGATGCCGGTCTCCACTGGCCTGGGTTCGGGCACATAATCCGCCGGTTGCACGGGCATGGGCGCGAGAAACTCAAGCGCGGCGGTCTGGCCGGCCACGGACGCACCTTCCGGGAACTCGAGGAGGAGCCGGGCCGTCCCGGGAGCGGCCGACCGGAGCGTCCACGTCAGCTCAGCCCGCTCACGGAACGCAAGCGCCGGCAGCGGCTGCACAGCGTCTCCCTCGACGAGCGACAGCCCGTCCGGCAAAACCAGGCGCGCGCTGGTGGGCGGAGATGCCGCACCGCCGTCATTGACGAAACGGGCGACGACCAGGCTGTCGCGCTCTGCGCGGTTCACACCGTTCTCAAACCCGAAATGAAGCACGCGAATATCCGCCGGACCCAGGGGTTTATCTGTTATTTCGATGGATTGTACGGCGAAACCGGATTCCACTGCGGCCTCGATGCCGAGCGCCACGATGACATCGCGCCAGGCGGATTCGCCCTGCAATTCAATGTCGCAGGTCTGAAACGTATCGGACGCAGGCACCTCAAAGCTCAGCACATGCGACCCAGGCCCGGTGGAATTGGCCCAGAACAGCGACGCCGTCGTGGCTACATTCGCTTTAACCGCGAGCGAGATCCACCCTTTTTCCGAAATGTCCAGGTGAAGAGGAGGAGACACGAGCGTGCGGCTTCCGGACCGCAGCCGCCAGGAATCGCCGCCGTCATCAAATTCCCAGCGATATGTGCCACTGGCCGGGGCGGCGCCTTCGGCGCGGTCATAGACGCGGAGCCAGTCGACCTCGAAATGGGCGCCTTCATACAGATCGAGCCGCAGCTGCCGGAGCGTGCCCTCGGTATGCCAGAACGGGAGAAGAATGATTTCTTGCCAGACGTTTGGCTTCTCCACCGTAAAATTCGTCACTTTCGACGGATCAAAGCCGCCGTACTGGCCTTCCGTCTTTGAAGTCCAGTATAACTGCCCTTCGCCCGCCTTACTGGCGCGGATGCGGAGGACTACGAACTGCGTCGGGCTGGTCGCGAGCTCCGCCTCGGAATACGTGAAAAAGGGGTCCCAGTCAATGGTATCGCAGGACAGGACCCCGTTCTCGACGGAAACATGTTCCATATGACTGTTGGCCCGCCAGGGACGCGCTTCCTCGGGCGAATTGAACTCCCACGCGGCCACCGGCGCCTCTGGAACACCCGACAAGGTCATCGAACAAAGCAACAGCACTGCAAACACGGCGCTTCTCCTCTCTCGGCTGATGCGGCAGGTGTTGGGGGTTGCCCCGCATCGGCGCAGCATTGAATTTCAACCTGTGAAACCCGTGATTCCCTCTATTCTTCCGGAAGATTGAACAGCTCCACTTCGAATAGACGCGCCAGGTCTCCCTCGGCCGCGCGAACCTCCAGGCGCAGCCTGTCGGTCGTTACGGGATCAAACCGGGCGTGCCAGTCGTGCGCGGCGTTGCCTTCTATCGCAGTCCCCGGGATGTCCCGCCAGGCGCCATCGTCATACACCTGCAACGCAAATGCTTCCACATAGCCCTGGATATCATGCGGCCCGGTGCGCCACCCGGACACGATCCGCGCGGCATTGATCGTCTGCGGGGTGTCCCAGCGGAAATCGACGGTGTGGGGGAGGCCTTTGCGGGCGCTGCACCAGCGGCTGCCGGCATCCTCAAGGTCAATAACGCCGTCATTGATGTGTGCCGGAGGATACTGCGCTTCATCGAGCGTGCTCGAGACCGTCACCGATGCGGCCAGGGCCAGATTCGGCCCGGCATCGTCGCGCCACGGAGGCGGTTGAAGCGCCACTTCCTGCGGCGCCTGGCCTATCCCCGCCTGCATCAACGCCTGGAGCTCCCTCAGATGACGCGCATACACCCCGCGCGGCGTCGTATCGTGTTTCCGGCACAGCGACGCGGCCATGCCGACAACCTCGCCCATCATGCCGCCGGTGCGCATGACGCGGATCGTGCCCAGCGCGACGTGCGTGACCGAAATGTCCCGCCCCGCCATGAACAGGTTGTCGATATTGCGCGAATACAGGCACCGGTACGGTATCGCGTACGGCACGATCGTTTTGTGCTCGGCAATGGTCCGGAACTCCCGCCCCGGAAACTGCTGGGTGTTTGTGGGCTCGGGATAATGCAGGTCGATGCTCCACGTGGTTGTCACGCAGGCGTCTTCAAACTCGCGGCGAAACTCGATGTGCTGCTGTTGAAGAACCACATCGCCCAGCAGCCGCCGTGATTCGCGTTTTCCCGCCATATACGCCACCCAGTCCAGTTGACGGTTGGCATACGCTTCCTTATCTGCGCTGTGGTTTTTGAGAAAGGCCCAGTTTCCGTAGATCACCCGCAGGGCGTGGTCGCGGATCTGTTCGATCTCGGTCACCTGGTTGCGGTTCAGGCCGGTTTCCCAGTCCCACTCGCCCGCCGTGACCTTCTGTGCCGTTTCCTCCGTGAACAGCTCCGCCCACGGACATTCGGGAAACGGCGCCGGCGCATCCGTTTCTTTCGAATACCACATCACCGAGGAGCCCATGGTCATGGCGTCGGGCTGTTCCGGCGCCAGCGCCTCCCCGGTTTCCGCACGGCTCTCGCGTCCCATGCGGTAATCCGCCCCCGCCAGAAATCCAATCGATCCGTCGCCCGTGCAATCGGCGAACCACCGCGCCGGAAAACGCCATTCCTCGCCCGTGTGCGTGTCTTTTGCCAGCACCGCCGCGATGCTGTCGCCGGCCATTTCTGTCCGGTACGCATGCATGTTGAGAAAGAGGGCGAGGTTCGGCTCCGCCGTGGCCACAGCCAGCTTTTTCCCGTCGTTGTAATTCGCCGCCGGCCGCGCATTGCCCGACATCCCCGAGTCCAGTTCGCGCACCAGGTTGCCCAGGGCCGGGTACGGCGGCAGATTGGTCTTGCCTTGAAGATGGACCCGCACCTCGGAGCTGTTGTTGCCGCCCAGCACGGGCCGATCCTGCACGAGCGCGACGCTCAAACCGAGCCGGGCCGCCGAAACCGCCGCGCAGGTGCCTGCGATCCCGCCGCCCACCACGACAAAATCGAACTGACCCGCATCCTGCGGCCGTTCCGGCAGGCCAAGCGCCGCGCGCCGAAACGACAGCAGCGCCTCCCCGTCATCCGGCGGGACGAATGCCGTGTCTTTTGTGAACAACAGCGCGTCGCAGCGCCCTTCAAACCCCGTGAGATCATGCAGCGACAGCCGGACGCGCGGACCGGCGATCTCGATGAGGCCGCCGTCCTGCCAATGCCAGGCGGCCCCTTCCGTCCCGAAGACGGGCTCCAGAGGCACGCCGTCGACCTGCACCTGAAACCGCCCGGGTGCGCCAGGAGCGCCAAACGACGCCACCCAGTCGCGCGTCCGCACCCATACCCGGTAGGCGCCCGGTTCGGGGAACAGCACGTCTGTGGCGGCATCCTTGACCGGCTCGCCCAGGCCGTGCGCGAGCAGGTACGGTGAACCCATCTGGTCCATCGCCTGCTGATCAACGACCCAGCCGCCCAGCTCCTCAAAACCCTCCGCCTCGACGAAAACCATCTGGCCCGACGCGGATACCGCAACCGCCACAACAAAAAAGAATGCCCCTGAAAATCGCACAGCATGCTCCCCGGAGTTACGAGAAATGTACTACCTTGGAGCGCATGGTAGCGGGCCCGCGCAGCCTTCGCAAACGAGCCGCCGCCTCGGGCGTGGTGGGATTTGCGAATTGGGCTGGGGTGTATTGCTGCGTCCATGGTTTTTCTGTCAAGCATGGGAGGTTTGCCGTGGGGTTGAGGCCGCTGTCCACCCCCGAATCGGCTATCGCCGATTCACCCCCGCCAGCGGGGGACAGGTGCGTTGCATCCAAATATTTCTCGGGCAGCGGATTTCTGTGTTCCCCGCAGGGCGCTGGCGGACGTGGCGCGGTTCCCCTCCGGATTGCAGGGGTGGCCCCCTTTGGCCGCCCATCCGGATAGCCCCTGCGACTGCCTTGAAGAAGGGCAGACACCTGGGCCTGGCCCTGCGCGCTGCGCAAACCTGGGTTGGCCAGGTCAGAGCACAGAACTCATCCGCAGGCGCGGAATGGCCCGCAATGCCGCGTTGCTTGGCGCATCCGCTACTTGCCTGAACCATCCAAAAATTGCTTCCCCGGCGTCGTCCTGTGTTCCATGCACCCGTTCCATGCACCGGCGAGATCGCAAATGACGGATTTCGAAGGCTTGATGCACTTCCTCCACATGCCTAATATACCGGGCGTGAACAGCCGTTTGTGTTGATGTACCCGGAGGTTGACCATGCGCACCGTGCTTTGTGTGACGATATTTATGCTGGGGGTTGCAGGCGTTTTTGCAGCTGAGAGCACTCCCATTCAGGTGGACGGCGTGTTTCCGAATATGACGGTGTTTGCGCCCGGCGCGGGAAGCCGCAGCGAGACGGGCATCGGCGCGCTGATCCCGTGGGCGGATCGCCTGTGGGCAGTGGGCTATGTCGCACACATTGCGGGTGACGGCATCGGCCTGTATGAAATCCGCGACGACATGACCATGCACCTGCACCCGGCCTCCGTCACAGGCACCTTCGCGAACCGTCTGGTGCACTGGGAGACGCTCCAGGCCGTGATTGGCCCGCATGTCATCGATGCTGAAGGCCGGGTGCGCACGATTGACGCCCTGGCGAAACACCGCCTCACCGCTACCGCCCGCCATCTCGTACATCCCAAGACCATGGTCTATTTCCTGACCATGGAGGGTTTGCTCTTTGAGACCGATCTGCTGACCCTGGAAACGCGGGAACTGGCCGATGTGACCGCGGAGCTGGGCATTGAAGGCCAGCCTCATTTCAAGGGAGCGCACACGGCCCAGGGCCGCCTGGTGGTGGCCAATAACACCTACGAGGAGCCCGAATTTCTGGGCACGCGGGCGTCCGGATGCCTGGGCGAATGGGACGGCGACCGGTGGCGTGTTCTCGAGCGGAATCCCTTTGTTGAGGTGTCGGGCAAACAGAACCCTTCTCCCGGCGAGCGGTATGGCAACACGCTGTTTGCCACGGGCTGGTGCAAGTCGGCGGCCATTTTACGCGTGCTGCAGAACGGCACGTGGTCCCGCTACCTGCTCCCCAAAGCCAGCCACGCCTTCGATCACACGTGGAATACCGAGTGGATGCGCATCCGCGAGGCACAGACCGAACGCTATCTGATGGATCTGCACGGGATGTTCTATGAACTGCCCGCGCTCATCTACGACGGGCGTATCTGGGGCATTCGGCCCATCTCGACGCACCTGCGCATCGTGCCTGATTTCTGCCATTGGCGTGGCCTGTTCGTCATGGCAAGCGACCAGACCGACAACGCCGTCGGCCAGCCGCAGTCCGGCCTGTGGTTCGGCAACATCGATTCCCTCTGGTCCATGGGGAAACCTTCCGGCTGGGGCGGCCCCTGGTGGGATACGCCCGTGACGCCGGACGCAGCGTCCGACCCCTTTTTGATGACCGGATTCGACAAGAAATGCGTGCACATCACGCACCAGGCCAGGGAGGCGGTCAGTTTTACACTGGAAGTGGATTTTCTGGGCAACGGCTCATGGCAGACGTACGATTCCCTGGCCGTCGCGCCCGGTTCCTATTTCCACCACGAATTTCCAGACGCGTTCTCGGCTCACTGGATCCGGATCCGTGTGGATCGTCCCTGCACCGCTACCGTGTATTTCACGTATTCGTGAGCGGGGCGCGGCCCGCGGCCGCGCAGGGCGTTACTCGCGCAGGCGGCGCTCCCAGTTGTAATCGCGCGCGGTCACGATGCTCTCGATGCGCTGGATTCGCCGATCGAGGTTGTCGAATGTGCGTTTGAGGCGGTACAGCGCCATCGAACGCGACGATGTGTACGAGTTGTAGAACTCCGCATCCTCGATGCTCTGGAAGGGCACCACGGGCGCCGGTTTCATCAACAGCGCCGCGAGAATATACAACCCGAGAACCGGCCAGATGCCCGTAAAGAAAAGGAGCAGCACCCCAATCACCCGCGCCCAGAATACGGATACGTCGAGGTAGTCGGAGACACCCCGGCACACGCCGAAAAAGAGGCCCTGGCGCGACCGGTACAGGCCTTTAGTCTGAGGCTCGTAATGCGGGTTCATAGTCAGTCTCCTGCGGCAGGCCGCAGCCCGGCAACGGCAGCTGCAGGCCCCAGAAAGGGCAAAACCACCGCCAGCCCCAGGCTGTGCGAATGCCCTGCCAGGGCCATCGCCGCCGTCCATACGGTGTCCATACGCCACTCCGTTCCGCTGTGTCCAGCACGGGCAGGATTATTTACGGAGCGAATCCGATTTGTGTCCTTCCCGTTCGAGCACGAGGGTCTCAATGTTTTCGAGCCGCTCCTCCAGCCGGGCCATGTTGCGGTGCAGCTCCTGCATAAGCGCCGCTTCCTGGGCTTCCAGCGCGGGGCTCGTGCGAATCGGCTGCCCCGTAAAGATACGCACCAGCCCCAATACCAGGAGCACCAGTACTGCCAGCGCCAACAGCGGGATCAACACGACTGCCAGCGCAACCAGGGTCAGCGAGAAGCTGTGCATCAGGCGATTCTCCCAATTCCGGAGCCTGCGCAGCCT
>DAOSJS010000135.1:0-9822 GCA_035367355.1 Candidatus Hydrogenedentota bacterium
GGCCTTTGGCCTGCACTTTTTGCTCAAGTTTGATCGTTTTGCTCATCCAGCTCGATCTCCTCAATAACCAATCCAGCGCCAAACAGCGGCCGCTCAGCGCCCGGCGGCAGCGGTTCTTCTTCGATCTCGATGACCGCGCCCTCCATGATGGTGTCCACGGCAATGCTCTCCAGACAGAATCGGAGGCTGGCGGGTTCGAGTGCGAGATATTCGTCGGCGCGCAGGCACACCCGGGTCACGCGTGCGCCCTCATAGCCGGCCGTTTCGCGTTGAATCGTTTCCAAAATCTGTTGTGCAAATGACAGTTCGTGCATCCCCTGAGGATAGCGAATCCCGTCGCCCGGCGCAAACCGCAAACACGAGCCGGGCATGCTCTGATACATATCTGGCTGCGCAGCGCGTAGGGGCAGACCCCTGTGTCTGCCCTTCTTTAACGCAGCCACGGGGGTGATCCGGACGCGCCGGCCGTCAACCGTCCGCTGCGGCTTCCAGGAAGGCGTCGATGTTCTCGGCCGGCACGCCGGGAGGCATGCCGCCGCCGCAGGACAGGATCAGCCCGCGCGTATCGGTTATGGATTCGAGGAGTTCGCGCACTGACTGCCGCACTTGGTCCGGAGTGCCCTGGGCCAGCACATCCCTCGGCGGGATGTTGCCGAGCAGGGCAACCTGTTCGCCCGCAGCCTCGCGCATGGCCTGCAGCGGATGGTTGTGCGAGAAATTGAAGAGGTTGATGCCGGTACCGGCTAGAAACGGCGCACAGATCAGCCCTTCGGCGTCGTTATGAAAGAAACGCACGCGCGCGTCAATCGCCTCAAAAGCGCGTTTGAGATAGGGTTGGGCGAATTCCTGAAAATCGTCCGGTCCGAGGAATCCCACCAGGTCGTCGAGCATCAACACGCCGTCGATACTGGGAAAGGCAGCGGCCTGAAGCTTGAGCCAGTCTTCGAGGTAGGAGGTTAACGTGTTCAGAAGGCTGTGAGATGCATCGGGATCCATCTTCAACGCGAGCAATAATTCGGTATTGCCGAGGAGAAACCCCGCAATGTTGAGCGGCCCCCGGGCGACGGCGAAACGGATGGCGTGGCCGGCGTTCACGATGCGTGGTTCGAGATGCTGCAGCCGTTTGAGCACGAACGGGGCGAGGCCGTCGGTCCTGGGATCGGGTTTGGGGAGCGTGGCGGCCTGTTCGATGCTTTCGCAGGCCCTCTCAGCGAACGGGAACTCGTTGTCTGGAAAAATGCACTTTGCCCCGAATGCCGAGGGCTCGGTACACATGCCGTATTCCGCCCAGAAACCGGGAAGGAAGAGGGCGTCGGGAAAACGCTCGACGGCCTGGAGATTGGCCTCAAACCAGCGGGATTCGCTGCTCAGATAATCGAGGATCGACATGCCCGCCCAGTTGGGCAGCCAGGGGCTGTCGATGATGAACCCCGCGGGCGGCGGGCCAGCATGGGTGCCGTCCACCACGGCCAGCAGGGTGTGCCATTGCTCCTGGGTCATGGGATGAAACTCACTCCAGCAATCCTCGGCATTTTGTGTGCTTCTCCGGCCCGGGCCAGGCAGATCCCGCCACAAGGGAACGATACGCCCTCCTCAGAAGAAACAACGCGGGGGAATCTCCCAGGCGGGAGACTCCCCCAGCGGCTACACCGGTTTTTAGTAGCGGCCGTACAGAGGCCCAAAATTGGCGCAGGCGCGGTAGTCGGCGCCCATCGGGTCCTGTGCACCAAACGCCGACCAGGCCGAGGGACGGAACACGTCCGCCTCTTCGACGTTGTGCATGCAGACGGGAATGCGCAGGATCGACGCCAGCGCGAGCAGGTCGGCGCCAATGTGGCCGTAGGCGAATGACCCGTGGTTGGCGCCCCAGTTGTTCATGACCGAATAGACATCGCGGAACGGTCCCGACCCCGTGACGCGCGGCGCGAACCACGTGGTGGGCCAGCCGGGATCGGTCCGGTCGTTGAGTTGGGCGTGCACCTCGTACGGGAGGCTGCAGGTGACGCCTTCGGCGAGCTGGAGCACCGGCCCGAGGCCTTTGACCAGGTTGACGCGAATGAGCGTCACGGGCATGCCGCCCTCGGTCAGGAAGCACGAGGAGAAACCGCCACCGCGGAAGTATTCGCGGTTGCCGGGGTACCACGTGGTGGCTTCCAGGCAGGCTTTCACTTCCTTGGCGTCGACCTCCCAGAAGGGTTTCATGACGGGTTTGCCCTTGTGGGTCTGTCGGCCGCTGCCGTCGAGGGCGGCCGCGCCCGAATTGATGAGGTGGATCAGGCCGCCGGCAGCGTCGCCCGACAGCACATGGCCGGTGACGCGCTTGACCGCATCGGGGCTCCAATAAGTCCGCACGTCGGCGAAGACCTGCGCGGTATTCGTGAGCAGGTAGCCGAAGATCATGGCCGTCGCGTTGAGGCAATCGTTTTCGGTGGCCATGAGATAAGGCGCGCGGATGCCGTTCCAGTCAAACGAGGAGTTCAGCAGGGCTTCCATGAAATCGCCGTTGGGAAAATGGTCGGTCCACTGGCGCTGGCCCTGGAATCCCGCGGCCAGGGCATTGCGTCCGAGGGCTTCTTCGCCCCAGCCCATGCGCGCAAGCTTGGGGTTGCCGCACATGATGTCGCGCCCGATGAGATACATCTTCACGCAGGTTTCCCAGACTTTGGCCTTCTGGGCGGGGCTCAGGCGCAGGTGCTTCGGGTTGCCGTCTTTTCCTTCCCTGCAGTGCTTCTTCACCCACTTCAGGCCTTTTTCGAACTCGGCTTTGTCGTAGATATTTTCGTCGATGCGGCGCACAAACTCCGACATATCGATGGTTTCGACGCGCATGCCGAGATAGCTTTCGAAGAAGCTCTGGTCGACCACCGAGCCTGCAATGCCCATGGAGACGTTGCCCATCGACACATAGGATTTTCCGCGCATGAGGGCGGCAGCGAGGCCGGCGCGCGCGAAGCGCAGCATCTTCTCCTGCACGTCGGCGGGAATGGCGGTATCGCCCGAATCCTGCACGTCGCGGCCATAGATGCTGAACGCGGGCAGGCCCTTCTGGTTGTGCGCCGCCAGCACCGCGGCCAGATAGACGGCGCCGGGGCGTTCGGTGCCATTGAAGCCCCAGACGGCTTTCGGCATGAGGGGATCCATGTCCATGGTCTCGGAACCGTAACACCAGCAGGGCGTGACGGAGAGCGAGACGCCCACGCCTTCTTTGGCGAACTTGGCGGCAGCCTGAGCGGCTTCCGCAACGCCGCCGATGCAGGTGTCCGCGATGACACATTCGACGGGGGCGCCGTTCGGATAGCGCAGTTGCCTGGTCAGGAGTCTGGCCGCGGCTTTGGCCAGGCTCATGGTCTGGTTTTCGAGGGACTCTCGGACCCCTTTACGGCGCCCGTCGATAATCGGGCGGATACCGATTTTCGGGAAATCGCCAATCCAACGATTGTTGCCTGCTGAGACATCCTTCTTACTCATGATTTCCTCCACTTAATTCCGATTGGCGTTGTACGCGCAGTATCTTCCCCAGTATATAAACGGAAACGCGCCAGAACCATGGCGATCATTCTTCCTTCACGTTACCTGTTGGACAGCGGGAAGGCAAGTTCCGCGCCGCGGTGCGCCAAGGTGAAACGCCCGTGTCCGTGGCTCAGACAACCCCTTCCGCTGCAAGCGCCGCCCCGTCCAGCCGCATCCAGTGGATGTCGGTGTGATCGGTGTGCGGCCCGGCATAATAAACCACCAGCAGATCGCCGTCCAGCGTGCGGCAGGCCGCAGGCAGGCCGGATGAAAAGGCGCCCATCTCAGCCCAGGCATCCTGCATGGTGGCGTGGCCGCCCGGGCGCAAGGCTGAAAAATCATCAAGCGTCCGCTCGCTGCATTGCGGCCAGGTGTGCCCCCCGTCCCGGCTCAGGCGCAGTTTTAGCGCCGGCGTTCCGGTCCGATCCATATACACCAGCGCCAGGACGCCGTTTTCCAGCGCGATGACCGGTGCGGGCTGGCCGGGGACTCCTGTGTCCCATGCCGGCTGCCAGGAACGGCCTCCGTCGACGGACCGGGTCGCATGGATGTTTCGGTAGGCGCCTGCGGCGCGGTCATAGGTCCAGAAAACGTCAAACAACGAACCATCCGGCAGCACAGAGGGCCGTTGATCCCAGTAAAACACCAGGTTGGCGGGATCAGGGCAGACCTCGACACTCTCCGGCCAGGTCAGCCCCGCATCGCGGGAGAACATCAGGACCGGCGCATGGCGCCAGGGCGTGGGATCCGTGTACGGCTTGTTCAATTCAAACTGGCAGACCCATCGCCCGTCGGGCATGAGCAGGGCTGGCCCCGTGATTGGCGTGGGCTGGTCATAGGGTGTGGTGTCCATCTTCACGGGCGAGGCCCACGTGGCCCCGGCATCTTCAGAGAGGGCATGGAAAATATGACTGTCCAACAGCCCCTCGGTGGCCTCATTGAAGAAGCTGCGTTCCGGATTGGATGCATCCACCCAGTACAGCGTTGCCAGGACGCGGCGCCCGCCGAGCGGAGTACAGAAGAGCGCGCGGAACCGCCCAGTCCGTCCATTGAGGACAGGAGGGTCGAACGGAGCGGTGGGAGCGCTCCATGACGCGCCGTGGTCGTCCGACCAGGTCAGGAAGGTATGCTGGCCTTCCACACTGTCTTTCGTTACAGCGCCGCGGAATCCGCACAACCATCGTCCGGAAGGAAGCACGCAGATCCCCGGAAAGGCGCGGCTCGGGTATCCGGCCGGCCCGCCTGATGTGACCCGGCCCTGCGCTTTGATTGGAGCGCCGCCGTTCATCGGGTGTCTTTCGGCACGAGGACCAGATCCTTGAATTCGATCCAGCCCGCACTGTGCATTTGAAGGGCCATACGGCCGGGATTTCGAACCGTCACAAAGTAGAACGATTCCGCGGCCTTTCTCCCGTCGATATACGTGGTCACGTGAGACCCCCGGGCGATGATCTGCACCAGCATCCATTCTCCCGGACGGATGAGCGCGTCGTCGCACCGGGCAATGCCGTAAATGCTGCCTGTCGGCATGACGGCCGCGGGCACGTCGTAGATCTGGACTTCCTGGCCGGAATGGCTGTTGTCTTCGGGCCAGCGAAAATGAATGCCCCCATTCGTGGTGGCGGCCGACGAGCGGAAATAACAGCGGAAATCGAAGTCCGTGCAGACGGCTTCATGGACCAGGTGGCCGTTGCCGTCGGCGCCGCGCAGGACGCCGTCCGCAGCCGCCCAGGTTGCCTCACCGTTCGCCACGGTCCATCCGGTGAGGGCCTCATCCGTGGGCAGCACGATTCCGTGCTCCGAGTCGGGCAAGGGGATGATCGTCATGTTGCGTACCTGGAGGGCGTCCTGGCCGCTGTTCTGGAACCCGATGGCTCCGCGGCGGAGGGTATACCCCAGTCCGGCCGCTTCCAGATCTACGTCCTGGACGATCTGGCCATTCATGGTCACGTGCAAATGGGGCCAGTCCATGTGGATCTCGCAGGTATTCCACTCGCCGGGTTTCTTACGCGCATTGACTCGAGGCGGGATCCGTCTGAAGATGGCGCCCGTGGTATAGGGCGTGTCGTGCTCTGTCGGGTGGCCGGACAACTCCAGTTCGAGCCCGGCGGGGTACTGCCGGTTACGCGGCGCGTGCAGGTACAGACCGGTAGCGGTCCAGGATGCGACGTTGAATTCAAAGCGAAGCTCGAAGTTTTCATAGTCGGCCGCAGTCAGAAGCTCGCCGGGAAGGCCTTCCGCTTTTTTGAGGCTCAGCGTACCCGCATCGAGAACAAACGAGCCCTCGGAACCGCCGGACTGGGCCCAACGCTCCATCGAGCCCAGGAGCTCGATCGGGCCATCCGCGGCGACTCCGGGGGCACTCAGGGCCAAAACAACTGGAACAAGGGCATACCAGATCATGAGAGGGGACCTCCTTCCCACTTCTTGGGACTGTTTTTGGCTGCAAACCACCATAGTACCGGTCCAACGGCCGAGATTCCATATACTTAGCCTGAAAACCCTCATGCGGTGGGGCGGCCTGGGCATAAGCCGGTGGTTCTGGCCGCGTGGACGTGAAATCAGGCCCGGACGCCACAGGCAGGGATGGCATGAACCTGTAACAATACGGCCTCCGACCGGTATCATGCTGGTGAGCCTAAAGATGATGTGAAACAGGCGGTTAGGGGCTCACCAGCTGTCAATTTTTAACCTGTTTGGAACTTGACAAGCCCCTGAGGGGATAGTAGAATGTGGCCGCCGATGTGTTCCAGCACAGGAACGGGCGGATAGTGTCCAAATTCAGGGAACAGATTGGCAGAGAAAGGGGACTACTCAGATGAAACACCTCAAGACATTGACCAGGCGACCGGTCGAAGCGGCGGACATTCCGACGTTGATCAATATTGTCGCCCTGATTCAAGGTTTGTTGACGGCGATCCTTTCGTTTACTCAGGCGAAAGAGGGCGCTGGGACGTAAGGCCTGTATTGCGCAGTGCTTACGTATGCGGCGGCACGGCGCAACCAGTCGGCTCTCAGCGTGTACCAAAACCGTCAGTGCTGTTGAGAGGGAGCATTTTAAGTCCGCACGGGATATGCAGCGAAAACCGAGGGAGAGCCAGGATGAAACATATTCGTACAATCACTTCGAAGCGGGCGGATGCATTCAGCGATTTCTGGAATGATCTCTCGCGGGCATGGTCGAATTTCGTTTACGCCAAGAAAAACGAAGTTGCCGTGTAGGTTGACGAACGGATTCTGGAATGCCGGGGCGCTCAGACAAGTGAGGTCCCGGCATTCGTTTTTTTAGCGGGCATCCTGTAGACTACGTGATTTGAGCGCGGTGCGGTGGTGCACTGCGCCCCTCCGCCGTATCGTAAGAGGGAAAACCGGTGATTTTTGGAGAGCATTGCTGCATTCGAGCAGCAGAGCCCGACGACGCCCCCGCGCTGAAACGGGTATATCAGCGGGCGAAACCCCGTGCCGCGGCGCTGGATCGCCGCCGCGAGCCCATTATCCCTACCACGGATGAACTGCGGGAGCTGCTGAGCAGCAAGGACGTCAAGCTGCTGGGCGAATATTACGCGGTGGAAGACGCCACGGGCGAGATTCGAGGATTCTGCTGCTTGCGCGCCGGCCGTCAGGACGTATTTTACGGGGAAATGCTTTTGCTGTTCATCGAGGACGCCGATCTGGATACCGGCATGGCCGGGGAGACCTTTGCGTTCCTGAAGAACAAGGCTTTTGTGGAACGCCGCTTGAACAAAATCGTCACCCAGTGCCTGGACACCGAAACGGCTTTGCGTTCGTTTCTCCTTCGGCAGGGGTTTACCAGTGATGGGATAGCGCGCGAGGTTCTCTATACCCTCGGGCGCTGGTTTAATAACGAGACGCTCTCCTTGCGTGCGTCGCAGCACGAGGATGGATGATCCATGGCCCTTCGCAGCAACATTTTTATCCGGCGAGCAGAACGTGAAGATCTCGACACGGTGGTCGAATGGATGGAAGACCCGGATTTTCAGCTGTTTCTGTATGGCGACGTGACGCGTTCGCAGCGCCAGATACGCGAACAGATCGTGGGCCTGCTGGGCCGGGCGCCGGGGCATACCATGCCCGCGGCGTTCCAGCTGATCCTGGATTCGGAGGCGGATGGGCCGGTGGGTCTGGTCTTGCTGCAGAACGTGAGCTGGCGAAACCGCTCCTGCAGTCTCGACGTGTATGTGGGGCAGAAGAATCTGCGCAAGGGTATCGTGATCGGCCTGGCCTTCTACCGCATTATGGAATACTGTTTTGACGAGTTGAACCTGCATCGCGTCAGTGCGTATATCTACTCGTTTAATACCCCCTCGTGGCGCATCATGGAACGGAGCAACGCCAAGCGGGAGCTGACGCTCAAGGACCACGTCGTGCGGAACGGCGAGCTGCACGACATGTACGGTTATGGCCTGTTGCGGCGGGAATTCGATGAGTTGCGTGAGAGTCTCAAGGGCCGCATGGAGGGCAAATCTCTCCTGGAGATGATTGAAGCGCTGCACGCCAAAGAACAGGGGGCCGGCGCGTGAGGATTGCTCTGCTGGCCTTCCTCGGGCTGCATGTAGCCCATGCACTGTGGCTGAATGGGCGCCAGGACCGTGTTTCGTCGAACGCGGAGAACCGGGCCAGCCTGTATCTGGTTCAGGTGCCGCTGTTCGTTTTGGGCTGCATCATTGCCTGGCAGAACGGCGATGTGGGGCGAGGCCTGGTGAACCCACTTACTATCGCCGCAGGATTGCTGCTGGGGCATGTGATATTCGTGCTCTCTCTGCTGCTGGTCCACCGCAGTGCGCGCGACGCGCGGGAAGTTTTGCTGGGCCTCAGGACGATTTGGGAGTTCGTCATCGAGAGCCCCCTGATCCTGAGCCGCTATGTGGGGGTGGCGGTGACGGAAGAGGTGATCTACCGCGCCGCGGCCCAGCGGACTCTGTGCACGTACTTGAGATCATCGTGGGCGGGTATAGTGATTGTGGCGGTGCTGTTTTCGGTGGTCCATGCGCATTTTTTCCGCAATACCTTTTCACAATCGCTTGAATTTGTGGTGTTTGCCGTGCTGTTGGGCGTTTTATACTGGCACTTTGAGAGCCTCATTTTTGTGATCGCAGTACACGCAATCCGGAACATTGAGATCGCCTATCTGGAGTTCCTGGGAAAGCTCGAGGAACTGGGCGACGAAGAGGCCGCCCTGCGCGAAATCGAACAGTCCGTGTTGCACAAGCAGTCGGGGCTGGCATGAACATGAACTCCATCATACGCGTCGATGATGTCCACAAAATTTTTCATACCCATCACTTCTTCAGCAAGAGCGAAAAGACCGGCGCGCGGTGTTTTCACGAAAGACGGCGGGTGCACGCGGTAAAAGGCGTGCAGTTTGGCATCCAGCGGGGTGAGATTTTTGGCTTGCTCGGCCCGAACGGCGCTGGTAAGACCACGCTGGTGAAGATGCTGTCCGGGCTGGTGCGCCCGACATCCGGACACGTATACGTCGACGGACTGGACGTGGATCGGCAGCGTTTGAAGGTGTTGCGCAAAATCGGCGTGGTGCTGGAAGGCACACGGACGTCGATCTGGCCGCTGACCCCGCTTGAGAACCTGGCGTATTTCGGCAATCTCAAAGACGTCTCGGGAAAGGTCCTCCGAAAGCGATCTCATGAACTGCTCGACTTTATCGGGCTGAGCGACAAGAAAGACGTGCAGGTGCGGCGGCTGTCCCGCGGGCAGAAACAGAAGCTCGCGATTTGCATCGCATTGATTGCGGACCCGGATGTCATCCTGCTCGACGAACCGACCACGGGGCTGGACGTGCAGAGCGCCCGCTCCATCAAGGATCGGATCATCCAGATGACGCGCGAGCGCAACAAGACAGCGCTGGTCACCACGCATGACATGGGCGTGGCCCAGGAGCTGTGCGACCGTATCGGCATCATCAAAAACGGAGAGCTGGCCGCGTGCAAACCGACGGATGAGCTGCTGGAACTGTTCAGTGAACAGATCTACGAGTTCCGGATCGACCGGATGCCGCCCGATGACGCACTCGCCGGCATTGAGGGTGTTCTTGAGCTCACGTGTGAAGACCAGGGCGGCGAGGTGCTGTGCGTGGCGGCCATCGAACACGAGCATGCGCTCCGATCGGAGGCGTTGTACGCCTTGATCGCGCGGTTTCGCGCCAGCGGAGTGCAGTTGCACTCGGTCAGCCTGCGCCAGCAGAGCCTCGAAAATGTATTCCTTCGGGTCACGGGCGATCCGGCGTCATAAGAGGGTGAAGACATGGGGTTTTTTTTGGTACTCAAGGCGGAGATC
>DAOSJS010000136.1:0-9770 GCA_035367355.1 Candidatus Hydrogenedentota bacterium
GCACGAGGTCGCTGGTGGTGGCGGCCGTGTGAATGCCCCAGAAGCTCCCGGCCCCGAAGGCCTCGGGGAAAAACGGGTTGCGCTGGGCGAGATGAGGCACCGCCACCAGGCCTGCCGGAGGAACAAGACAGGAGCGGAAAATAGTCTCCGCTTTGCGAAACGCTTTCGGGAGATCCGGATCCAAAAATGTCCTGAGGGCCCAATCCCACGCCGGATTGCCCGTCCGCAACGGAAGCACAACCAATTGCCCTGCGCCCGTGATCCCGCCAAGCACCAGTTGTGCCGGCGAGTCGAGCATCAGGCTTTCCGGTCGCGTGTAGTTACAAACCCAGGCCGTACCCAGGGAACAGTGCACCGGAGGGCTCGACGCCTCCACCGTGGACAGATACCCCGCTTCCTGGTCGATGTACGGTCCCGCTACGGGAATGCCCGGTGGCAAGCCGAGCCGTCGCGCCGCTGCGCCGCAGAGTGGAGCGGTCTCGTGGTCTCTGCGCAACGGTGCGACGAACGGCAGATCCAGGCCGATCAAAGCAAAAGCAGCGGGGTCGAGGCGTTGGGCAGCGGCGTTGTAGGCTCCGGTCTGGATGGCATTTCCCGGATCCTGCCGCCAGAGGCCGGTCAAGCGGTGAAAAAGCCATTCGCCCGCGCCAATGTGGATATGGGCATCCGTGAACAAGGCCGGCGCACGCTCCTGCAACCAGGCGAGCCGGCCCAGTCCATGCGGTACGCCATCGCGCAGGGTGAATCGCCGCCAGAATTCCGGCGTGCTGCGTTCCGCAATCTCGGCGATCTGCCCGTGCGCCCGGGTGTCGTTCCACAGCACCATGGGAGTGAGCGCTGCGCCCGTGTTGCGATCGGCAATGATGCTGCTGCCGCCCTGGGCTGCCACGCCGAATCCTGCTACCTCCGCCCAGCGGTGGCCCAACTGTTTTCGAAGCGAAGCCAGAACGCCAGATACAGTCCGATCGAGCGAAGCGATGTTTTGTTCGGATCCGCCGTTGGCGAGAAGCTTGACAGAGAGGCGCCGGGCTTCCTTCGCGGCCACATCCCCTGAATCCGCATCAAACGCGCAGGCTTTGAGCACGGTCGTGCCCAGATCGATGCCGATGAGCAGGCGGCCTGGGGCGCTGCGCCGTTTACGCGTGTTCGGCATAGGTCAGCTCCTTGACAGCGCCTTCCAGCCAGGCGCGGGTGTCGGCGGCCATGGTGGAGCCGGTGATCACACGGTCGATGTCTTTCCACGAGGCGAAACGGACGAAGGCCGGCTTCTCAAATTTTGTATGATCCGCGACCAGAATGGTTTCCCGCGCGCTGGCGATCATGGCCTGGGATACCCGGGCTACGTCCGTGTCTGTGGTGGATGCGCCGTCCCGATCCGCGCCGTCTGCGCCGATGCAGGCGATATCGACCCGGAAGCGTTTCATGTTTTCCTCGGTAAGCCAGCCCGACAGGTCAGGACTCCCCGTGCGCACCGCGCCGCCGGCAAGAACCAGCGTGATATTTTGCCGCCCGTACAGGGCCGAGGCGATCGCCAGGGATGAGGTAAGCACGGTCAGGCGGGGAATATCTGCAATGGCCCGCGCCACTTCCAGCGTGGTGGTTCCGGTGTCCAGGATCAGGGTCATGCCGCTGCTCACCAGACGCGCCGCTTCGCGCGCGATACCACGTTTTTCATCGGCGTTGCGCTCCGCCTTTTCTTTAAATGAAAATTCGATGACGCCAGCCCGGGTCAGCATGGCGCCGCCATGTATTCGCGTGAGTTCGCCCTGGGCCTCGAGCGCCGCCAGGTCACGCCGGATCGTCATGACGCTCACCGCGAACCGGGCCGCCAGTTGCTGAACCGTGGCTTCACCCGTGGCGGCCAGTGCCTCAAGGATTCTCGCGTGGCGGCGTTTCATGAAAGCTCATGCGCCTCTCTTGATCAAGGCCTGCAGGGCCTGCTCCATGCGGGCAACGATCACATCGACGACGTCTGTCCCCGCGATGAGTGGCAGTTTGGTGAGCGCGCTCGGAGGACACCCCTTCTTGTAGGTCTGCACGCTGATGTCCAGCCCACCGGCGCTCAGCTGCTCTGCAAATTGTATTGAAAGCTCGACATCGTCAAAAAACACCCCTGCCAGGTGCCTGCGCCCTTCGATCGCGGTGATAACGCCGGCATGCCGGCTGGCGAGTTCCCTCAAGCGTTCCTCATAATAGGCGCCGACGGTCTCGATGTGTTCCCGGTTGGCTTCAACCCAGCGCATGGTGATCAGGTAGGCGAGCGAGGCCAGTTCCTCCTGGCCATTCGTCACCAGCGCGCCGAACTGCGGCAGGGAATCCATGGCCGCGCTGAACAGCACCCGCGACGCCGAATATTCGCCTCCCGGAAACCCCTTTCCAACCACAACAAAACTCGGTTTCAGCCCGTACTCACGGAAAAGGAAGAGATCCGGACTCCACACGCAGGATTGAATCTCATCGCAGACCACGGGCACGTCGTGTTGGCGGCACAGCGCGTAGGCCCGCCGGAGAAAGGCTTTTGAGAGCCGTATCGCCGCGTAGTTCATCAGAATGAGTTCATGGAAAAAACCGGCGATCTTATATGGAGGCTGATCCCATTGCGCGAATGCCGCCTCAAGATTTTCCAGGTTGTTCGGTCGTACGGCCCGTACCATGAACGCGCCGCTCTGTTCCAACAGGGCGGCCACCTCAGGCCACATGCCGCGCATGGTCTGGGTGAGAAATGTGGTGCCGTGGTAATTGGCCTCCAGGCCGCCTTCTTCATCCCCCAGCACCACCACGACCGGGATCCGCCCCGCGTAGGGGGGCGTGGGACTGCCGGCCTCGCTGCGGAAAAATCGCGCCAGGATCATTTTCAGAGCCGCTTCCGCGGCCAGACTGCCGGTCTCCAGGTTAAGCACGCGGTTCAATACGTTCATGGACGTGGAACGCAGGGTCCGCTGGAGCATCTGGGCGTCACCCGGCGCGATTCCGGCGGCGGCGCGCACCATTTCCTGCTCGAGAAGGCGGGTGATGTGCCCTCGGGTATTGTTGTGCGTGGCATTCGGGATGCCCAGCGCCCGGGCATGATTGAGCAGGGCATAGCCCGGGAACCGGTGCCCCAGCGGCGCATGGTAATGCTCGCTCTTGGATGTCAGGTAGAGCCGTCCGTCTTCGCCAATCCGGTAATATCCCAGCGCGCTGACCGGCGCCTGTTCCCGAGTCGAATTTCGCGCAAACTGCACGCTGGTTGCGCCTGTGCATGTCGCTCCCGCCGGAGGGATGCACTCTGTGCCGACCTGGGGCAGGCGGGACGACAATGCCCGTTGAAGAGAGACAGGGAAGAACGCCACCTTCTGCGCCGCGATCCGGCGCAATTCTGTCGCGGACGTCCCGCTGAGAAATGAATCCGCACTGCAGACGGCCTCAATATAGTCTTTTCCCGTCAGATCCTGAAGGCTCAGCCGGGGAGATGCGAAACGCAGGGGAGATCGGACGGGCACGGGCATTTTCCTTCTTGAGATCGCCGAATATCGGCGTTCGGGGTTGTGCGTTTTTGCGCGAAATTGTTCCTTATGGTAGTAGCGCGCATCCGTAGTGTCAACTTGCCTGGAACGGGGGCCGAAAAAGCGCTTCCAACGGGAAATTTCGCCCAGCGGCATGCGTTTTCACCGGAATTCCGGTATGCTGAAAACAGCACCGGACCGCTGCGCTTGTACCCGGAGCCCGGCCGTAATCCAGCACCTGGAATGAGGGGATATTCATGAAAGAAATCGCTGTACACACCACGAGTCACACGCAATTTGTGAACATAGACGCCAAAATCGAAAGCGCCGTTGCGGCAACAGGCATTCGTGACGGCATCTGCTTCGTGTTCGTGCCGCATACGACCGCGGGCGTCACCATCAATGAAAATGCCGACCCCGACGTTACCGCCGACATGATTCAGGCTCTTGAGCGGGTCGTTCCCTGGAAAGCCGGCTATGCCCATGCGGAAGGGAATGCGGCAGCCCATGTCAAAGCCAGCATGATGGGTTTCAGCCAGGCAATCCCCGTGCGCGGCGGAAGACTAGCCTTCGGCACCTGGCAGTCCCTGTATTTTTGCGAATTCGATGGGCCTCGCTCCCGCAAAGTATGGGTGAAAGTCGTTCCCGCGTGAGCACCGAAACCCGTTTCGCTCCCGCATGGAAAGCCGCCGCGCCGGAAAGGACGGCGGGCAGCTCTGAAAGAGAAAACCAGCGCGCCTGGAACGTCAACGGCCGCGCGAATCTCCGATCTCGGTCATGTTGCGAAACGTTCGTTTACGTGCTTTAATGTTTGCTTTGACCAGGTCTGCATGGCGCGGTGAGCGCCCAGGGGAGTCCCAATGCACGAACTCAACAGCAAAACCCCCCACCCGTTTTCCATGTCACGGCGCGGCTTTCTGGCCAGCGCTTCGGCATCTCTGGCCCTTCCGCTGGCGACGTCGGCGATCGGTCAATCGCTTGTCGATACCCCGGTATGGGAGCAGCGTTCGGACAAGAAGATACGCATCGGCGTCGTGGGAGGGGGCTTCGGGCAGTCGTTTCACTGGCACGAGCATCCCAACTGCATTGTCGAGGCGGTCAGCGATCTGAGGCCGGACCGTCTGACCCAGCTCCAGGGAAAATACAAGTGTGAGAAGACCTACGAGTCGCTGGAAAAGCTCATTCTGGATCCGGCCATCGACGCGGTCGCCGTGTTTACCGAAGCGCCGAACCATGCCCGCCATGTAGTCGACTGCATGGAGCACGGCAAACACGTGATCAGCGCCGTACCCGCCTGCTGCACACTGGATGAGGCGGCTCTCCTCAAAGAGGTGAAAGAACGCACCGGCCTGACGTACATGATGGCGGAAACCAGCAGCTATCGCTGGGAAACCATCACCGCGCGGCGGCTGGTTCAGGATGGCCTCCTCGGGGAGCTCATCTATACGGAGGGCGAGTACTACCACCCCATGGACAAGGCCGGCCGCGCCGCGCTCTGGTATTACAATGATCAACGCACCTGGCGTTACGCCTATCCACCGATGCTCTACCCGACTCACAGCTCCGCCTTCCTCGTCGGCGTTACGGGCGAGCGGCTTGTCAAAGTCTCCTGCATTGGCTGGGGCGACGCCGAGCATGATACCGCCTTGCGCGAGAATGCGTACGACAATCCCTTTACCAATGGCATGGCTATGTTCCTCACGGACCGGGGACATCCGTTCCGCTGCAATGTCGCGTGGGACATCAAGGCCCATGGCGAGCGGGCGCAATGGTTCGGTATGCAGGGCGCCATGTACATGCCCGGCTCGGGAGGGCAGCCGTTCGCTCTGCAGTTACCCGACCAGACCCTGAGCGGCCTGCCGGATTACTGGCACATGGTGCCCGAAGCCATGCGCTACGATACCGGCCACGGAAAATCGCATCCATTCCTTACCAACGAGTTTATTATGGCGCTCGTCGAGGAGCGGGAGCCCCTGGTTGATCTTTACGAAGCGCTGGCGTTCACCGTGCCCGGGATTGTGGCGCACGAATCGTCGTTCCGGGACGGTGAACAGCTCCCGATCCCCAGTTTCGATCCAGCCGGGCGTGCCCGCGCCTGAGAACATGAACCTTCAGGAGAATGCCAAATGAGACACCGTGACGCCCTGGAGACTGCGCCCCTCTCGCGGCGCGGCTTCATCAAAGCCACCGCGACCAGCGCTTCCGGCATCGTGCTGGCGGGGGTATCCGCAGAGGCCCTGGCCGCTGGACCGCCCTGGCAGCAGACTTCCGACAAGAAGATCCGCATCGGGATTGTGGGGGGAGGGTTTGGCCTCTCTTTCCACTGGCATGAACACCCGAATTGCATCGTCGAGGCCGTCAGCGACCTCATCCCCGAGCGGCGCGAACGCTTGCAGAAGAAATACGGCTGCGAGAAGACTTACGAGTCGCTCGAACAGCTCATCCAGGACCCCGCCATCGATGCGGTGGGCGTATTCACGGAAGCCACCAACCACGCCCGCCACGTGATCGATTGCATGGAACACGGAAAGCATGTGGTCAGCGCAGTTCCCGCCTGTTGCTCGCTGGAGGAAGCCGCGGCCATGAAGGAAGCGAAAGAGCGCACCGGGCTTACCTATATGATGGCGGAAACAAGCCATTACCGCCCGGAGACGATCACCGCGCGCCGCCTTCATCAGGACGGGCTTTTTGGCGAACTGGTCTATTGCGAGGCCGAATACTATCACCCCGGCATTGGATGGGCGGACAACGAGCTTTCAACCCGCGACGGCAAACGCACCTGGCGCTGGGGATATCCGCCCATGTGGTACCCGACCCACAGCACCGCGTTTCTCGTCAGCGTCACCCGCGAACGTCTCGTTAAAGTCTCGTGCATCGGAACCCGGAGGCCCGCCGATCCCGGTTTTCAGGACAATCCATACAACAATCCCTTCGCCAACGGCCTGGCCCTGTTCCTGACGGACCAGCGCCACCCTTTCCGGTGCCACGTCTGCTGGGATATCCACGGCCACGGCGAGCGCGCCCAGTGGTTCGGCACTCAGGCGGCTTTGTATATGCCGGGATGCGCCGGACAGCCGTTCGCACTTCAGTTGCCCGAGCAATCGCTCAATACCGCCCCCAGTTACTGGCAGATGCTGCCTGAAAAAATGCGCTACGACACCGGACATGGCGGTTCTCACCCGTTCCTCACCAACGAGTTCATCATGGCCCTCGTCGAAGAGCGCGCTCCCGAGGTCGATCTGTACGAAGCGCTGGCGATGACCGTGCCGGGCCTCGTTGCCCATGAGTCCTCGTTCAAGGACGGCGAACAACTCCCAATTCCCAGTTTTGACGTAGCGTAACCATCTTGCAGGAGGAATTCCGATGCGTTTCCTGGCATGTGTAATGATAGGGGCCGCCGCGGCAACCCTGGCGGGTGCGAATCAGCCGGCGGAGCCATGGCAAACGGTGGGCGAGGGAGCCTGGAAGACCATTCCCGGCACGCACGGGGTCTTCGCCCACGAAAAACGGGACGAGGCCGCATCCGCCGTTCAAACGGCCGCAGGCTCAGGAACCCTGATCTGGCGCTGTTATGTCGAGCCGTCCCCGGCCTGTGAAGCGGCGGGGATCTGGTTTGCCGCTGCGCCGGATCTCAGCGCTGGGTACCGGCTGACGCTCGGCGGGAACCCCGGCCTGGGCGGCGTGCAGCTGCACGACGCGTCGGGCGCGCTCTGCTGGGAAGACAAATACGCGCCCTGGACCTACTACACGCCGTACCTGCTCGAGGCCATCGCTGACGCTGGACGTGTGCGCGTGCAGGTGCTCCATTGGGACGGCATTACCCTGGAAGCGCAAAGTGACTGGATCGATGCTCCCGGATGGGCGCCGGACGCTCACCGTACCTGTGGCCTGTACGCGCACGGCATTGCCCGGTTCTATGGCGCTGAAGCCGCTGAGGCGCCGCTTTCGCCCATAGTCCCTGACTCCCCGAGCAAGCTTCGCCTGGTCACCAGCAGCGACAGCGAATGGACGATCATCGGTCCGGGAGAGTGGAAATGGACCACTCCGGAGAAGACCATCCTGCGCCAGGGCGCCGACGTCCCCCGCTCCTCGGTAGTCAACACCAGACTGGGCGGCGCTGAGGGTACGTGGCGCTGCCGAATCTTGCTCGAGAAAGGCGCCGGCGGCGGCGGGCTCTTGTTGCGTACCGATCCTCAGATCAAAACGGGCTTCATTGTCTGGCTCGGAGGTACGTACGGCGCCGGCTCCCTCATGCTCTACCGCAACCCGCTGACCCAGCTCTGGGGCGGAGAGCAAAATCACTGGCATTACGACACCGAATATCTCCTCGAGGGTTCCGTCATAGATGGTAAAGTCTCGGCCAAACTCATGAAAGCCGACGGCACGCTCATCGACGAAAGCCCGCAATTCGACCTGCTTGATGAAGAGAAGGCCCTTGGCGGCAACCTGGGTTTCATGACCTACATTGGCAAAGGCCAGTTCTGGGACTTTTCGGAGGCAACCCGCACTGGCGCAGCAGTAGAGGGCCCGCAAACGCTCGACATCCTTGGTCCCGAATGGGCTGTCATGGGCGGCGCCTGGGCCTGGGATAACGAGGCCAAGACTGTGCTTCGCCAGGATGCCGGGGAGGGCGAGGCGGCTGCCGCGAACAATGCCATGACCGGCGCGAAAGGCGTCTACAGCGTCACCGTCACACCGGAAGCCGGCGCCGAATCTGTCGGCCTCCTGTTTCAGGTCGCGCCGGACATGAAGGAAGGCTTCGAGGCCCGGCTGGGACGCGGCGCCGTGTTGCGCACCCTCAGCGGCCGCACGCTGTACGAAAAAACCGATTTCGCCTGGACCCCGGGCACGGCATACGTTATCGAGGGAATTGTGCTGACGGATCGGGTGAGCATGCGCATCCTCGATACGTCTGGCACTGTCCTGCTCAAAACGGACGACTTCTACGTATCGGATACTAATAACACACGGATCGGCGGCATCGGCTTCCGGACAGGCGGCGGAGCAGCCCGGTTTGCGGACTGGGCAGTGCGGCCGCTAGAGTAGTCCTCGCGAAAGGGGGCAGAGATGCTGAGACACCTGCCGATCCGGGATCCGCAGCCCGACGCGGGGCGCTTTGTCGACATTCTCATGGGCCGGCGTACGGGGCCCCCGCCGCTGGTCGAGTACATCGTGGACACGACCGTCCTCAAACCCATCGTGACCGAACTGCTTGGCAGAGAGTGGGTGGGAGAGCCATCTGGCCCGCATTTAATGAAGGCCTGGCTCGACAATTACATCGCGTTCTGGCTCGCCCTGGGTTACGACTTCGTCCGGCTGGAGATCGGCCTGCCATTCGAGGAACGGCGCATCCTTCACGACGACGTCGTCGACCACTCCAACCATCAACGCGCGTGGAACGATCAGCATCAGGGGATCATCACTTCCTGGGAGGATTTTGAGCGCTACGAATGGCCGTCTCTTGAGGACGTGGACTTGTTCCCCCTCGATTACGTCAACGAAAACCTTCCGGAAGGCATGGGACTTGTGACCTGCCACGCCGCGGGCGTTTTTGAGCATGTGTCGCAGCTCATGTCCATTGAAACGCTGTGTATCGCTGCATGCGAGCAGCCGGACCTTGTTGCCGCGGTCTTCGACAAGGTTGGAACCCTGCTTTTAGCCTATTACGAGCGCCTGTTCGAACTCGACCGCCTTTGCGCCGTTCTACAGGGCGATGATATGGGATTTCGAACGGGAACGCTCATCGCTCCCGACGACATGAGACGGTATGCACTGCCCTGGCATAAAAAGCTGGCTCAGCGGACGCACAAGGCCGGCGTGCCTTACTTTCTGCATTCCTGCGGCAACCTCGACGCCATTATGGACAATTTAATTGACGACGCAGGCATTGACGGAAAGCATTCGTTCGAAGATGCCATTATCCCGGTCGAGGATTTTCAGGCCCGCTATGGCGACAGGATCGCCGTGCTGGGCGGAGTCGATATTAACCGCCTGAGCGCCGGGACGCCCGGGGAAGTCCGGGCCCACACGCGGTATCTGATCGAGACTTGTGGCCCGCGCGGCCGTTACGCCATCGGGTCCGGCAATTCTATCCCCAGCTATGTGCCTGCGGAGAATTATCTGGCCATGCTCGATGAGGCGCACGACGTGAACGGATGAGGTCCTCCTGCCCGGGTGGCGTCAACCTGCCCGCTGTGGGGTTCGTTTTCATCGAAAGTATACGCTTGTTTGCAATGACAAGAGGTCGCCGCACATGCACAGCGTGCCCATAGGCCTCCTGTGCGC
>DAOSJS010000137.1:0-9739 GCA_035367355.1 Candidatus Hydrogenedentota bacterium
CCGGGCAGGGATTCAGGCCATAGATTTCAGGGCAACCGTTAGTCTAGATAGGAGAACAGTACCATGCCACTCGTTCCAATGCGACAGATTCTGGATGAGGCCGCGAAAGGCGGATACGGTGTGGGCGCCTTCAACGTCAACAACATGGAGCAGATCCAGGCCATTATGGAGGCGGCCAACGAAACCAACAGCCCGGTCATTATCCAGGCGAGCCGCGGCGCCCTGCAATACAGCCGCCTCATCTACCTCAAGAAGCTCATGGAAGCGGCCTGCGAGGAATACCCGCACATTCCCGTGTCCATGCACCTGGACCACGGCAACAGCCTCGAGACTCTGAAGACCGCCATCGACCTCGGATTTACGTCCGTGATGATGGACGGCTCGCTCGGGGAGGACGGCAAGACCCCGAACACCTATGAACAGAACGTGGCAATCACCCGGGCGGCGGTCGAAATGGCCCATCCACTGGGTGTGACGGTCGAAGGCGAACTGGGCGTGCTGGGCGGCATCGAAGACGGCCATGGCGCCGGTTTGAGCGACAGCGAGGTGCAGGACCACCTGACTGATCCGAATCAGGCGGAAGACTTCGTCCAGAAGACGGGTCTCGACGCGCTGGCCGTGGCCATTGGGACCAGCCACGGCGCCTACAAGTCCGGCCGCAAAGACCCGAAAACCGGGAAAGTGCTGCCGCCTACGCTGGCCATGGATCGCATCCATGCCATCCATGAGAAAATGCCCCACTGCCACATGGTCATGCACGGCTCCAGCTCGGTGCCGCAGGAACTGGTCGACATCATCAACCAGTACGGCGGCAAAATGCCCGGCACCTTCGGCATTCCCATCGAACAGATCCAGGACGGCATCCGGCACGGCGTGCGCAAGATCAACGTCGACACCGACAGCCGCCTCGCCTGCACCGGCGCCATTCGCAAAGTCTTCGCGGAAAAACCGGCCGAATTCGACATGCGCAAGTATCTCGGCCCGGCCCGTGATGCCATGAAACAGGTCTATATCGACCGCATGGTGGCGTTCGGCCAGGCCGGGCACGCCGGCGACTATGCGCCGATGAGCCTCGACGATATGAAAAAGGTCTACGGCAAGTAGAGCTCGATAACACGGTATTGAGTCCACGGCTGCGCCGCCCTTCCCTGGGGCGGCGCAGCGCCTTCTTGGGGGGGAGGTCAGCGAAAGGCGCCCCGCATAACAGCGCCGCGCTCCGGAATCGCTGTGGATTTCGGAGCGCGGCGGAAAAGCGTTCCAGCAGTATCGCGGCGTGTTCAGGTCCCTGGAGCGGTGAAGGGCCACACTTGCGGGAGCACGCTCACGCCGGTCGTGAATTTGAAGGGCAGCGGAAAGCCCGGGTTCGGGAACTCGAGCTCGACCATGAAGCCCGTCCATCCTTTTTCCGGCGCGGCCATCTTGGTTTTGTACACACCGGGCTCCGCGGGGGCCAGTTCCGTGCTCTGCCAGGCCTGGCCGATGGTCTGGAGACGGAAATCGCGCGCATCCGGATTGCTGGCTTGCCACAGCAGGACTTTTGTGGGCTGAGTCGTGCATTCCACGACAAAATTCCCGTCGTCTTCCATGCGCCAGGTGAATTCAGGCCGCGGCGTATCATTGATGATCGCATTGTGGAACGACGCGAGGTTCAAATACGCTTCCGGACTGAGGCCGTGGTCGGTGTTGGGGACATACCTCAAGTATTTCTCGCCTTTGAGGTCGTCGAAATAGAAACGCCACGAATCCGGCAGGAAAAACTGGTCGCCTGTCGCATTGATAATGTATTTGGGCATCACGAGCCGGTCGATGTACGAATACGGGTCCACGATGCCGCACAAGGCTTTGAACTCCGGCGTGTGCAACCGCGCCAGCACGTTCATGTCCTCGTATTCGCTGATGGCGGGCGCCCAGAATCCGTAGGCGGCGTAATGATTGTCGAGCGATGGCACCACGTTCAGCACGTCAATCACCGCGGGCATGATCGCCACCACCCGCGGATCGGCGGCGCCGACTGTCCAGGTTGTCCAGCCTCGTTTGGAGCCGCCGGCCACCGTAAATTTCTCCACCGAAGGCAGTTCTTTCTGCACCACATCCATGGCGCGCATGACCGCCTTGGTCATCGGCAAGCGCGTCAGCCAAACGGCATCCCCCGTCACAAGGAACTTGTCCCAGCAATAGGAGATGATCTCATCTTCGGTGCGGCCTTGCTCCTTGTACCGGTCGTCGTGTTCATCCGGGAATTTCAGGCGCTGGTTGGGGATTTGTTTGATTTCGGCCACCACGGATTTGGTCATCGTGGCGACACGCACCAGCCCCGAATCCGCGCGCGGCGGCTCGGCATCGGGTTTGTTGCTGCCGCCGCCAATAAACATCAGCGCCTCGGGCTGCGCCACTTCTTTCGGCTCGATAATGATCAGCCAATGCTCCCACTTCGTGCGATCGACTTGTTCCGGCTTCAGCCAGGTCTGCGATACCATGTGGTAGGTGCGCGCCGTGTAGCTGTCGTTCTCATCGACCTTCGCGGGCGGTGTGTCGTAGGCAAAGGCCGGATCGGGCGTCTCGACATACCGGTCAAGTGCGGTCTTTTTCTCCTCCGGAATTGGGAAGGGCGATGTAAACGTGGGCGCTGCTGCTGGGGCTGCTGCGCTGATTTCCGGGGCCGGCGCGAGCGGCGCCGCTGGGGCTTCGGCGCTTGCTTCCGGCGCCGTCACGGGCGGTGGCGTCGCGGGCAGTGGTGCGGTCTTCGGGCCGCACGACGCTGCCGTAAGAACGAGCAGCATCGACAACAAAACCGCACAACAGGACGCTCTCCAATCAGTGTTTTTCATGAGTTTCACCTTTCCCTACCGCATTTTGTACACTTTTCAGATTTTCTCGACGCCATTATGGTAACCGATGTACATCGGTCGATCAACTTCTGTTTGCGGCCTTCCAATGTCCCGGCCAAACGCAAAAAATTGCCTCTTGCTGCCGCCCTGCCAGCCAAGGGCAGCCGTGCGCACCGGAGCGGGCGTTTGCACGGGGCTCCTCCGTCCACCGATGGCCCAGTCAGGCGCGGACGTTGAGAATCAACCCGCGAGCGGAGACTCAAAGCCACCCGGACACGTGCATTCACGGGGTTCCCATCGGAGAATGAGCAATTCCATCGCCCACGGCGCTGCGGGGCGGGTTGGCCTGTTCTCAACCTCACGGCCAACCTTCCATGCGCGACAAGAAACCCGATAGTATGATGATACACGCCCCGGTAAGATTAGCAAATAGCTTGGCAGGCCGCTACTCACATGGCGGATGGGACGGACCTGGGCGATTTGGGAAACCCAGGAGATCAGGTACGGTATCTCTGCCTTGATGGCTATTCCGTTGTGGCGGTCGAATGCATCCCGCGCACGGCGCTGAGCAAGGCATGCCAGGACAAGGTGGCGCATTTGACACGGATTGGAAACTCCCGGACCCCTGCAAAGACCGCTAGTTTGCCGACGGCTTTCTCATCGACGGGTGCATCCGGGCTGGCCGTGACCAGGCGGTGGAACTGGACGAAAAGATCCTCGGCTTCGCGAATACTCTTGCCTTTGAGGAGGCTTGTCATGAGTGAGGCCGATGATTTCGCGATGGCGCAACCCTGGCCCTCAAAGCTGAGGTCTGAGATGACGTCGCCGTCCAGTTTGAGATAGATGATGAAATGGTCGCCGCATAACGGGTTGTGCCCTTCGATGCGGCGGTCCGCGTCCTCCATGGCGCGATAATTCCGCGGTTTGCGGTTGTGTTCCAGAATCACCTGTTCGTACAGCGCGCGGTTGTTCTGTGCCATCAGCCGAAAACCTCATTGATCTTGTGGAGGGCCCTGCCCAGGGCGTCGAGCTCTTCGCGCGTATTATAGAACGCCAGCGAGGCGCGCGCGGTAGCCGGCACGCCAAGACGTTCCATCAGGGGTTGTGCGCAATGGTGCCCGGCGCGCACGGCGATGCCCTCGCCGTCGAGCATCTGGCCGATATCATGCGGATGGGCCGCATTCATAACGAAGGACAAAACGGAGGCTTTGTGTGCGGCGTTTCCGACAATGCGCACGCCGTCAACAGCGCGCAGGACCTCGGTCCCGTATTCAAGCAGTTCGGCCTCATAGGCTGCAACTCGGGCCAGGTCCACGCGATTGAGGTAGTCGATAGCAGCGCCCAGGCCAATTGCGCCCGCGATGTCGGGGGTGCCGGCCTCAAACTTGTGCGGCAGTGAATTGAAGACCGTTTTGTCGAACCGGACGGACAGAATCATGTCGCCTCCGGTCTGATAGGGAGGCATCTCCTCGAGCAGCTCGGCCCTGCCGTAGAGCACGCCGATGCCCGTGGGGCCGAACATTTTGTGGCCCGAGAACACAAAGAAATCGCAACCCAGGTCCAGGACGTTGATCGGCAGGTGAGGGACTGCCTGCGCCCCATCGACCAGCACAGGCACGCCCTGGGCATGGGCCATGGCGACCAATTCCTTGATGGGATTCACGGTTCCGAGCGCATTCGACACGTACGTGATCGCCGCCAGTTTTGTACGGCCGGTCAGCATGCGCTGGAACGCCTCGACGTCGAGCTCGCCCGTGTCTGTGATGGGGACAACGCGCAGCCGGGCCCCTTTCTCCTCGCACAGCACCTGCCAGGGCACAATGTTGGAATGATGCTCCATGTGTGTGATGAGAATCTCGTCACCGGCCTTCACGCGCTGGCGGCCGTAGGTCTGGGCGACCAGGTTGATGCTTTCCGTCGTGCCCCGCGTGAAGACGATCTCGCATTTCAGCCGGGCATGAATAAAGTTTTTCACACGGAGGCGGGCCGCGGCGTAGGCCCGGGTCGCGTCTTCGCTGAGCTGGTAGATCCCCCGGTGGATGTTCGCGTTGCTCTCGGCATAATAGCGGGACAGCGCGTCGAGCACGGCCTGCGGTTTCTGGCTCGTGGCCGCGTTATCGAGGTACACGAGCGGTTTCCCGTGTACTTTTGTCTGCAATATGGGGAAGTCCCGCCGGAGCGCCGCAACATCGAGCACGGGCGCGGCATCGGCTGGGAGCTCAGATATCATTTCCCGGACAGCTCGCATGGTGTCCGCCTTTCTGTGTTCATTCTCATTTCAGGGGGCTGTAGCGATTGTAGATGTAGTCGTGCAGCCGGGTCCGCAGCGGCTCCACGGAGATGTCGTCGACGACTTCACCCGCGAACCCGCAGGTCAAGATGGCACGGGCCATCGCTTCCGAGATGCCCCGGCTTTGGAAATAGAAGATCTGTTCCCGGGGCGGCTGGCCAACGGTCGCGCCGTGCGTGCACTTCACGTCATCCGCGAAAATTTCCAGGATGGGCCGTGTATCGATGGTCGCCGCGTCCGACAGGAGCAAGTTGCTGTTGAGCTGATTGGAGTCGGTTTTCTGCGCTTCGCGATGGACATAGACCGCGCCACTGAATGCCGCCTGGCTCGTGCCGTTGAGGACTCCCTTGTACCGGATGCGGCTCCCGCAACGGGGGCTGACGTGTTCGATGCTGGTGGCATTGTCGATCAGCTGGCCGGTTTCGGTCAGATAGAGGCCGGCAAGAGACACGTTTGCGCCTTCGCCCGCCAGCCGGGTTTTCAGCTCGTTCCGGGCGATCTTGCCGTTCAGAAAGGCCGAGAACGAGCGAAACACGCTGTCCGCATGCTGTTCAACAAGCGTGGACGCGAGATGATAGCCTTGCGGGCCTTCATGCAACACTTTGTACCGCTTCAATACCGACGCGCCGCCCAGGACGATCTCGGTGACGGCATTGTTAAAATACGGCACCCCCGTCAAGCCCACGTAGCTTTCAATAAGTGTCAGCTCGGCGGTTTCATCGAGGACAATCAGGTTTCGCGGATGCGCCGCCTTGCCCTCCAGTTTGTCCGTCGTGATGTAGAGGATGTGCAGCGGCTCGGCGGATGCGTACCCGCGCGGCACATGCACCACGGCGCCGTCTGTGAGGCAGGCCGAGTTCACCGCGTTAAAGATGTTGTTCGAGCGCCCCGCGAGGGTATCCAGGTGCTGTTGAGCAAACGTATCGCCGGCTCGGGCGGACTCGGCCAGGCTGAGGATACGCAACCCGCTCGTGTTCGCGAGAGATGAGGCTCTGGGAGCGAAAAACCCGTCTACAAAGACCAGTTCGGTCCAGCCGGGCGCATTGAACAGATGCGGCCCCGCCAGACCGGGGTCGGGCGCTTCAGCAGGGGGGCGCATCGCGGGTTCAAAGGCCCCCCGCACAATCGGCCGGATATCCGTGAACCGCCATTCCTCGTCCTTGCGCGTCGGAAACGACCGGGCTTCAACGCGCCGGAGGCCTGCATCGCGGAACTGGCGCAACCAGCCGGAGGCGTGGCTCCCGTCCCTTCGGGCAAGGATCTCGAGGAGTTTTTCTTCGTCGGAAAGCTGTTCTACGACTTCAACCATCGCCATACTCCAGCGTCGTGCGGTTTGGTTCAACCGGCGGCCTGAGCGGTGCGCACGCCGTCCCGCACCCATTCGTAACCTTTTTCCTCGAGTTCCAAAGCCAGTTCCCTGCCGCCCGAGCGGACGATCCGGCCCTGGTACATCACGTGGACGAAATCCGGGACGATATAGTCCAACAGGCGCTGGTAATGCGTTACGAGGATCATCGAGCGTTCGGGGCTGCGCATTTTGTTGACGCCGTCGGCGACGATGCGCAGCGCGTCAATGTCGAGGCCCGAATCGGTTTCGTCGAGAATGGCCAGCCGGGGTTCCATGACGGCCATCTGGAGGATTTCGTTGCGCTTCTTTTCGCCACCCGAAAATCCTTCGTTCACGGGGCGGTCCGCAAACGCGGGGTCGATCGCCACGAACTCCATCTTTTCTTCAAGCCGTTGCCTGAAATCGATGGCGTCGAGTTCTTCCAAGCCGTGGCTCTTGCGGATTTCGTTGAGCGCGGCGTGCAGGAAGTACGCGTTGGTCACGCCGGGGATCTCGACGGGATACTGAAACGCCAGAAAAAGGCCCAGGCGCGCACGTTCCTCCGCGGGCATCTCGAGCAGATCCTGCCCCAGGAAAGTGACTTCGCCCTGCGTGACGTCGTATTGCTCGTGGCCCGCTAGGACCTGGGCCAGGGTGCTCTTGCCTGAGCCGTTGGGGCCCATAATGGCATGGATCTCGCCCGGGTTGACCGTCAGATCGACGCCCTTGAGGATCTGGATGTCCTCGACTTTCGCGTGCAAATTACTGATCTCGAGCATTTAACCTACACTCCCTTCGAGGCTCACGCTCAACAACTGAGTGGCCTCTACCGCGAATTCCATCGGCAGATGGTCGAACACGTCTTTACAGAATCCGTTGATGACCATCGAAATGGCGTCTTCGGGACCGATCCCGCGCTGTTTGCAGTAAAACAACTGATCTTCGCTGATTTTGGATGTGGACGCCTCGTGCTCCACGCTGGCTGTTTTGTTGCGCACTTCGATAAGCGGGAAGGTATGCGCACCGCACTGATCCCCGATGAGAAGCGAATCGCACTGGGTATAATTCCGCGCATTCTCAGCCCGGGGCATCACCTTCACCATGCCGCGGTAACTGTTGTTGCCGTGGGCGGCCGAGATGGTTTTCGAGATGATCGTGCTGGAGGTGTTTTTGCCCAGATGGATCATCTTGGTGCCCGTATCCGCCTGCTGGTGGTTGGTGCTCAGGGCGACAGAATAGAATTCGCCCACTGAATTGTCGCCCTGAAGAATGCAGCTGGGGTATTTCCAGGTGATGGCGGAACCCGTCTCGACCTGGGTCCACGAGATGCGGGAATTGCGGCCGAGGCATTTGCCCCGCTTGGTCACGAAGTTGAAAATGCCGCCACGGCCCTGTTCGTCGCCGCTGAACCAATTCTGAACCGTTGAATAATTGATGGTGGCGTTGTCGAGGGCGATCAGTTCCACGACTGCCGCATGGAGCTGGTTTTCGTCGCGCCGGGGGGCGGTGCATCCTTCGAGGTAATTCACGTTGGCGCCCTCTTCGGCGATGATCAGCGTGCGCTCGAACTGGCCCGTGTCGATCGCGTTGATGCGGAAATACGTCGACAGGTCCATCGGGCAGCGGACGCCCTTCGGGATATAGCAGAACGATCCATCGCTGAAAACCGCAGAATTCAGCGCCGCGAAGAAGTTGTCGGTATACGGCACCACGCTTCCCAGGTAGCGTCGAACGAGGTCGGGATGATTTTTCACGGCCTCGGAAAACGAGCTGAAAATGATGCCCTTTCTGCCCAGAATCTCCTGGTGGGTCGTAGCCACCGATACGCTGTCGAATACCGCGTCCACGGCCACGCCGGATAACCGCTTTTGTTCTTCGAGCGGGATGCCCAGTTTTTCAAAGGTCTGCAGGAGTTTTTGATCGACCTCATCGAGGCTGTTCAGCGGCTGGGCCTTGCGTTTCGGCGCCGCGTAGTAGCGCTGGGCCTGGTAGTCAATTTCGGGGTAGCGCACGTTGGCCCACCGGGGTTCCGTCATCGCTTTCCAGTGGCGGTACGCTTTCAGGCGCCATTCCAGGAGCCACTCAGGCTCCTCTTTTTTGCCGGAGATCAGGCGGATGACATCCTCGTCGAGGCCGTGGGGCGCCAATTCCATCTCGATGTCGGTCGCCCATCCGTGCTCGTAAGTCCGGTTGGCCAGTTCAGCGATCTCGCGGTTGCTGCGTTCCACGCGCGTGCCGGTATATTCGCGGGTCAGAGCCGAGTCGCCGGGGTTTTCAGGCGCCGCGTTCGCGTTCGCCGTTATGGGTTTCTTTTCTTGTGGCATACGGGTTTATTCCACTCCGGGGCGGTTGCGCGGATAGCGTTGCCCCCATACCCTGAGGCAAACATTCCCGGCCGGGGCGGTATTCCTGACAGGAGGCCGGTTGCGGGAGGCACCGCCCCGGCAGCCGCGACTCGTTTAAGTGAACACGGAAATGTGCGGCATTCATCCGCGGTGGCGCAGCGATCTTTCACCGGGACGCGGCGCGCACTCCCGCTGCCGCCAGGCGCCCGTTTGCGGTGGCGCTAATACCGGTAGTGCTCGGGTTTGTACGGCCCTTCGACGGGCACGCCGAGATACTCCGCCTGTTCGGGCGTTAGCCGCTCGAGCCGGGCGCCAAGCTTGCCGAGATGCAGGCGGGCGACTTCTTCGTCGAGGGTTTTGGGGAGGGTATAGACCTGGCCCTTCTCGTAGCTGGCGGTCTCGGTGGCAAACGCCACGATCGCGAGGGTCTGATTTGAGAATGAGTTGGACATCACGAAGGACGGGTGTCCGGTGGCGCAACCCAGATTTACCAGGCGCCCCCGCGCCAGGAGAATGATCGCCTTGCCGTCGGGGTAGATGAATTTGTCGACCTGGGGTTTGATATTGAGTTCCGTGATGTCTTCGCGGTCCTCGAGATACGACACCTGGATCTCCGAGTCGAAGTGGCCGATGTTGCAGCAGATGGCCTCGTCCTTCATCACATCGAAATGCTCGCCGCGGACCACGTCGCAGCAGCCTGTGGTCGTGACGAAGATGTCGCCGATGGGCGCGGCCTCTTCCATGGTGACGACCTGGTAGCCTTCCATGCAGGCCTGGAGCGCGCAGATGGGATCGATCTCCGTGACCAGCACCCGGGCGCCCAGACCCCGCATGGCCTGCGCGCAGCCCTTGCCCACGTCGCCGTAGCCGGCCACGACCACGACCTTGCCCGAGAGCATCACGTCGGTGGCGCGCATGATGCCGTCGGGCAGCGAGTGGCGGCAGCCGT
>DAOSJS010000138.1:0-3196 GCA_035367355.1 Candidatus Hydrogenedentota bacterium
ACAGGGTTCGTATGCATCATGATGACGAGATTATCTAACCCCAGCAACAGTGAACTCAGCGAAGCCGGCATCCAGGCCTGGCTTCGTGAGGAGGACAGCGCGCGCCTGGAAGAACTCTGGGCGCTGGCTGACAGGGTGCGCCGGGCGGCCGTCGGCGATGAGGTCCATCTCCGGGGACTTATTGAAATTTCAAATCATTGCATCCGCGCGTGCGGGTACTGCGGCCTGCGCTCCGGCAACCGTGAAGTCGCGCGCTACCGGATGTCCGAAGACGAGATCCTGAGCTGTGCCGCCGACGCCGTGCAGTACGGGTACGGCACAGTCGTCATGCAGGCGGGCGAGGATTATGGAATCGACGCGGACTGGCTCGCCGGGATCGTCCGCCGCATCAAAACCGAGACTGCTCTGGCGGTAACCTTGAGTCTGGGCGAGCGCCCCTTCGAGGATCTGAAGGCCTGGCGTGAAGCCGGTGCGGACCGTTACCTGCTCCGCTTCGAAACATCCGACCGCGCCCTCTACCGCACGATCCACCCCGACGCCCGCGGGCAAGTGTCGGACCGCTTTGCCATTCTCGCGCAACTCCGGCAGCTGGGGTACGAGATCGGCAGCGGCGTGATGGTAGGCATCCCCGGGCAGAGCTATGAAAGCCTCGCCCACGACATCCACACCTTCCGCACGCTCGATCTGGACATGATCGGGGCAGGGCCGTATATTGAACATCCGGAGACGCCGCTCGGCCAGGGCGACTGGAGCCGCCCATGCGTCGACGGCGAGCAGGTTCCGAATACGGAGTTGATGACATACAAAGTGGTTGCGTTGACGCGGCTCGTCTGTCCCGAAGCGAATATTCCCAGCACCACGGCGCTGGCAACCCTGAACCGCGCCGGGGGACGCGAGCTGGGGCTGGCACGGGGAGCGAATGTCATCATGCCGAACATCACGCCGCCCCGCTACCGCCGCTTGTATGAGATCTACCCCGCTAAGGCCTGCTTTGACGAGACCGCGACGTCGTACCACGCGGACATGCCCGCGTGGCTTGAGGCCATCGGCCGCGTGCCGGGACATGGACAAGGCGGCCGCGTTCGGGCCAGGCCACGCAAGTAGCCGAGGACTTCCGGCATCAGGAGTATTCGAGCAGTATGGGGCGGTCAAAGGCGAAATATGAACTTGGCCATGCACATCTCGAACGGCTGGTCCACTACTATCATTTTCTGGGGGAACGCGTAGACCTCGATGAGACCACACGCGTCTCCAGCCAGCAACTCGCCCAGCTGCTTACCATGGATGACACCCAGGTGCGCAAAGACCTCGCGGCGATTGGGGTACGCGGGGTGCCGCGCCTGGGCTACCGGGCGGCGGACGTGGTGGACGCCATCCGGCAGGCGCTGGGCTTCGACACGATCCACCGGGCCATTCTGGTGGGGGCCGGCCGTCTGGGCGGCGCCCTGGCCGCATACCGCGGCTTCGTAAAGTACGGTCTGCGCATTGTTGGCGTGTTTGACCAGGATCCGGGAAAAGTCGGCACTACAATCGGCACGCATTTTGTCTACAACACGACAGAACTCGAGACCGTCATTGAACGCAACAACGTCCGCCTGGCCATTTTGGCTGTACCCGCCGAAGCCTGCCAGGCGCTCGCGGACCGGCTGGTCCGCGCCGGCATTGCGGGGATCTGGAACTTCGGCCCAACAACACTGACCGTTCCCAGCGGCGTCGTGGTGCGCCATGAACACATTGTGGTCGGTCTCGCGGAGCTGGCCTACCACCTGCAACATGAACCCGAATGCCACGGAGCCGTGCCGCACGAAACCGAATAGCGGCCGGGCAGCATAGGAAATGCCGCGCCAGGGCCTTCTCTCAAACCCAGTCGCGCGGCGAAATGAACTGCGGCATTACCGGGCGGCACTGTGAAAACACAGCCTCAGGAGGGGGTTAAGCGCGCCTTCACTTCTTCGATTTTTGAGCGGTGCCCTTTTTGCTGCGTTGTCTGGCAGCTTTTTTGCGGCTCGGCGCAGTAGCGCTAGCCCGGGAGGCGCGTGCTGAGGCACGTGCTCCGGTTTTCGTTCGCAGCCGAACCAGTTTTGTCGACGCCAGGCGCCCGAGCTCCGTCGATGGGGCACGTTCCACCAGCTGCTCGTAAAGTTCAATGCTTTTGTCGATACGATCGAGATTGACTTCGCACAGCCTCGCCCAGCGGAACAGGGCCTCCGACCACGGCCGAAGCTGCTCGCCCGAGATTTCGGCGCATTTTTGGAACATCTCAGCGGCTTCCTGAAAACGCCCGTTCATCTCGAGCAGGTGGGCCGCAGCGAACAGCGCATGACCCTGTTTTTCCGGGTAATTCTCGTACATCGCCACCGCGCCATCGATATCACCCTGCGCCGCAAGCTCCCGGGCTTGAAGAAATTCGTCGACGCCGGGCAGCGACGTGTCCAGCCAGGTGATGCGCCGAACACTCCGCAACGCCATCGCGGAAAGAAACGAATAGCTGAAATAGGCGCCGGGAATGACCCCGATGACCAGGCTGTACAAGACAACCGTCAATTTGCGGTAGGCATCGGCACGCACCCAGATGGGGATCGCCGCAATCAGGTACAGCGCCAGTGCCAGAATGCCCGCATTCACAATGAGCCACAACGGGGGGACTTTGTCGCGCTGGTACCACACGCGGAACACGGCGTAGCCCGCCACCGCGATCGCTATCGCAACACCCGTTAAGACAAGAAGTTCCGACAGTTTTAGAATGTAAAGATACGAGACTTCCTGGGGCATCCGCTCGAGCATCATTCTCCCTCGCTTTACGCGACCGAGGCTCTCCCCTGACCGTGCAGGTCGACGCGCTTCGAATCGAGTGCACCAAAACAACCATTCCCCAGACTCGATTCTGCTTGCGTGCGCTATTCTGCCTTCAGTGTACCATCTCCTGCAACATTCTGCCTCAATGTACTGATTTGACTTGGCTTGCGCTCGTTCCCAGCTCGCATTTTTCCCTGAGCCATGAGCGCACGCGGGACTTTCGGTGCGCCGACGTCCTCGTCGGCATCAGAAAAACGGACGTCCGGACGCACGCGGGACTTTCGGTGCGCCGACGTCCTCGTCGGCATCAGAAAGACGGACATCCGGGCGCGCGCGGGACTTTCGGTGCGCCGACGTCCTCGTCGGCATCAAAAAAACGGACGTCCGCGCGCGCACGGGA
>DAOSJS010000138.1:3296-9724 GCA_035367355.1 Candidatus Hydrogenedentota bacterium
GTGCGCCGACGTCCTCGTCGGCATCAAAAAAACGGACGTCCGCGCGCGCACGGGACTTTCGGTGCGCCGACGTCCTCGTCGGCATCAAAAAAACGGACGTCCGCGCGCGCACGGGATTTTCGGTGCGCCGACGTCCTCGTCGGCATCAGAAAGACGGACGTCCGCGCGCGCGGGACTTTCGGTGCGCCGACGTCCTCGTCGGCATCAAAAAGACGGACGTCCGGACGCGCGCGGGACTTTCGCAGGCTAGTGAGTGCAGATTCTTACAAAATCAGCCCGTTTTGATGCAAAAGCGGCCCCGGCCGAGCCAATCCCGGAATAGAGCCATTTTTAAAAAGAAGGTCTTGACACCCCGTACACTATTCACAGGTTTTGACGTCTTGAAAAGCCTGTGCTAGAATGCGACCGAGTTCAAAGGGAGTGCGCCGAATGACAGACGAGGCAGTTCGGAACGAAGATACGCCCGACCTCAGCAAAGGGAGAGAATGCCTTGTCTTTTTGATGGGGCAACACTTCCTGGGGCGCATCCTTGACGCCTCCGAAGACCGCCTCACACTGACCTTCCCCGGTACCGATTACCCCACGCCCGGTATGCAGCTTCAACTCCAATTCCACGATGAAGAAGGCTTCAATTCCTACCTGTCTCTTGTCGTGGCTGGGCCGCAGGAACATGCCGGTTGCGTGATCGTTGAGCGCCCGGCCGCCATGGAGCGGATACTGCACCGCCAGAACTGCCGGGTCTCCACGGACTTGACCGTACAGATCAAAGAAGCGGAGCTCATCCGGCAATACGACGCCGCACTGCTCAATCTCAGCGGAGGCGGTGCCCTGCTGGAAACCGATGCGCCCCTGGACTTGAACAGCAGTGTCGAAATGACGATTTCCATCCCACTCGACACCGTCCGGACCATCCATGGGCGCGTGACACACATCGAACGTCTTGTGCCGCCGCACGATAGCTGCCGTTTTATCGTCGGCGTGTGTTTTGGGAAAATGGATGCAGCAACCACTCGGGCCATCAAAGAATATGTCTGGCAACGTCTTCGCGAACTGTACCCGGGACACTAGCGTCCCCGCACTCTTCACCAAAACGGGCTTTTTCGGGCCCGTCTCACCGGTGTGACCTGACCATGAAACATACAATGACACAACGGCTCCGTCGGCCTCGCTTCGTCAAGAATTTACCTCTCCTCCTGCTGCTTGTGGCACTGACAGGTTCGCCACCGGTGTACGCGGGCGTCATGCGTGTCCCGCTGGCGCCGGGCGTGTCTGCCGCATCACGAAATGGCCGATCGCTGTTGCTGGAATACAACCGGGCGGCAGGACCGGCGCCCAGGGCATTCGCCGACAAATACCTGGCCGATTCGAGCGCCTGGAAAACGTATCAGGGCATGACGTCCTCGATTGCGGTCCCCTTTGACGAGTTGAACCCGGCCGCTCAACGTGAAGTCCTGCTGGCCGTATTCCCGTACGACGTCGTCACGCCAGACGGCTGGACTCACTACGTGCTTCATGAAGAGGATTCAGGCCCGGAGGCCCTGTGGACGCTGTGCCGGTGGCTGACTGGTAAAGGCAGCACCTGCAAAGAGATCCAGAAAATCAACAAACTGGAGACGGACAAGCTTCGCCAGGGACAATCCCTGTTTTTCCCATCGATCCTCCTTCTCGATGCGATGAAGAAACCCACGGGGGAGCGGCCTGCCCCGCCCGGATTGCTGGCGGCATCTCCGCTGGCGCCGGCCCAGGAGCCGACAGACACGCCCCTGCACGCGCTGGCCGCGAGCGCGGCGCCGGGAGCGAATGAGCTCGAATACAGCCGCGACGCCCGGGGGGCTTATGCGCTGTATCGCCTGAAACGCGGAGAAGCTCTGTACACGGACGTGGTCGCTCGCTTCACCGACGTGGATGTGCAAGAATCGGCCGCGGCAACCATCCTCGCCGCCTGCAGTGTGGTGATGGAGCGCAGTGGCATTCGGGATGAGCGGTCGATCCCCGTCGGCCAGGCGATCAAGATCCCGATGGACATGCTTTCGGCCCAGTACATGCCGGAAGGCTCATCCGAGCGCTCCGAGTATCAGGCGATGGTGCTCGAAGCCCGGCGCCTGCGCGGCGCCGTGCGAAGCAAAGATCTGGCGGGGGTCGTTGTCATTCTGGATCCCGGGCACGGAGGACGTGACCACGGCGCCTGGACCACCAACAACCGCTTCAGTCTGTATGAAGATGAGATCAATTACGATATTGCCTGCCGGATCAAGCAGATCCTCGAATCCCAGACGCAGGCCACGGTGCATTTGACCGTAATAGACCGCATACAGGGATATACCCCAACAGACCGCACCCGTTTCGTGCACGACACCAACGAAGAGCTGCTGACCTCTCCGCGGCACCGCGACCTGGACGGCGACAAGATGTCGCTTAATCTGCGCTGGTATCTGGCCAATTCGATTTACCGGGCCGAGGTTGCGCGTGGTGTCGACCCGAAAAAAGTCGTGTTTTCAAGCATCCATTGCGACAAACTCCATCCCAGCCTGCGGGGCGCCATGATCTACGTGCCGGGTGCGGCGGGACGCCGCGACAAGGAGGCGCCTGCGCTCACCCTGGCCAGTTACGACAAGTACAAAGAAGTGGGCGAACAGAATTACGCCAGTTCCACCGCCGCGGAACGGCGGCGCGATGAGGCCCTGTCGCGAAACTTCGCCACGGTGCTCATGGATGAACTCGGAAAAAAACGCATTAAACGCCATGACCGAAGCGCCCCCATCCGCGCACAAATCCGCCGCGACGGCACGTCGTTTGTGCCCGCGGTATTGCGCAACACCATGGTGCCGACCAAAATCCTCATCGAAACCGCGAATCTCGCCAATGACGTCGACTGCGCCCGCCTGGAAGATCCTGAGTGGCGGCAATGGTTTGCCGAGGCCTATGTGAACGCGCTCAAGGTCTATTTCGCGGGATAGGCGCCTGCGGCCTCAGCAATAGCCCCTCAGGCAACGGGCGGGCGCAAGCGGCCCGCCTCAGAAACAGGGCGCTCCATCGGGAAGGCGAAGCGTCAAGACCCTTTAGGCCCAAGCAGAGCGTAGGTGCGGGGCTGGTGATCCGGGGCGCTGACCGTGCGTGCGGCAGGGTCGAATTTCTGGCCTTCGAGGCGTGCCCAGCCGGTGTCCGCTTCGTGCGCATAGAGCACGAGCGAAGCGGGGTCAAGTCCCTGCGGGATTTCGCTCCCCACATGCAGGGTGACGGTGATCCGGACAGGGACGTCGCGTTTGGAGAGGGACAGGGCCACGCAGGCGCCGTACGCCTGAAGGCCTTCAGGAAGCGTGGCAGGCGGTTCAGACAAGACTTTTGTGAACGCGCCGATTGATGCATCTGCTTCAAGTCTGAATTCCGCGCTGTGGTTCTCGGACATGAGTTCAAGGGTCTTGCCCCAGGCCAATGCAGGTTTTCGGGACTCGGACGCTGGTTCGGCTGCGGCATGATCCTGCGCTGCTTTCTCCGTCGGAACCGCGGCTGGAAGAGCCGGGGCGATCTCCACGGGCGCTGCGGAGGGCATTTCCTGAGTCTGTATTTCAGCTGGGGGCATTGCCGACGCAGCTCCACGTGCAAACGCGGCGTAAACGCCTGATTGGTCATCGGAGCCCATCATCGCACCAGCCTCTGCGTTGAAATGCTGATCAGACAACGCCTGCCAACCGGATTCCGCCCGGTAGGCCAGCAGTTCGACCTCGCTCGCGTTTGCTGCCGTGATCCCCGGGACAGTGAGTTCGAGTTGCAGCGTGACGGAGACCGCGGGATCAGAGCAATGCACACCTGCGAACGGCGTTATCGGAGACAGACCCTCCGGCACAGGCGCGGGCGGCTCTGTCGAGGCGCTCACGAAGGCGCCAAGCGAGTCCGATGCCTGGAGGCGCACCGTGCCCGCACCGCCGGGAATGGCTATCTCAAGCGATTTGCCCCAGGCCAAACCCGAGCGCAGCGCGCCGTCGGGAACACCCGGCGCCGCGCTGGCAGCTGGGGCTAGAGGCGGCGGTGCAGGCGGCTCGGACTCCGCGGGGGGTGCATCCGGTGCCTCCGGCTCATCAGTCTCGACCAGTGCAGACGCGGGTTCCGCCGGTGTTTCCTGCACGGGCGCTGGGGAGGCTTCCTCGGCGCGTGCCGGCGCTGCCGGTGGGCTTTCCAGCCGCGCGCGGAGCGACGCCGGACCCAGCACGGCGCAGGTGGGTGTCCCTTCCAGACGCGCCCGGAAGATGCGCGTTTCTGGATTCACCTGCTGTTCCGGCGCGGGGAACCACCCGTGCGCCGGATCAAGAAAACACACCGCGAGCCGTTGCAGCCCGGCCGTTTCAACCACGGACGGCGGCACATAGATGGCGGCGTCAATGGTGACGGCGGCATGCACGCTGTCCAGGACCGGAGTGACGAATATCGTAAACGGCGCCATGCCGTCGGGCATGGGAGCGGGCGCATTCGGGCTGCATTCCAGGTGTATTGAAACGGGGTCGCGGGCTTCGATGCCGAACACGCCCTGCATTCCAACAGGCCGGAGGGTGGGCCGCCTCCCGAATGCCCGTTCTGCATAGCGCTGCACGTCCTTGTCGAGGAAGTAGTTCACTTTGAAGCGGCGTTCAGAGAACAGCTTGAGCTGATCGGCGAAGTGCCGCGACGATGGATCGTCGGAGATACCGCCGGGCAGGATGCTTACCGATTCCGGCGTATCGCCGAACTGGATGGCCATGGCGTACGCGAACCCGTAGTTCGGCAGAAGCTTCCGCCGTGCAATGCCGTAGTCGCCCATGACCATCAGCGGTTCACCCGCCTCGCCCCCCGCGACCGGCGCTTCTTGCGGGCCCTTGCGCATCCGGTGCACGTCGCCCCACGGCACATCCAGCGCATCATGGACGTTGCGCATTTCACGGGCCGCGTTCGACAGCGCTTCGAGCGCCAACCGCTCCACATGCGGCGGCTTACTGACGAACTCCTGGTACAGGATCACGTCGGGCAGATGCGGGCCGGCGAGCTGCCGGTACGCCGCCCACCAGGCATTGAACAGGGTCATGCCGGCGCTGCCGGTCTCCGCGACGAAATTCCAGGAGCGAAGGATATCGGCTCCGTGGGCGGTGTCGGGATGGGCGGTCTCGTAGAAGTGCTCACGAGCGTCCGCCCATTGTATGAGTTGCGGCACAGCGGCGGTGGCGAACGGCACCAGCACGTCGTACACCATCGCCTGGGCTTCGTGAAAGCTCCGGGAGCCCATACTGAGCAGATGGCGGGCGCGCTGCGCGCGGAAGGTGTCACGTTCATTGGCGAGCCAGAGCGGTATCGATGCGGGGGCAATGCCGGAATTGAGGGTCGCTCCCCAGGGCGGCGTGCCGCACGCCTGTATGAATCCCGCAGGCGGGTTCACAATCGTGGGCAAGGCACCCAGCGGCACGAGTTCGCCCCACGCGAATTGCGGATTGTTGGCGGGAACAGGGGCGTCCCAGACATAGGGCGCCGCGTGCGGCCCGAGTGGCCCTTCGCCGCTCCCAGGCTCCAGCTCCGGCCCACGCGCCAGCGCAGGCGGAAGGGTTTTGTCGCCGACTTTCGCGTTATAGAGATAAAAGAGGTTGCCGGCCCGGTCGGCATAGACTACATGGAAACAGGGCAGCTGCCGCATCCCCAGCGCATTGCGAAACTCGCCGAGATTCCGGGCAGCCGCCATCGCCATCATCTGGTCCAGCGTCTCGAAATCGGCATACCCGCCCGCCATGAACGTGCAGGGCTCCGATCCAATCTCGCCCACCACAGGGCCCCGGGCCGTCAAGCGGAACGGCACGCTGCGCTGGCGCATCCCGCTCGGCGTACCGACAAAATAGACCCGGCTTTCCATCACTTGCCGCCCAATGAGGAGCCGCTCGAGCTTGGCCTGGAGCTGCATCCGGTTTGGATCGCCGGGCGGCAGCCGGATCTCACCCTCCGGCATCGTGTAGATGTCCGCAAAATCGGGATAGTTGGGCGTGAGCGCCCATCCGAGGACCTCATTGTGGCCCTGCAGAATCACGGGCAATCCGCAGAGCGTCGCTCCCGCAACATTTACCTGCGGGCCGGCCAGATGCGCCTCGTACCATTGGAACGGCCCGTCGTAGTATCCGTGCGGGTTCAGCACCAGTACGGCCGCGCCCGACAGCGTACGCGATGGCGCGAGCGCCCAGGCGTTGCCCGAATACGCGGGCGCCGGGCGGTGAAACAGCTCCGGCAGGTCGAAGGGGGCAAAACTCATGAGATAACAGTGCATGAGCGCCAGCACGTCGGCCGGCCGGGCGCCGTCCGCCCAGTCCGGCACGCGCGCCGGATGATCCGCGATCCAGGCATTGATCCCCAGGGCGAACCCTTCGCAGAGGTCGAGCGTCAGCGGCGATGCGCTCTCGAGCGCATGCACGGCCAGGTCGCTA
>DAOSJS010000139.1:0-9702 GCA_035367355.1 Candidatus Hydrogenedentota bacterium
CCTCCGAGATACGGCCATAGTCCGCGTGGCAATCCACCAGAATGGGGTCACTGACAACGCCGAAAAAGCGCGGGAGGTCGCTCGCAATCGCATTCCAGGACGGGCTGACATAGGAAAACCCTTTGTTCCGGAAGGCGAGCAGATCAAGAAGATACTGGTTTACGGTACTCCCGCCTCCGAAAGCCAGGACGGTGTTTCGCGGTGCATTTTTGTCGGTGACCGCGTTGATGATCGCCTGGCTGTCCAGCAGACCGGAGGACGGACGCCCATCCGAGACGAGAAAGACGACTCCGGGGACGCCGTCGCGCGGCGCCCGTTCGACCACGGGCCCGATGGCGCTGTAAACATCCGTCTTTCCAAACGAACGGAGATCGCGCACAAAGCTCAGCGCCGCCTCCTTCTCTTCCGGCGTGGCTTCCACAAATCCCCGTTCGAGGCCGGACGCAGTGTCTCGGAACACAATAAGATTAAAACGGTCTTCGGGGCGTAGACGGCTCAGCGCCTGCCGCAGACCCTTGACGGTATTGTCCAGCGCGAGTTGGGCGATACTGCCTGATGCGTCAATAACAAACGTGACGTCTTTGGGCAGGACTTCGATGGATTCGCCGGCTTTTGGGACGATATTCAGGCGGAAATAGCCCTGTGGATCGCCTTCACGCCGATAGGTGGCGATCTCGATATCGACCAGATCGTCGAGGAACTCATATTTTTTCCTGGCTTCTTCGGTAGCCCGGGTGACCTCGGTCTGTGGCCCGGTCAACCGTTCATCGGGCAGTGAGGCCAGGATTTTTTCGGGGGTGTCCAGTGCTTGCGCAGGTGCCGGAATCTGCTCGCGCTCGGGCAGCTCGCCGGCGAGGCCGGGTGGTTCATCGCCCGTGCCGCCCAATCCGCCGCCCGGGTTCAGGGGATCCAAAGTCAGGAGTTCTTCAGGCAGATCGGCGCCCTCGGTGCGCATCACGGGAAACTCATCTTCACCCAGAATACGCATGGGGCTGGGCCGGACAAGACGGCGGGCAATTTGAATGTCCTGGCGCGCTGTCTCGCGTGCGATTTCGATAATGCGGGCGTCAACTTTTTTCAATGCGGCTTCATCAAACTGCAGGTCGTGCGTTCGCGTCAACGGTTCCGTGGAGACGCGCTGGACCAGATTGGGCACGCTCACATCCTGTTCGATCAGGGATTCGGCCGGCCGCAGCTCTTCTCTTTCGCGTTTGAGAAGTTCTTCCACCGACCCGGACCGGGTAGTCAGATCCCGGGTGGGGTCAGGCTCCGGCTCCACGGTGACCGGAGGAAGGTCTTCCGTCACACGCACCCGGAAGCGCTCTGCGATACCCGGTGCGGGCGCGGCAACACGAAGCATCGGCACGCGCGGCGCCAATCCGATCAGCGCCGCGTGCAGGAGCACGGAGACCGCGATGCTGAGCAGCAGCAATGTCCTTCGTCGCAGCATGAGTAGGAGTCTGGTTTATCCCATGGCAGCGAGGCGTTCCCGGGCCTTGGCCGCTTGGCCAGAGTCAGGGAATTCCTCAACCGTTTCGTTGTATGCTTTTCGCGCCTGCTCGAGCGCGTTGGCTTTTTCATAACACTGCCCGGCCCGCCAGAGCGATTCCGGAGACAGCTCTTCGTGGAGGAACAGGATGGCGACGCGCATGTAGCTGCGCGCGGCAGCCTCGAACTCGCCCTTGCTTTCCTGAATCTCGCCAATGCGAAACCGCGCCCGGGCCGCCGTGTCTCCGGTATTGGTGTTCGCCGCCGCCTGATACATGTCAAACGCTTTTTCGGGCTGGCCTAGGGTTTCGTAAAGCTTGCCCATGCGGAACCAGGATTCGACCGCCTCGGTGCTCTTCGGAGCTTCAGCAACAATCGCCTGATAGAGTTGCAGCGCCTCCTCGGTCTTGGACGCGAGCTCGCGGCACTCGGCGATCTTGAAGCGGACCCGGTTCGGACTGGCGTAATTGGGCATGGCCGTCAGGAGAGCCTGAAGTACTCGGGCCGATTCATCAAATTTGCCGGCGTTATGCAACTCCTGGGCCGTCCACAGATAGGTTTTTTCATTCAATGCCGCTTCGCCGAATTCGGTGATTACCCGGTAAAACAACTCCGTTGCGGTCGTATAGTCCTTGGTCTCGTACCGGGCAAGGGCAAGCCCTTTCAATGCGCGGCCGGCATAAGGTCCTTTGGGATCGGTGTCTAAGGCCTGAGAGTAGGAATCGATCGCTTTCACGGGGTCTTTGCCTTCACGGACAAGATAGTCGCCAATGCGCAGATGCGCTTCGGCCACGTGCGGTCCCTGCGGAAATGCCTCGAGTACCTGCGCAAAGGTGTCGGCGCTTTCCTTGTATTTCTGCATGTTGTGGTAGGTGATGGCCATACGGTAGAGCATCTCCTCCCGCACCGAAGGCTCGGTAGCCGACTGGAGGATTTGCGTGTATTTTTCGATGGCATCCCCGAACGAGGCTTGCAGAAATTCCTTGTCAGCGATCCGGAGCATGGCCTGTTCGGTCAGCACATGTTCGGGATATGTCTTCGCAAACTGCTCAAAAATGGCAGCGGCTTCCGGGCCGCGGCCAAGGGCCTCCAGCATTTCCCCCTGCTTGAACAAGGCTTCGGCGCCGAATTCACTGTCGCTGAACTTGTCAGCAATCAGACGGTACAAGTCGAAGGCGTCTTCATAATTCTGTTGCTTCGTCAGCAGACTGGCCAGCAGAAAAGAGGCTTCGCCCGCGAATTGGGACTGGGGATTGGCGTCGATGAAGCGCTCGATTTCGGCGCGGGCAGCATCTTCTTCGCCCTTAAGGAACAGGGACCAGGCAATCTTGTAGTGGGCACGATGTGCAAATTCCGTCTCCGGAAAGGCCTCGCGGATGTGCTTGTAGACGGCAATGGCTTCATCGTACCTTTCGAGAGACTGGAGGCAATTGGCTTCGAGATATTTCATACCGCCCAGCTCCGGCGATTCCGGGTTGGCGCTGACAAAAGCCCGCGCCGCGTCAATGGCCTCTGCCGCCTTGCCTGCATGGTACAAGGCCCATGCATAGCCATACGCTCCTTTCTGGGCATGGGGCGTATTGGGAAAGTCGGCCTGGAGTTTTTTGTAGGCCGCGACGGCAGGTTCATACCAGCCCAGCCGATCGTAGGTTTCCGCGGCACGAAACTGACTCTCGGCGCGAAGTGTGTCGTCGGTGTTGGCCGACGCGACTTCCGCAAATTCCGAAGCGGCCTTTTCCAGCGCATTCTGGGCAAGGTAGACAAATGCCAGTTGAAATTGCGCGAAAGGCGCCAGCGGGTTGTCAGGAAAACTCTCCGAAAGCGTTGCGAACGCCGCGGCCGATTTCGGCATATCGTTTTTCTGGAAGTGGAGTTTTCCGAGATAATACAGGGCCCCCGCCCGGACTTCCGCAGGCGTCTCCTCCCCCGTCACGCGGTTCAAGGCCGATTCCGCCTGCTCGAACTGGTTCAGATGGAAGTGGATTTCGCCCTTGCGCAGCAGTGCACGGCTGGATTCCTCTCCTTGCGGAACCTTCGCCAGAAACTGGTCGTAGACGGTCAAGGCTTGCTCATAGTGCCGCTGCGCGTACTCAGATTCCCCCAGCCGGTACAGGGCGGTGTCCACTTGCGGAGCCTGAGGATTGCCTTCGATATAGGCGCGGTATTCCGCGGCGGCTTCTTCAAAAAAACCCCGGCGGAAAAAACCGTTTGCGATATCGAGCTGAGCCTGCGCAGGGTCCTGGGCGGCAGCTGCGGCGCTCAGCATGCTCAGCAGACACGCAGCCAGCAAGAATTTTCGGTGGTTCGTCATGGATGCACTCATGTTGCCCCCGCCGGCTCGTCCTGCAGCGCGGCAAAGGAGACATTGTCGATATCAGCGTTCTTACAGCAGTTGAGGATGGCGATGGCACGCCCCAGCACGGCGTTGCGATCGCCGCGGATAATGACGGAACCGCCCGGGAAGAGTTCCGCAACGCGGTTGAGTACACCCTGCAACTGTTCGAGGGTCAGTTCGCGGTCATTGACGATCACCTTACCATCGCTGGTCAGGTTGATATAGATTTCTCCCTGCGACCGTTCGTCCATTTTCGCCTGGCTTGCGGTGGGGAGTTGAATATCCAATTCGCTTTCCATCGAGGTGAATACCGTGGTGGTCATGAAGAACACGAGCGTGAGAAAGACGATATCGATCAGCGGCGCTAGCTGCATACCTTCGAGCTCTTCACTGGCGCGATTGCCGAATTTCATATGCCTTCTCCCCGTGACAGCGCTTCGACGACTTCACTCGCCTGAGCTTCGACCTCAGCGATGATTTTGATGACCCGTCCCCGGAAATAGTAGTAGGCCAGCAGGGCGGGAATGGCCAGTAAAAGGCCCGCCGCCGTGGTGATCATGGCCATCGAGACGCTGTAGGCCATGCTCAGGGCCCGGCTCTGGGCGTCATCAAAGGCAATGGCGCCGAAGGCCCGCATCATGCCCCACACTGTCCCCAGCAGGCCAAGCAGCGGGGCGATCACACCGACGTTGTTGATGTAGGAAATGCGCTGCCACAGCGCCGCGGCCCCACGCTCGCCTTCACTTTCCATGGCCTCCTGGATGACATAGCGATCGTGTCCCGCCATCTTCAATCCCGACTTGATAACGTTGGCGAGCAATTCGTCGCGGCCGTCACACATTTGATAGGCGCCCCGCAGGTCTCCGGCGCGGATCTGGCTGAGCGCGCGTTTCAATAGATTGGGCGGGACTTCGCGCGCGGGGGTAATGGTGAAGAAGAAATAGATCAGCATAATGAACGTGATGACGCTCAAGCCGATGATGATGTACAGGATCCCGCCGCCTTCGCGGATCATCACAGCGAGCGTAAGCTGCTCTGGGTGAGCGCCCTCCGCCACGGGGGTTACAACCACCTCTTCTGTCGCAGACGGGTCGGATTCCTGTGCTTCTGCAACCCGTGCCGCGCACAAGACGCCTGCCAAGAGAATTCCTGCCGCCAGCAAACTCCACCTCATCGTGAGCACTGCTCCTTTCCCGAGTTGTGTATCCGAAGGCATGCCCCTCCGAATTCATAGAGATTATTATGCCTTGAGGGGGATTCTGGTTGCAAAAGGCAGGAAACTCAGTCCTCGGGCGGGGGCATTACGCTGAGCAAATCTTCCACAACGCGCGGGAACAGTTCGCTCCGGCCGGATTCCAGACAGTACCGCCCCGTAATGGTATCGAGATGGCTCCAGCCTTTAAGGATACGAAGCCGTTCGGGCAAGGCCAGCGTGTGCTCAAAGATAATTTCTTCCCGCAGCTTCGTCGGAAATGCCGCTATCTCCCAGCCATGGACAATTTGCGTCTCATAGATCCGCTCGGTCTCGGTCCCATCCAGAAAAAGCTGGCTCTGCAGCGGAACAAAACCATCGCCAACCCTATATGTGCCAATGGGATATGCTGCGCCCTCCGATTCTACCGTGCTCATGAGCTGCTGAACCAGTCGAAGGGCGCTGTTCATTGTATACCGATTTTCGTGCTCATCGGGCGCCAAGGCGTTGAGAAGGCGCGTAACATCCTCAACCACATCAACATAGCTGGCGTAGATGAAGAATTTGTCCAAATGCATGCCGCCTCGCTCGGCGGGCGTAATCAGGTCCAAACCACCGCAATAGGTGCCAAACAGTTCCGCAGGTTCGAATGTCTGGTCGTCAATGCCCGCCAGTTCCCGGGCATGGGTGAGGTTGGCGTCGCGGGGCGACACGGTGATTTCGCGCAGGTACCAGGGCCAGAACCAGGCCCGGAACGTGCGGGTGGGGATGCCAAACCCGCCGGCTGCATCATAGTTGGCCCAGCCCACGTCCAGATCGCCCTGGCGCTTCATATTGAAATAGCCGTTAAGCGTGAGCTCGGCGAGCAGCCCCTGGAAGATCTTCTCCCCGATGAACTCGCGGGTGAAACCAATGCCGCTCAGCGTGTGCCGGACCCATTCGGGCGTTCCCCAGGGCGTGCCCATGTGGGGGCAAGCAAGGGTCACGACCGCAAACACCCTCTGCGCGTGTTCGGGATAATTCACCAGAAACGCGCGTGCCTTGAGTCCTCCGGCACTGTGAGTCAGAAGCGCGTAAGGCCCCGATGGAAAAACATAGCGTTTCCCGCCACTCTCGACTCCGTTTGCCTCTGCCTTCTGAATGAAGCGGGCCAGATAGGCGACGACGCTCTCTGAAAACGATGGATAGGCCGTGCTGAACCCGATTGGGGCCGTCACTCCCGAGCCGGGATGACTGAAATTCCAGAGTTGGAAATGTTCCCGGAATGCGGCGGCCTCGTCGCTGTGCTCGGCCCAGTGCGCGAAATCATTCCAGCGGTCGCTCACCATGCCGTGGATGAGAATCAGCGGCACCGGCCCCGCGATCACATCCGGTGCCACGGGGTAGAAGTCCCACGCGGCCTTGGCCTCGGGCGCCGCCGAGACGGGGCTGAAATCAAAGAAGTCGCCCATGGGGAAGGCTCCGGCTGGCGGCGATTCCGGGCTCTCTTCCTCCTCAGCCACGATATATTCGCCGGGAAAACGCAGAAGGAACCCGATCGCGGCGGGATACGCTCCCGAAGCGGGCGGCACACGGATGTAGACGTCTTCGCCAATCCGCTGGTAGACGGTGATGACATGGCCATCCGCCGGGCGCGGGACGGAAAGCGTCACGGGCCACCCGCTGGATGCGGGCACGGTTATCGACTGCGCCCGGACCACGGACGAGTCCATGTGATCTGAAAAAGTCTGGCTGGCCACCGCTTTCCCGTCCACAGCTTCGCCATTAACGAGGATGCTGCCCGAAAAGCTGGCGGCTTGCCCGAGAAGTGCCGCGATGGCGCGTTGGCAATCCACTGCGGTGGAACCTTCATCCCGGAGCGTGCGCTGCAAATGCCACTGAAACTCGACGATGCTGGCGCTGGCGGTGGCCGCCAGGAGCACGGCCGCCATCACGAGCCCTCGGGCGGCTCGAACAGGCATTCCGCCGGCCTGTCGCCGGGACGCCGAAAGAGCTGGTCTGAGAGATTCAGTTTGCATGGTACTGGTCCACTCCACACGATCAGATTCATGCCGCAAAAGAGTGCGGCCTTCGGTCAGGGTTTCTTCCTCCTGCGCATAAACGCCGGGATATCCAAGTCTTCAGGCTCGTCCCTTTGGGGACGCCCAGCCGGGCAGAGAGAAGACTCAGTCTCGTTGTCATTTGCCTGTTCCGGAAACATGTATTGAAGCCCGGGCTCCGGAGGCGCGCCCCCCGCGGCAGCACCAGCCGGCGGCTCGTGAAACGGGTCCTGCCGGGTGGATACGTGCCTCTCCGCGGGGACTTCTTCCGGCGGGCACGGAGCCGGGGCAGGCGCTTCAGACTGGATTCCGGAATCCGGCACCGGCCCGGCTTCTTCCGATTCCGGCAAAACCGGCGCTTCCCCGGATTGTTCGGGCATGTCCAGGCTCCTCGCAAGCGCTGGCACGCTCTCCTTCACCGGGACTTCCGGGCAGGCAGGCTCCGGGTACAATTGGAATGGTTCGCGCCCGCCCGCTGCCTCGGGAGTGAATCCGGCCGCGATGACCGTAACTTGGAGTTCCGGGCGCTCTTCATCGACGACCACTGCGCCAAAAATGATATTGGCACCGGGATGGGCCGATTTTTGTACCGTGGATACAGCCTGCTGCACTTCGCGCATTCCGATGTCGCATCCCCCGGTAATATTTACAATGACGCCGGTGGCGCCCTCAATATTCGATTGTTCGAGGAGCGGGCAGAGGATGGCTTTCTCCGCCGCACAGACGGCCCGGTTCTCTCCCTCAGCCGTCCCGATGCCCATCAGGGCCCGGCCGCGCGCCTGCATGATTGTGCGTACATCGGCAAAATCAAGGTTGATCAATCCCGGCACGGTGATGAGCTCGGAGATGGCGCGCACTCCGTTATGCAGCACCTCATCTGCCAGACGAAACGCATTCAGGAAAGAGATGTTGTTATGGCAGAGAGCAGCAACCCGATCGTTGGGCACAACGATCAGGGTGTCGACATATTTCTCGAGTCCTCCGAGCCCTTTCAGCGCATTTTCGTGGCGCAGGGGTCCTTCGAAATTGAAGGGCAACGTGACGATGGCCACGGTCAACGCGCCGGTTTCCCGGGCCACTTCGGCGATGATCGGTGAGGCGCCGGTGCCCGTACCGCCACCGAGGCCCGCGGTCAGAAAAATCATATCTGCGCCGCGCAGGACTTCCGCGATCCGGTCCCGGTCTTCGAGAGCCGATTTCTGGCCGATCTCGGGTTTGGCGCCTGAACCGAGCCCTCCGGTCACCTCGGAACCGATCTGGAGCCGGGTGCCGGCAGGAGAGTTCCGGAGGGCCTGCGCGTCCGTGTTGATCGTGATAAACTCGACGTCTTTGAGCCCGGCTTCGATCATCCGGCCTACGGCATTGCCGCCCCCCCCGCCGATACCGCACACCTTGATGACGGCACGATCTTCAAAGCTCTGGTATTCTTCTGACATCCCGATCACCATGGTCCTGTCTCCCTCACGGTTGCGTGCGGCTGTAGCCGGTGACCGGCAACGGCGAGCTACGCGGCGACCTCAAAATCGTTATGCAAACACGGCCATTCATTTGCAGGCCAGATCCCGCCCAAAACGAAGATCCAGATACGCTGTGCACGGTAGACGCCCGTTCAGTTCCTGCCAGAGGATATCCAGCCGGCGCGCCTGAGCGTCATAATCTCCGCGCCCCCACCGGATCTCGAAGGGCATGCTCTCGCAATACATGCGGATGTCGTTGCTGTCAAATACCGCCAGTTCGTGGGCGGGCGCGACGGCAGCCAGGCGGGTTTTGGCATAGGCGTTCCACACTGCCAGCCCCTCGACGAGTTCCGGGCGGCCGACCGGTTCGCCCGGCGTGACCGTGCTGACAGGCGGATGGAGCGTCAGCAACGGCCCGCAATAGGGGGCGTCAGGCGCCACCTCGTCCAGGATCGCGCCCGCTGCATCAATCTCATAGGTGCGGTTGTTGACGACGAGCGTGGCAACAGCCAGGCGTTCTTCAATCGCGAACGCAATAACATCCGGAAAGATCCGGGTTACGGCGCATGCCTTCACCCGGGGCAGTGCCTGTATGCGCTCGGCGATCGCCCGGGGATCCAGGAAGAAGATGTTGTCAGCCCGGGTGACCTGGGAAGCCTCGATGATCTCTTGTGCGCTCAGGATCATCGTGCCCTGAACCAGGATGTGCTGAATCCGGTAATTGGGGGATTCGCGGAGATAATGCGCCAACCCGTAGCCGCTACCCCATAGAAGGCATGAAAAGGCCACAAACTTCACCATCGGACTGAGAAACGCCAGCATGGCGTGGGGGCGCCTTCGGCGTTTTGGAGCGATGTCGCTGGGAGAACGCTCTCTCATGGCCGTCTCGCTATCTCCTGAAGCAGCGGTCCGGCGAGCTGATTGATATTGCCCGCGCCCAGAATCAACACCAGGTCGTCCGGCTGCAGTTCCCCTGCAATCAGGCCGGGTACCGAAAACATGTCATTGATCAGCTGGACGTTTTGTGCGCCCTGTGCCCGGGCGGCGTCTACAATCAGCCCCGAACTCACGCCGGGCATCGGCTCTTCGCGGGACGGATAAATGTCGGTAACGATCGCGCGATCCGCCCTGGCCAGCACCTCCGCAAATTGTTCGCAGAAGAATTTGGTGCGGCTGAACAGGTGCGGCTGG
>DAOSJS010000140.1:0-9687 GCA_035367355.1 Candidatus Hydrogenedentota bacterium
CCGCTCAAGGGCGGACTGAGCGGTGCGGGGATTGGTGTCGGCGGTCATCACGATAACGGGCACGCCGGGCCGGATGTTGTGAATCTCGGTGAGCATATTCGGGCCATGGACGTCACGCAGCTCGAAATCGAGCAGTACCGCGTCAAACAGGGTGGCCGCGATGGCCTGCATGGCACGAACCGCGTTTTGGGCTGCGATCACGGAAAATCCCCGGTTTCGCAGGGTTTCTTTAAGCACCTCACGCGTCGTCTCGTTTTCATCAATGAGAAGCAGCGACGGCAACGGGGGCGCTCCGGGCTCTTCAAACGGCGAGGCCTTTGTTCCATACGGTTTAGGAGAAGGAGGATTTCCAGACGCCTTCGCCGGCTTGGTCGACGGCCTTGCTGCCACAGGGGCCTTTATTTCGAGGGGCGCCACTTTCTCTGCACGTCCGATGCTCACATCCGGTGCGGAGGCCGGCGCTTCCGCAGCGGGCTCCCGTTCGACGGGCAGCGTAATTTCAAAGGCAGCTCCAGCCATGTCGGGGTTAAGCAGCCGGATTTCCCCCCCGTGTTTGCGCACCACGGCCCGGCAGACCGCCAGCCCGAGGCCGGTGCCGGACAAGCCTTCCCGAAGGCTGACGAAAGGCTCGAAAATGCTCTCCGCGTGCTTCGCGGAGACGCCCGGACCCGAATCCTGGACCATGATATGAACGCGAGAACGATCGGAATTGGCCGAGGTCTTGAGGAGCAGTTGCCCCCCGGTCTGACTCATGGCCTGTTCGCCATTCACGATGAGGTTCAGCAGAGCCTGTTCAAGCTGGTGTTTATCGACACCCACCCGGGGCAGGCCCTCCTCATACTCCTCGGCGATGGTGATGCCTTTTGCTTCGAGACGGTCCGAAACCGTGGTCACCAGCCGGTGTAAGACATAATTGACCACCGTGGGAACGGGTACGGAGAGCCCGGGACGCGCAAATGCCATCAGATCATTCACCAGTTTGGTGAGCGCGCGGTTTTGCTCCAGGATGGACTCAACCGCACTGGTCTCTTCCGGGCTGCGCATGCGGCGGAGGAGTTGTTGCGCCTGGCTGGCAACGATGTTCAGCGGGCGTTGCAGGGCATGGGAAGCGCCGATCGCAAATTCGGCCAGGCTGTCTTCATCTCCCGCGCTCAATGCGCCGGCATTGCGGGCGATGGCGTCGGCGAGATCCTCGCTCAGCTCACGAAGCTCGCCGTACGCATGATGCCGGGCAAGCACGGCGCCGCAGGCGCCCGCAAAGGCCATCAGTTTAAACGCATCCCACGAGTGATTTTCGATCTTCTGCGACTCGGTTTCGAACATAATCTGGCCGCGCGTGGTGCCGTCGGCCACCATGGGGAGCATGAGAATCCCGTCGTGAAGCACGGGTTCAGTCCGTTCAGCGCCGCGCCACCCGTTTTCGCTCATTCCTATACCGAGCTCGTCCAGGGCTTCCAGCGCGAGGAGCTCGACCTCATCAAGCTCCTGCTGGGTGGAAGGAGACAGTGGAATGCGAAACTGCTGCGGAGGCGCGTCGGGCTTGTCCCAGGTCATGCCGACCAGATGGCGGTTCCCTTCGTCAAACGCGCAACACATGCCAGGGGCTGCATCGAGACCTTCCCGGACGGTTGCGACGATGAGCGTCAGGACTTCGCTGAGGGATTGGGAAGGCCGGAGGCTGGTGTTCAAACGGTTCAAGGCCTGGAGCCACTTGATCTCTTTTTTCAAGGAAAGGGATTCCGCACTTTCGGTGCGGCCGGGGAGAGTCACATTGGATGCGGCTTTCTGGAGATCCTTAAATGCAGCGGCGCAGCCCGCAGCGCCGGATTCCAGCAGGACGAGGCGTTGACTCATCGCGTCTCGAGTCTGTTCATGCAGCGATTCGATATCCGCGTGCTCCAATCCGAGGCGGGCCGCATGCGCACGGAGATCGTGCAGGTGCGCCGGAGAAGGCTTGTCCCCGCCGTCCACGATCCAGGCACTCATGGCATTGGCAAATCCAACGATGGCGACGAGATGGACGATGGGCCGGTCTCCGAGCAGGGTGCCTGGGGGCAGGTGGTGAAACCAGATGGCCTGGCTCAAATGCCGGGGGAGCGTCCAGCGTTCCGCCATCCATTTGCCCACGAGCGCATGATCGACGTCAAACGCGGCGCGTTCGAGGCGGTCCAGTTCAGCGGGCTCGTTGTTTTCCAGAAACGCGCAATATTCGTCCGGCATGGCCGCAATGAGCGCCAGGCGGCCAACGTCATGGAGGAGCCCGGCCACATAGGCTTCTCCGGGGGAGACCACGCGGGTGTGCGCAGCCGTTTTCGCTGCGCAGGTTGCGCAGGCCAGAGCGTGCCGCTGAAGGCGTTCGAGGTGCTGCTGGCAGGATTGGACGGGCAGGCTGGTCAGGGTAACCCCGAGCACCGCGCGGCGGAGACCTTCGTAACCCACAGCTTGCACAGCGTCCCGCAGCAGGATGGTTTCAGAAGAGGCGCGGTTCGCGCCGGGTACGTTGGCCATTCGCAGCGCGCAGCTGGCCAGGGCCGGATCAATAGCGAAAAGGGCGCCGGCGGCTTCCAGATCCGGAGAGGCATCAAACAAGACGGACAACGCCCGCCCCACAACCTTCATGGTGGCCGGCAGGTGGTCAATGCCTGCAATGAGGTGTCTTAACTCGGATTTTCCCATGCTACAAGCGCCCCGAAGCAGATGATAGCATGAAGGCCGGGCAGAGGCCAGTCCATGTCATTGGCGGGGTCTTGCATTAAGACCGTGGAACCGGAAGGCCGCGGAAATCATCACGTACGGGGCGGGTTCACCCGCGAACGGGGGCTGCGTAAACGGCGGGCCACCAGCCCTGCGAGGCCCACGAGAAATCCCAGGCAGAGACTGAAGATGCCGCCCAGATACATGCCAACCGCCAGTTGGCCCACGCGCAGATTCCAGCCGATCAGGGCGCAGCAGGCGCCGATGACGCCGAGGGCGATGCCGGTAATCAGAAAATCAACGCGGCCGTCACTGGAAGGAGTGGATGGCGGCCGGGCATCGCCCCCGGCACCGCCGGGTTCGGTAAGCGCGTCAGCATCGCGATCCATCGACTTCAAAACCGCGATCCGGACTCGGTAGTCCACCCAGGCGCGCAGCAGATAGCGCAAGGCGGCCCCTGACAGCAGGGCCACCGCAACCAGAGGAACTACCACGATGAGAAGGTCTACCATTCGTTGTCCTTTCTCGCTTCTTTGACGCCGTGGCGAGAGTCCGGGTTTCAACATTCCGTGAAAAGAGTGCAGACTACCGGGTCGAGCAGGTATCCTTCCAATACATCGAGAAGTCGAGCGTTCGCGCCGCGGCCAAAGCGAAACCTGCCCGCGGCCCGTGATGTCTAACAGGGCGAGATGAAAGCGTTTATCAAGAGTGTGCTTCTGGCGGGCGGCATCGCGCTAGCGCTCCTGCTCTTCACCACGCGCGTCCTGGCGCCAAACTTTCCCAGAGTGGTGGGGCGACCCGCTATCGACCAGGTGCGCTCTTTCACATGGCCGGGGCCGGAACGCTTTTCCCTGGAGAACCGCGACGGAACCGTGCACATATGGTCTCACAGCGCCGGGGAAATTTCCGTAAAAGCGCGTGTCCGGGTTTATGTGACGGAACAGGCCCAGGCTGCAGAGGCGGCAGCTTACGCGGAATCCCTGTGCGCCGCGAGCTCTGGCGCCCGTGAAATCAAGATGGTGACGGAACCGGGCGAACGGCCTGATCTGCTCGAACTCCGGGTAGATTACGAAGTCTTCGTTCCGCAGGGCACCGACATCGAGGTCCTGAGCGTCAACGGCAACGTGTATGTCGCCTCCGGTTGCGGCCGGGTGGCAATCCAGGGACGAAACGCGGATATTTTGGTGAGCAAACCGAGCGGAGAAGTGACCGCGAAGACAACCAACGGGCGGATCAACGTCGCGGACGCTCCGGAAGGCGCTCGTCTGGCGACCGTAAATGGCAATATTTACGCGCACGTGTCGGGTGGCGCAATTGACGCCGACACAACAAACGGGGTCATTGTCGCGCGCATTTTGAATGGCGGACAGGCCGGAGCAGAATTGAAGAGCATGAACGGGGGCATTACAGTGGTTCTGGACGAGCAGTTTTCCGGGACGGTGGATGCGCGCACGACCCACGGCGGAATCCGCTCTGATATTCCACTGGATACCTCCTCGGGGATACAGCGCCGGCATCATCTGCGCGGAAATCTTGGCTTGGGGCATGCCCCGCTCAACCTGCAGACGCTTAACGGCAACATCTGGCTGGCGAGGGGCAGGCAATGACGACAGCCATCACTGCGGCAGCGGGGTATTGGCCTGGCATGGATGCGATGCGCGCCACAGAGCAATCCGACGAGACGCTGGTCAAACGTGCCCAGGCAGGCGACACCGAGGCCTTTTCGGAGTTGGCCCGCCGCCATGAACTGACGGTGTATAACCTGTCGCTGCGGTTTATGCGCAACCCTTCCCTGGCTGAAGATATGTCGCAGGAAGCCTTCCTCAAGGCATATCAGAAGTTCGGGAAATTCCGGCGCGATTCTCAGTTTTCGACCTGGCTTTACCGCATTGCGTGCAATGTATGCCTGTCCGAATTGCAGAAACGTAAACGGCGCGGTGAACTGTCTCTGGCCTATACTCCCGAGCTCTCCGGGCCGGGCGCTGCAGCGCCGCTTCCCCAGGCCGAAGAGGCAGAGCTTATCCGAAAATGTGTTGCCAGGCTGCCTCGCCGGTATGCGGAGGCGATCACCTTGTTCTACCTGCAGGAATGCTCGTACGAGGAGGTCGCTGAGATCATGGAGATTCCCGTAGGCACGCTCAAAACGTGGCTGCACCGCGCGCGCGGCCAATTACGCCGCATTGTACAACATGAATTGAGGTACGAAGATGAAGAGTGAAGATGGGCCCGCGTCAGACCCCTTGAGCCGGCGCATCGAGGCGGCACTGCGTCATGAAACGCCGGCGCCGCTGCCTGGCGGGTTTCACAGTACCCTTCAACGGCGCCTTCGCGTCGCGGCCATGCTGGAGCGTGAACGGCAGATTTTCCTGCATCGCCTCTTGCACGTAGCCGTCCCCGGCGTTCTCGGAATCGCAGTAGCGGCTGGCGTGATTCTGCACGGGGACGTTTCACAGACCTTCCTCTACGAGTTCCCGGGCTTCCTGGGCCATGTTGACTATCTCACCGCGCTGGCATCCCGGATGTGGTGGCTTTCAGACAACCCCGCGCTGCTGGTCTCTTTCGGGGCGATAGGCATGACGCTTCTGATAGCGGGCGCGTTTGCAGGTATTTTCCGCTCACCGGCGGGATCGCGCCAACCCGCGCAGGGACCGATTCCCTAAGTAGCGCAAGGGCAAGGGGTTGCTGCCAAACGCAGGTTCCGGGCCGGAAACCTTTGCATCTGAGGAATCATCTGTTATAATTCCGCTCCGCTGGAAAGGGATTTCCCTTGGCGTCAAATCAACGAGGTCTTTTGCAATGCCGGTCAAATACGAATGTCCGAAATGTGGCAGGCGCTTTACGGAGTGGGGCGCCGAGAAAGTCGGGTTCAAGTGCCCCAAAGATCAATGGTGCCCCAAAGACCATCCAGACGATGTCGAACTGGTGCGTGTCGGGCCATCGGAAGAAGGCGCTTCGCGGCGTCCAACCCTGAAGCGTACGCCCCGGAAGCTTGCTCAGGCAAAAGCGCCGGTCATGGACCTCGAGGAAGACGAAGGAATGGTCCCTGACATGGACGAGCTTGAGGGAGACGACGAATTCGAAGACGAAGACGATGAGACCGGCGTGATCGACGATGCCGAGGAAGAGGAGGCAACCGTTGAAGCCGATGCCCCCGACACAGTCGCCGTGATCGACGATGACGACGCTCCGGACGATGCCGGGGCAGACGAAGATGTCGACGAGAACGTGGAAGATATTATCGACGACGAAGAGCTGCCCTGATCCAGGCCAGACTGATTGAAGATCAAACAGGTGTTATACATCCGCCCCGGTGCCGGGTTACGGCGGCCGGGGCGGATTCAGATCGGGTGATACCAAGGTTCCCTGGAGAGGCGGACGCGACGGGGATCGCCGCGCGGGGCTGCACTGGCCGCGTTTCTCCCTGCGCTACTCTTCCTGTTGCCGCAGTTTCGCCGCTGCTTCCCTCGTGGTGACGATGATGCGGTCCGGTTTGTACAGGATGCCTACGCTCTGCATTTCCTTTTGTTTCAGAAGGTAATTCTCCAGGAATTCCGCGACGTTCACCTTCACATCGTCATTCAGGGTCACGTTGACCTTGAGTCCGCCCGACTTACTGGCGAGATCGCGCAGAGGCTGGTCAGCGGCGATCTGCAGTTGTGTGGCCTGCTTGATGAGATTAAGGGCTTCGAACAGATCCTTGCCATTGAGTCCGCGCACAAGCTGTGTAATGTCTGTGCGAAGCTTCCCCGCCAACTGCGCCGGCACCTTCACGCGCGGGAGTATTTCGACATTCCCCTGGTCATCGCGTGCCGTGCCTTCCGGGAGGGCGTTTTCCGTGCGCCGTGGCGCACTTGCGGAAGCGCCGGGAGTTTTTCCTGCGCCGAATTGTGTGCGGGGCTCATAATCATCCCACAGAATCTCTTTCACGACTTCGCGCGGGAGCGACAAGGGCGCCACCCCTTCGACGATTTCAATCTCGACATCGGTGGCTGTCCGGCGCAGCACCTGCACGCGTTCAAAGCGGCGGCCGTCCTGGAGAATCACGGTATCGCCCTTGGGTTCTTGCGCAGGTTCCTCATACACGGCCGCCGGCGCACTGGACGCGGCGCCGGATTCCGGGGTGACGCCAGCGGCCGGGGTTTCCGGAGAAACCGCGGATGACGGGGCGGCGCCTGTTTCGGCCTGGTTTCCAGCCGGGCTGGCGGATTCCTGGGCAAAGACCGCGGGCAGAACCAGCATCATCATAGAAACGAACAACACTGCATATCGCATCATTTGCGATCCTTTCTGCAGGGCAGCCCCCGAGTTTAACGTTCCTGATGCTCCCTGTCGCATGCGGCCATTCTAGGTTTGCTCCCGCCGTTAAGTCAAGGCGTACGATTACACTTTGTGCGGTTACGCTGCCTCGAGCTGATTGCGCGCGCCTGCAATGCCCCGGCATGCAGGAAGACGATCTGAAGCGCGCATACCAGCGAGGCAGCGGGGGCTCATGCCGGCAAAGGCTGGATTGGAGGCAAAATGCTATAATGCCGTTTTCAATGCGGACAGGAGGACAGCAGGATGGCACTCATTCTTATTGCCGACGATGATTCAGCTTCGTTTGATGTGCTTGCTGTAGCACTGACGGCAGAGGGGCACAAGGTCCTTTATGCCGCCAACGGTCAGGAGGCGCTGGAAGCGGCCGTAGAAGCCCAGCCTGACCTCATCTTCCTCGATGTCATGATGCCGGTTTTTGATGGGTACGAGACCTGTGAACGATTGCGCAACGATCCGGGCATCCCGAGCAAATTGCCGATCATTTTCCTGACCGCTACGGATGAGGATCCGCGCAAAATTCAGGAAGTCGGCGGCTCCGATTACCTCACCAAACGTCACATGATAGCGGAACTTCAGGACATGCTGGTGAAACATCTGGGGCCCAAAGCCTTCGGCGACTGAGCGCCCTCAGATGTCTGCGGGGCGCGAGGCCCCCACGGAGTCAGCGCGACCGGGCTGTTTCCGTGATAGCACGGCCCAGGGCAGTACGGAGCCCCAACAACTCATCCCGGGTGGCCTTGAGCACTTTGGGAGGCAGATTCCCGGCGTACTGCTCCCAGCGGCACACAGCCATACTTTCAGGCCGCACAACAACGCTGCTCACACCGGCCTCTGCCGCGGCGCGGAGGTATTCGATGTCCTCCAGGCCGTCGCGCAGCCGGTACAGCCGCAGCGATGGTACGAGCGTTCCCGGGGCAGGGTAGAGCAGAAAAGAGTCGCCGGCGCCGCCCGAAGCTGGCCAGATCTCCGGCCTCGCCGAATTCAGCAGCCTCCACGAATCGGGCCATACGTTCAAAGGAATGCCGAAAAGGCCATCGAGTTCGTGCCCCCAACAGAGCCACGGGCTCAGCCGGGCTTCAACGGGATGGGCATCGGCGCAAAACGATGGAAATTGGACTGAAGATGCGTCCAGCCATACCTGCGCGCCTCCGGAAAAATAAGCGATAGTCTCCGGATCGGGCGGGCGTCCGAGCTCCACTTCCGTGATACTGACCGGCACCTTGTCCAGCGTGTCAGTGAAGTGGAAACGGATCCCAATGAAGCTGCGTTCCCGGTCAAACAGGCCTTCTGACCAGCTTGGCGCGAATCGACGGTCGGATAGATGCGCCCGCCAAGTGACACGAGAAAGCGTCCAGCGGGTGCCGTCGGAAGAGATTTCAACTGTCGGTTCAACCGCTTCGTGCCCTGCGCGCCAGCCGATGCGAATCTGGTTTGTAGTGGCAGGGGCCTGGAGCCGAAACTCGAGCCATTCGGGAGCGCCGGGGCGAGGCACATTGCTGGAAGTCCACGCAGTATAAAGGCTTCCGTCACAGGCGTCCTCCGGCGCGGCGGCGTACGGCATGTCCTGCGTGGGGATCTGCGCGCTGGAAGACGCTCGAACAGTATCGAGCGGGTACGGCAACTCCGCCGAGAGAGACATGCCTGTTCGGAGCCGCTGTACCGCAATCGGATCGAAAAATTGAAGCGGCATCACCCAGATTTCGGCAAGCTGCTCTGTTTGAGGATGGGGCACTCCTTGAAACAACCGGCGTATGGACGGCGCCTGTTCGAAAAATGGCTCATACCGGTCACGCACCTCCACCCAATGCGATCGGGGCAGCATCGGCATCGGTTCCGCGCATATGCGCCTCGACCAGTCCGTGCCCGCCAAGGCTTCATGAACGGCCTGCAAGGTGTCCAACGACGATTCACGCGCCAGGGCATCCGCCAGCCTCCCCCCCATTCCCGCGAAGATTACCGGCGCATGAGCGCGGCGGGCAGCGTACAGCAAATGCTCCAGGTATGGCTCGCTGTCGCCGGGGGCAAGCGGGAACTCAAGAGCGGTATTGAAAGCGATTCGCCAGGGTGCGAGTGCATCGTAAAACGGGCGCCACTCGCCGAGCGTGTCATCGGCGACCTCGTTAAACGTGCGAATACGTTCTGCAGAGAGGCGCCCTGTCACAGTGATGCTGGGAAATTCGGGAATCTGAAAATCAAAGACTTCAATCGTGACGCGGACATACTGTCTGGCGCGCCCAGCCAGGCGCAATCCTAGCCGGCCCTGGTAGATCCCCGCACGGCAATCTCGAGGGATCGTATACGTCACCCATAGCGCCGCGGTGGTGTCTTTTTCGAGAAAGAAAGGCTCAAATGGATGAAGCGGGTCCGGCTGGGCGGTTTGTCCGCCGCAGGCACGCGGGGATGGCTCTGGAACGGCCAGATAGCCAACGTTCCGTATCTCAGGAGAATCGATGGCCTTTGCGAGAGGTTCGGGCACCACTTCAACATTTTCGATGTCACGGCGCGAAGAACGGATACAGATCTGAAACGACTCATATTCCCCTTGTGCGGCGTAAAGACGGACATGCGGCGCGGCCCCAGGCGGCGGCTGGCTGTCCGGGTAGATGTTGTCCAGGCTGGATGCCGTCCAGATGCGCGTAGCGGAAATGATCGCGCACAGGAGGCCTATGGGCACGC
>DAOSJS010000141.1:0-9657 GCA_035367355.1 Candidatus Hydrogenedentota bacterium
GGGTATCGCTGTTCGGGGCGGCGATCAGTTCGATCACGTTTGTGGCATATCCGGCGGACGCGTTCAAGACGAGTTATCTGCGCTATGTCATCTGCCTGATGCTTCCGGTGGCGGTATTTATCGCGTCGCGGCTGATCCTTCCATTCTTCCGGCGCGGGCGGATCACGTCGGTGTTTGAATACCTGGAGAAACGGTTCAGCCCCGGTGCGCGGACCTATGGCGCGACGGTGTTTGTGATCGCGCAGTGCATCCGGCTATCGATGATTCAATATTTGACCGCGCTGCTGATCCAGAAGGTCACGGGCTGGGATGCGGCGTGGTGCATCCTGCTGGGCAGCGGGGTGACGGCCTATTACACGGTGGCGGGCGGTATCGAAGCGGTGATCTGGACGGATTTCGTGCAATCGGTGATTTTGACGCTGGGCGGGGTATTGATCCTGGGGGTGATCATCATGAAACTGCCCGGGAGCCTTACTCAACTCATTAATGTGGCCTCAGAGCACGGGAAATTCAGCATCAGCGAGCTGGGTCCAGACGGGGCGCTCCGGCCGTTACCGTGGGGGTTTTCGCTGTCGCATAAGACGATCTTGATGTTGCTGGTTGTGGGGTTGATGCAGTGGCTGGCGGATTACACCACAAACCAGGAGCAGGTGCAGAAATATTGCGCGGCGAAATCGATGAAAGAGGCCCGGCGCGCGATGTGGATCTGCTGTCTGTTCTGCGTGCCGACCTGGGGCTATTTCATGTTTGTGGGCACGGGGCTTTTCGTGTTCTACCAGGTGTTTCCAGATGTGCGTGCTGAGGAAATGCTGACGGGTCTGCGGAAAGCCGAGGAGGTTTTGCCGTATTTCGTGACGACCCAGTTGCGCACGGGGTTGTCCGGGCTGGTTGTAGCGGCGGTGCTGGCCGCGGCGATGTCGAGCATGTCATCGGCGATGAACTCGATTTCAGCCGTCGTGATCACGGACCTGTACAAGCGGCATTGGGTGAAAGGCCGGGCGGACGCGCACTACATGCGGGCCGCGCGCTGGTGCACGCTCTTCAGCGCCCTGGTGATGGTGGGAGGCGCGTTCTGGCTGCTGTTTTCCGAGCAGCAGACGCTGCAGGATCTGTGGACCGAACTTCAGGCGATCGCGGCGGGCGGGTTGCTGGGGCTGTTTTTCCTGGGCTTTTTCACGACGCGCGGGGATGGGCGTTCGGTGGCGGCCGGCATCATCCTGGCGCTCAGCTTTTCCATGGTGATGTCCTTATCCGGCCTGGGCTGGCTGCCGCACGGGCTGAGCACTGCTATCCGGTCGCACTTTGACGGCTACTACACGGGGGTCATCGGGCACCTCATCATGTTTTGCACGGGGTATGTCATTGCAAGGCTCCTGCCGCAACGCCCCCGGGATCTCGTCAATCTGACGGTCTGGACGCAATCCGCAGCCGCTCCCGACGAGGAATTCTGAGCCGGCCTGACAGGCTGCTGATTTTCATCGAATGCGCCGGCGTATTCGCGCTCCAGACTGCCCGAAAACCCGTCGTCCAAAGAACCACACAAGCAAGAATGCCCAGACCACCCCAGATGCGCAGCGCCCGGATGCGGTGCGGTATGGTGAACCCACGCTGGCATCGCTCAAGCCAGGAGAACCGGCAAAAGGCCGTGTCACGCCCGCCGCTGATGGCATAGAGCCCGCATTTCAGACGTTTCGCTTCACGCATGCGCAGTGCAACGATCGGGAATCTCTGCGCTGCGAGACAGCGCGCTTGCTCTGTTAGAATAGGGTGCCGTGCCGGCGTTCTGTTGTTTTTGAACTCAATCCAGGGAAACTACCGTGTCTCAGGACAAAAAGAAGCGCAAGGTCCGCAGCAACGCCAAGCGGCCGCCCGTCCCGCCGTTGCCGATGACGCGTGAGGAGATGGCGGCGCTCGGCTGGGCGGAGCTGGATGTGCTGCTCGTGACGGGAGATGCCTACGTGGATCACCCGTCGTTCGGCACGGCCTTGCTGGGGCGCTGGCTGCAGACGAAAGGGTACCGCGTGGGCATCGTGGCGCAACCCGAATGGGGCAGTCCTGCGGACGTCGCGCGCCTGGGGCGGCCGCGTCTGTTCGCTGGAGTGACCGCCGGTGCGGTGGATTCGATGCTGGCGCATTACACGGCGTTTCGGAAAAAGCGGAGCGACGACGCCTACACGCCCGGGGGACGCGCTGGCGCCCGGCCGAACCGGGCGACCATCGTCTACACCAACCTGCTGCGCCAGGCCTTCCCCGGCCTGCCGGTGGTGATTGGAGGGATCGAAGCGTCGTTGCGGCGGGCGTCTCATTATGATTTCTGGACCGACCGCGTACGCCGCTCGATTCTTCTGGACAGCAAAGCGGACCTCTTGATTTATGGCATGGGCGAGCGGGCCATCCTGGAAGCAGCCCGGCGGCTGGAGGCCGCCGCAAACGCCGCCGCGCACCCGGCGGAGTCGTTGCGGGGCATCCCGGGGACCACGTTTGCGGCATCGTCTCTGGCCGGGGTGTTGGAACTGCCGAACGCTCCGGATCCGGAGGCCCTCGTGCATTTGCCCTCGCACGAGGCGATAGTACGCGAGCCGCCGGAACTGATGGCGGCCACGCTTGCGCTTGAGCTGCAGGTTCACCAGGGCACGCAGTGGGCGGTGCAGGACAACGGCGGGCGCCTTGTCGTATTCACTCCACCGGCTGAACCGCTCAACACGAACGAGCTGGACGCACTGTATCGTCTGCCGTTCACACGGAGGGCCCACCCGGCATATAAGGAAGAGGTGCCGGCGGCCGGCATGATCCAGTTCAGCGTCACATCGCACCGCGGCTGCGCGGGCGGGTGCACGTTCTGTTCGATAGCCCTGCATCAGGGGCGCCGGATCCGGTCGCGGAGTGCGGACTCACTGGAGCAGGAGGTCCAGGAGCTTACAGCGCATCCGGACTGGCGGGGAAGCATCAGCGACGTAGGCGGCCCCACGGCCAACATGTGGGGAGCGCGTTGCCGTGCAAATCCGGGCACATGCCAGCGGGCGGACTGCCTCACGCCCGAGCTTTGCCCCCACTTCAGCCTGGACGAGGCGGAAAACGTACGGCTGTTGCGGCGCCTGCGCGGCGTCAACGGCGTGGACCACCTGCGCGTGGCCAGCGGGATACGCTACGACCTCGGCCACGACAGGTCTTCCCTCCGAACGCTGATCACCGAATTCGTGGGCGGTCAACTGAAGGTCGCACCCGAACACAGTTCGGACAAGGTGCTGCGGCTCATGCGGAAACCGTCTTTTCGGCAATTTGAGGCATTTTTGGGTCTGTTTGAACGGGAATCGCAGCGGGCAGGCAAAGAGCAGTACGTGGTCCCTTATTTGATCAGCGCATTTCCCGGCTGCACGGACGATGACATGCGCGCCCTCGCGGACTGGCTTCGCGAACGGGGCTGGAAACCGCGCCAGGTGCAGTGTTTCATTCCGACGCCGGGTACGGTGGCTACGGCGATGTACTATGCCGGCATCGATCCGGAGGGCCGGCGTATTCCGGTAGCCCGGAGCGACCAGGCGCGGCTCCGCCAGCATCATATCCTGGCACCGAACCGCGGCGTGCCGGAAAAGAACCGGCGCAGATTTCGCAAACCACGGGACGGCGCGCCCTGACGCGCCGGGCTCGCCGCCAGGCCAGGGACCGGCGGGAGCAAGGTGAAATTACCGTCTCATGACCTGGCCGGGCGCCCACGCATTCAATTGATGTAGAGAAAATCGACCAGGGCGAGGGAAAGCGAAACGGACGGGCCGTTTTGCGTCTTCGTCAACGCCAGCACGCCCGCATCCTGTTTGCTTAGAGCGCCCATGAAATGCCCGGCGGAGCGCAGGCTCTGCACTCGCTTCACGTCGCGCAACCCTGGAAACGAGACCTGCAGTTTTTCAATCGGTTCGGGCGACCAGTTCGTCAGAATGAGCACGGCTCCGTTGTCGCCGTGCATATACTGGGCTTCCACCAGCGGATGGGACGTGACGACCGGCGGCGTCAGGCCGGCCAGTTGCGGGACGGCCGCAACAAATGAGCGGCGATCTGCGGGGAAATCGGTGGGAAGCGTGTCAGAATCCTTCGTGAATGCGGGTGTGATGTAGGCGATTCCCGCCAGTGCGCCGGAATAGATCGCCTGGCCCTTGCCGAACCGGTTATGGACAATCGCCGGGGCATTGTCTGCGTCATAGCGGCCGATCACGGCGGCCGTGCCGGGTTCAACGGTTTCCCGATAGAGCAATGCGGGCAACTCGGCGTCCGGGAAGCCTTTTGCGTCCTTGATCCGCACGGTATCGAGCGGCGTGGCTTTCGGGAGGGTGTTTCGGGGCCGAATGTGGCGCACGGGACGTTCAAGGGTGTTGGAGAGAATGCCGTACACCTCGTGCAGGGCATCGTTGGTGCGATGGTACTGGTCCAGCAGCCCGCCCCCGGCAGTCGCGTAGAGCGTACCGCCATCCTCGACCCATTGGCGCAGAGGTTCGACGGCCTGTGAGAGCATTTCTGCACCAACAACATAGAGCACCCGGTAATCCTGAAGCTTCCCCGCGGCAACATCCTTGTCGGTAATGAGGTCAACCGGATACTGGGCATGGCGCAAGGCGAGCCACAGGGCCTTGCGCTCATCGTTGTTGACGTTGTATTCGGCGGAGTAAAGATTGCCGGCGCCTCCCAGATCCTGCGTATCCCAGGTATCAGCGGCCCAGGACAGGAGAATCGCAATGCCGGCCTTGCGAGGCATGGCGGAATACACGCGATCTTCGACGGCGCCGGTATCGCGGATGACATCGTGGATGGCCCGCAGCGTGGGCGGGCTCTCGGCTGCATCGATGTAATCCCAGGTCGTCAGGACCTGATCCTCGGTGTGGAAATGGTTGATGATTTTTGCGCCATGCGACAGGGCCAGACCGTGCATTCGGGTGAAATTTTCGGGGGAACTGCCTTTGAAAGGCATGATATAGAATTGCATGGGCGCACCGTGGTAAGAGCCTGCCAGGCGGAGGCCATCGAGCAGAAATCCATAGACCTGGGGCGAAATTTCCGGCACCTGCCACCACCAATCCTCCGTCCAGGTCATGGTCATGGCTTCGGCCTCGAAAGGCCCGATCCACTGGCGGGTATCGGGCCAGACGTTCATGTGCGGGCTGAAATTGGCGCCCGCGAGCACGCGTTTGCCGGGATTGGCCTCGACGGCCGCCCGGGTACGCTTCGCCAGGGCCTCATACCACAGCTGGTAGCGGAAAATGGCGGCCTCATAAAACTGGACGGGGTTGTCGTCGAGGGCCGGGAGAGCTGCCACGAGATCCCACTGTACTGATTCGGGCTGGTTGAGGACCAGGGGTATATCATCCGTGCTGAGCAGGTCCAGCGGATCGAATCCCCGCTCTTGCATGGCCTTTTGAAAGCGCTGGTTCTGTTCATCCTCCGACAGTTCAAGTTCGAGAGAGATCTCGTCGCCGAGATTGGCCTCGACGGTATCTTCCGGATAGCCGTTGTAGCTCAGGGCATCGAGGATGGCCTTCTGGCCATGCGTGCGAAAGACGAGCTTTTCAGGAAGCCGGCCGGTATCCGGAAAGTCTTTGATGAGGTCGAGCTGCCAGTTGAGGGCTTCTTCGAGGGTATACACCCGGGGCGAGATTTCCGGGCGCGAAGGCACCAGGAGCCCCAGCGTGGGAAGGATCGGTTTGCCGTGGTTCCAGACACCGTAGCCCAGATACCAGGGATAATCGCGCTCCGGGACTTCCGGGGCCAGCTCCGGTTTCCGGATCTCGATCCGGCGCATGATGTTCATGCCGGGGCCTTCGGCAATTTCGGCGACAAGGTAGAGTCCGGGGGCTGGAGGCAACGTCTGCACGCCGCACAGGATGGGCGACAGGTAGGTATCCCAGCTGCGGGCGCCCTGCAGGTTCATATACTGGCCCACATCGAGCCACGGCGTGGATGCGCCGGGCGCGAGCGGAGGAACCCCGGGTTTCTCCTCTGCTTCTTCGGCACCCACATAGCGCGTAACGCCTCCCCAGCCGAAGGGTTCGTCGTTATTGGGGACAACGTGCAGACGCACCACGACAGCGGACTGATCAGGGCGGGTATTTGTAAAGCGGACAAAAATCTTCCCAGGCCCGACCAGGGAACTGTCTTCGGCAGATACAGCACCTGCAACCATGATGGCCGTGACAACAAGCACGAGGATCTTCATCGTACGCACGGGGTTCCTCCCTTTTTCCGGTGAACGCCTTACCGTTTAAAGCAGCGGCTGCCCGGTGAGGGGTTTGCTCGTGAGCGGCCCAGCGCTGTGGCCCGCCGGCACGGCGGTTGACAGAACAGGTATTGTGTTTCGCCCGCTGGATTGCGCACAAGGGCGGCCCAGTGCGCGCACGCCGTGCCACATCTGCCGGCATTGCCATCTCCTCATCGGAAGTCTCGGGAAGGCTGCTCCCATGATACAGGTCGCGGGTGTCCACTGCCATAACGCGGTCAGCAGCGAACCAGGGCTTGCGATCACGGTGGCCGTTGATGCACAGCCTCTCGTCACCTTTCAGCATGCTCGAGCAGATTTGATTTGATTCCGGAACGGCGCAGTCACTACCATGCTGTAAACCAGGGTCTGGGAGCATGGCACGCGCCGGGGGAGCATGGAAGGTATTGCGAATGATCGACCTGAGCAAATTGAAGAACCCTCTGGATTGGATACAGGCGCGCAAGGACATCGAATCCTCGGTGCTGAAGGTGTTGGGGGCGCTTCCAAAAGAGCGGGCTGAGCTCCAGATGAAGGTCGTAGACGAAGAGTCTTTCCCGGGATACACGCGGCGCCGTGTGAACTATTTTGTGAGCGACTGGGAGCGCATCGCGGCGTGGATGTTTGTTCCGAACCGCAAAGAGCCGGTGCCGGGGATTGTATGCTGCCACAGTGAACATCCGGAGGGGAAATCAGAGCCAGCCGGCCTGGCGGGGGAACGCCTGATGGCGCTCGCTGTGCATTATGCCGAGCAGGGTTACGCGACGCTCGCGCCCGACTGCGCCACAGCAGGCGAGCGGGTGTCCGCGGGCAAAGCGGCCTACGATACGTCAAACTTTTACAAGGATTGGCCCAAAGGGTCGTTGCTCGGGAAGATGGTGTGGGACTATACGTGCGGTCTGTACGCCCTTGGAGATGTGCCCGGCGTGGACAGCTCCCGCCTCGGCATCATCGGCCATGGACTGGGCGGCACCTGCGCCCTGCTGGTGGCGGCGCTTGACGAGCGGGTGCAGGTATGCGTGGCCAGCTGCGGTTTTACCCGGTTCCACGACGACAACGAGGTTGGGCGTTGGGTGAAGGAAGCGCATTGCGCACTGGCGCCCAACCTGAAGGACGCCGTCGCGAAGAAGGAGTTTCCGTTCGACTGGGAACATGTCCTGGCGCTGGCAGCCCCCACGCCCACGCTGCTGATCACGGCATTGAATGACGCAAAGCTCCTCAATACCAAGAGTTGCCAGAAAGCAAAAGATGCCGCCCGGCACATCTACCGCATGCTGGGGCGGGATGATGCCCTGGAAAACTACACACATTCCGATGGCCGCACCCTGACCGTGGACGCCATTGACGCCGCTGATTCGTGGTTCGAGCGTTGGCTGTAATCCGGCAGCCTCCGCCCGGAGGATGCCGGAAACGGAGGTCGCGGAAAACGCGGTTTTCGGGAATTTGCCGAAGAATTGAATCGTTGTAGCCAAGGTAGGTTGGCGTTCCCTGGCTGGAAGGGCGGCGACACCGGGCCGCCGGGGAGCTGCTTGATGCCGTTCGCTGCATGCTCCCACGAGATGCCGGCGCGGGGCATGCGTACAGGTCTTTGATCCGTAGAAACAGTGGCTCTGCCTGCCAAAGCCCAGGGAGTAGCGTTTATGTCGCAACTGCGAGTGATACGTAAGGAATCCGGGCATAAGACGAGCGGAGACCAAATGCCGGCTGTTGACACGCAGGTCGTGGAGCGCATCGCGGCGCTGGTGAGCGGTGTCGAGCGTGTGATTTTCGGGAAGCACGACACGGTGAAACTGTGCGTGACGGGACTGCTGGCGCGCGGCCATATTCTGATTGAAGACATCCCCGGTCTCGGCAAGACACTGATCGCCAAGGGGTTGGCCCGGTCGATCGACTGCAAATTCAGCCGGATTCAATTTACGAGCGACATGTTGCCCTCAGACATTCTGGGGGTAACGGTGCTGAATCCGAAGACCCGTGAGTTCGAATTCCGGCCAGGACCCATTTTTGCCGGAGTCGTCCTGGCGGACGAAATCAACCGGACCCCGCCGAAAAATCAGAGCGCGCTGCTGGAAGCCATGAGCGAATCCCAGGTCTCGGTGGATGGAGTGACCCGCCCCCTTCCCCAGCCGTTTGTTGTCTTGGCGACTCAGAATCCCATTGAATACGATGGCACGTACACCTTGCCGGAATCGCAGCTCGACCGGTTCATGTTGCGCGTCGAAATCGGGTATCCGGGGAGTGATGACGAATTGCATATCATGCGCCGCCGGGATCCGCGTACAGCCATGACGCAGCTCGAGCCGGTCTTATCGGCAGCGGAAATCGTGGCGCTTCAGGAACAGGTTCCTGACATTCACGTGGACAACAGCGTGGCCCGGTACATGCTGGCGATCGTTCAGGGAACCCGTCAGCACGAGCACATTCAGCTGGGGGCAAGCCCGCGCGCGGCCCAGGAGTTTTACGAGGCCTGCCAGGCGCACGCGCTGGTGGAGGGCCGTAATTTCGTGACGCCGGATGACGTCAAACAGCTGGCCGTACCGGCGCTGTCGCACCGGATCCTGGTGCGTTCCCGGGAAGGCAACCTGGCGGCGGCCGCACGGGCGCGTGCCCGCGCCGTATACGACGTGGTCAAGAACACGCCAATCCCACGGTGAGCGCCGTGAGGACGCGCAGGCGCAGCCTGACGTGGCGCTTGCCTCGAGCGGGCCAGGTATTCGTTCTGATGTCGGCCGTGGTGCTCCTGGCGGCCTGGAACAGCGGGATGAACCTCCTGTACCTGCTGGTGGGCGGGCTGGTCAGTTTTCTGGTGCTCTCCCTCTTTTTTTCCGCGAAGAACCTGAAAGGCCTGAAAGTTCAGTTCGATGCGCCGGCCGCGGTGCATCGGGGCGACAATGCTGCCATCACGGTGCGCGTGGAGAATCACAAGGCGGTGCTTCCGACGGTGTCGCTGCGCATTGAACTCGCCGAAAACCGCGGTCAATCGGTGGCCTATCTGGTCAAACTCCCCGCCGGAAAGGCCGGAGTCGCGCGCATCAACGCGACGTTCCCCCGCCGCGGCGTATATCCGCCGCCTCCGATCGAGCTGGTGACGACATTTCCCTTCGGGCTGATAGAGACACGGCTCCGGGTGCAGGGCACCACGGAAGTGCTGGTGTATCCCCGCGTGCATTCCGTGCGCCCGGCCTTTCTGGACAGCGTGCGGGGAACGGGTGAAATGCCGAGGCGGATCCGGGGGCTGGGCGACGAATTTTTCGGTCTGCGCGGCTATATGCCGGGCGACGATCTGCGGCATGTGGCATGGCGCGTCAGCGCACGCGCGGACGAGCTGATAGTCAAGGAGATGGCACACGAAACATCACGGCACGTGCAGCTGGTCTTTGACGCGCGGGAACGAACGGCCCAGCCGGATTTTGAGGAAC
>DAOSJS010000142.1:0-9652 GCA_035367355.1 Candidatus Hydrogenedentota bacterium
AGACCTCCATGCCGCCGTACTTCGTCCGCCATCGATAGACCGACTGCTCCGACACACCATACCCAGAAATGTGGTCGAAGAGATTTCCCCAGAAAAGTGGCCGCGCCCGAAATATGCATGCGCATACAAGTTTATTGCTGTTGACTTCCTCACCGCAGTGTAGCAGGGTTGCGAGAAAAGGGAACGTGCTCTAAGAGATGCCCAAAGGAGTTCGCCTCAAACTCAGACCTGCAGGGCGTCGCCAAGGTTGAATATCGGCAACAGCATTGCAAGGACGATGAACCCGACGACTGTGCCCAGAAAAAGGATCATCGCGGGTTCGAGAAGCGTCATAAGCACTCGCACTTCGCGGTCCACTTCGCGTTCGTTCTCTTCGGCGAGGTGTTGGAGCGAGCCACTCAGGTCGCCGCTCCTTTCTCCGATCTCGGCTATGCTTGCGGTCATATCGGGAAACAGAGGTTCTTTGGATAAGGCAGCGCTAAGTAGATCTCCGTCCCGGACGGACTTTCCCATTTGCTGGATCGCCTCGATATACAAAGGATTCTTGAGCGTGGACGCGGTGATGCGAAGTGCGTTGACTATGGGAAGCCCGCTCGACAGCAGTGTGGCGAGGGTCCGAGAAAAGGCGGCGACTTCGGCCTTGCGAATGAGGTTACGGATGAGGGGAAGCCGGAGCGATATCGAGGCAAGGAAGCGTTTGCCACGGTCTGACCGCAGGGACCGTTTCGCGAGAAGGAAGACAGCAGCAAGAAGCATAATCCCCAACCACCATCCATCCCGGGCAAATCGGCTAATGGCGATCAGCATGCGCGTGGGTAGCGGCAAAGTTTGCCCAGTTTCCTCAAAGACATCGACAAACATTGGCACCACGAACGCTATCATTACGGTCACGGTTAGCAACCCGAGAGCAATCATTACAGCGGGATACACCATGGCCATCTTTACCCGCGTCATGATGTCTTCCCGCTTTTCGCCGACGTCTGCCAAGCGTTCGAGGACTTCGCCCAGTTTTCCGCTTTCCTCGCCGGAACGTACGAGGTTCACGTACATGGGGCTGAAGATCCCAGAGTAAGCCGACAACGCTTGAGAGAATGTCTGCCCGTCCTCTATCTTGTCGCGAATACCCCGCAGAACCGACGACCATGTGGCGTTGGTGGCGCGCTTGGACAGGGTTTCAAGAACCTGGGACAGCGGGAGGCCCGCCTTGAGCAGGTTGGCGGAATCGCGAGTGATCCGCACCAAGGCCGGATGCTTCAGTGGTGCGAACGGGCCGATACCCAGCCGGAGCCTGCTGACTTGCCCTTTGTCTGCTTCGTGAATCGTAAGGACGTGGTAGCCTTTTGCCGCCAGGGATGCAATCGCCGCCGTGTCGCTATCGGCCTCCACTTCGCCGGTGACCGGCGGACCCGGTTCTCGTAGCGCTTCGTAGAAGTAATTAGGCATGCGGTTCTTTCCCCGGGCCTTCCATTGCGAGCACGGCAGATCGCATCGTCATGTTCACCGCCCCGTTACTCTTCGAGAGTCCTTTCGCCGAGGCTTTCCTGCGTGAGCGCGGAACCAATGTAGTCTTCCATAAGCGATAGGGTGGGCACGTTCTCCTCGTGTGTGTTCACGAGCGTGGGCCGCAGGACAAGCACGATTTCGAATTCCCCCTTGTCCTTGCGGGTGTTTTTGAACAGGTGACCGAGAATCGGGATGCGTTTCAGTCCGGGAACGCCCCTCTCGACCTGCGAGCGTGAACGTTGCCGCAGACCGCCCAGGATTACGGTACCGCCGGCATCCACGGCAACCGAAGACTGCGCTGTAGCGCGGTCCACTACCGGCACGCCATTCCGGATCTCAACGAGGCTGCTGATCTCCAGTTGGACTGTCAGCGAAACCTGGCCGTTTTCATTAATGACCGGCAGTACATTCAAAGTCACGCCGACATTCAAGAATCGAACATCTTCCAAGCGTGTGCCCGTCTGGCCTTCCACGGAGACGACGGTGTAAGGTTCGTCCCGCACACTTGAGAATAGCGCTTCCTGGCTGTCCCGGACCATGATGCGTGGACTCGCGATGATTTGTGTGTCGCTGTCGGATGCCAAGGCTTGCAGGATTGCCTCGTAGCCGTCGTCGCCGAGGTCACCAATAGTAAGTCGGCCTTGCGCTGTGCCGTCGCCCACGTTTGCAGGAAAGTCCACGCTTACGCCTACTTGATTTACTTCTCCCAGGGCACGGGTTTGGTCGGCAATTGCTTCCCAACTTATTCCCAACTCCCGTATGAGATTGACATTCACACGCAGAATCTCGGCCTCGATGCGAACTTGCCGGATGATATCGTCCCATTGCTGCAGAAGCGTCATGATCTCCGACGCCTTTTCCTTCGGCGCGCGGAAGGTGACGGTTCGGCTCAGGGGCTCCACGTTCAAAAAGGGATTTTCAGCCGGCAGCAGCGGGAGGATTTTCGCTTCAAGATCCAACTCGGCCGGATGTGTATTTCTGAAGGTATAGGTCTGGTATTCCGTGGGAACGTCAATGGCTTCGATAAGCTGTCCCACGCGTTCCATGACCGATTTAACGTGGGTCACGATAACAGAGTTAGTCCGGGTATCCGCTGTGACGTTGGCGAGGGGTCCGAGAGCAGCATCTTCGTGAGTTTGAGGACTCTGGGGCGCGGTTGCAGGTGCGGGCGACTTGCTCGGTGCACTTTCCCCCGCCGGGGGCGTCGTCGGCGCTTGCCGTTCCGTGTATCGGCGCCAAGACGTTTCCGGGGTTGCTGCGGACGGGCCTCCGGGTTCTGTAGTAAACACCCGGGGCGCCATGCGCCGCGGGTCTGCGCTTTGTTGCCAACTTCCCCTGCGGGAGGTCGACTCTTCCTCTCCCGTGAGTACGTGCAGTACAAGGCGGGCAACTTCGTCAGCGTTCGCGTATTTCAACGGAAACACTTTGGTTGCGATCTTGTCGGGCACATCGAACTGGATAATGAGATCCTCGATACGTGCAAGTGTCTCTGGGGGAGCGGACACCATAATTTGATTCGTGCGTTGATCGGCCTGGAGCCCCTCCTTGTTTTGTACCTGAGGATAGAGCAAGGGAAGAATGTCCAACGCGGAAGCGCTCTGAAGCTGAAATACGCGCGTTTGGGTAGGCTGGTCAAGCTCCTCGGCGAGCCGGAGGACTTCGTCCATTCTACTTTCCACTTCGCCAACAATAAGAACGTTTCCTTGCGGATACGACGTGAGCACGCCATGAGCACTCATCACGGGTTGGAGCGCTTGAGCCATGTATTCGGCGCTTGCGTTCTTCAGTGCGACTATCTCTCGCTTCCTGCCCAGATTGAAGTCTTCGAAGTACTCTGCATCGGACAAGACCCAGATTACGTCGTCTTCGCGCACGTAGTGAAATCCGTTCACCTCCATGATTTCTTTCAGAGCTCTTTCGGGTTCCATGTCGACTACATAGGCAGTTATCTTGCCTTGAACCGTGTTGCTTACCAAGATATTGAAGTTCGTTGCGTCGGAGAGCATTCGCATTGCATCAACAACAGGCAGCTCGTCCAATTGCACACTGATCCGCGCGTCTTCGGGGCCCCTAGCGTCCGCAGCGTAACTGCTGGGGGTCCATACACACAAGAGGACGAAAAGACACCCGGCACGGCGGAAATCAAACGGCATTCGAACACGCTTGCTCACAACCGAACTAGCCTTTGGGCAAAACGAGAATTTCATTCCCCCTCCTGACTTCAATACCTTCTTGCCTTATATCGGATATTTCCCAGGAGCCAATTGCGTCGCCGACGCTCTTCACGCGAAGTTGCTTCAGCTTTGTGTCGTACACATAAGCCTTTGCAACCTCCCCCCGAACGGAGACCCCCTTCAGAATGAAATGACTGAGTTCATCTACGACTTGTGCCTTGCGAACGCGCATAGTCCGGAAGACCGCCTTGCCAAGAATTCGGGATTTCACCGAACTCAAGCTATAGGCGTCGGGGATGGCCTTGTTGTCCATTCCGGCCTGCATCGCCGATTCCGCGCCGTGTTGTCCCGAAGCGACTAGTCCTGGCGCCAGAAGATAGAGCAAGAAGACAGCGCACAGTGCGACCGTGATCCAGGTGGCGGCGTTGCCAGCTTTCCTGACAATGAACGCCACTTTGTCCAGTTCCTGCACGGCCTACCTCTCCAACTTTGCAAGTTTGTCTATCTTGAAGGTCACTGCCAGGGGCGGCTCACCGCGCCCGACCGTCACCGCGATCAGTCCTGCCCGGAGCATGTGATCCGGAGCCTGCATGATCTGCAGGAATTCGACCAGTTGATGGGCCTCGCACTGCGTCTGCAGTTCGAGACCGAAGCGCCAGAACGTTCCATGTTCCTGAGATGTGAGCGGCTTCACATTGATAAGTTGAAGTCCGGCTGACCTTGCCGCCTTGTCGACCTCTTCCAGAAGTGCGACCGTCATTTGATGCTCAGTGGCGGCTGTCGACATGGCGCCCTTAACGCGGGCATACTCGGCCGCAATGGTGTCACGGTTGGCAATGAGAATCGCCAGCCGGTCCACCTCCGACTGGGCTTGTTGCGCTCTCTTGTGGGCTGCGTACAGATCCTTCGCATAGGGCTCTACAACGCACACGTACAGAACGGTGGATACGAGGCATGCCCCGGCCAGAACTGCAATTCTCCGTTCGCGTCTGGATAGGCTACGCATTGTCAACGTCAGTGCTCCGTGTTACGAATGATGGCCGAAAGCTTGAACTCTACGAGGCCGTCTGTCGCTCCCCTTGGAAGAACGCTATGTGCCAGGCGAATGTCGCGAAGAACTTGCGAAGACTGCAGTTCGTCCAAATACGCATATACCATTTGAAAAGAGGGAGCTTCTCCGCCGATCGTTATCTGACCCTTTGACTCGTACCGGAATGAGTTCACGGCCATTGAAGCCGGCGTCCGGTCGTAGAGTTCCAGCACAACCTGCAGCGGCTCGACAACGTCACGCCTTTCCTCTATGAGCAGCTGAAGCGCTTCATGTTGCTCACGGAGATCTCCCGCCTCTTCCTCTAGTGCGTGCAGTTCTTGTTCGGCGTGCCATGCCCGCGTCCACTCGCTTGCCAGCAGGTAGTACCCGATCCCGACCGCACTGATCACGAAGAGCAGAATCTGAATGGCGGACCATCCCGCTTCACGCAAGAGCCTTTTCCAAGCCCAATATCTCCTTTCCCGCTGGGGCAGCAGGCTGGCGGTTTTTTGATCATCGGAGGCACCCAGTGCCGCGCCCAATGCATGAGGGTGTGCGATAGGAGAGAGAAGTGAGCCATTCAGGCAAACGTTGTCAAACACTTCGATACCTTCGAATGCGTGAATTGATCGAAGCGCATCCGTCACAACCTGGCAGGAAGGCGGTGTGCTGCCGGCCAGCGTAATGCTCGAACACATTGACGAAGTGCGAGCGATCCGGCGGCTGGCCAGGGTCGCACTCCTTTGGAGCATTTCGTCAAGCGACTCTCCGCCGTCCGTTTCGCGCGAAAAGACGGTACCGTTTTCTTGGAGCCACACCAGCTCCAGGCAGTCGCCATCCGCAATGAGAAGGGCAGGGTTCTCGTCTTTTCGAACCGTCTGAAGCAAGCGCGCTATCGAATAGCTGGCGGCCTCGATGCGCAACGGGACGATGCCATATTGACGCAATGTGGCGACGTGGCCTTCGACGGTTTCGCGCCGCACCATGAAGAGAGTTACCAGAGTGTAACCTTCTTCGTCGCTGCCGTGTCGAGTATAGCCAAAGAGCCCCTCTTCGACGGGCCAGGGCATGTACAGGAGGGTTTCGTGAGGCAGCATGCGCGCTATTTGTTGCGGATCCGAAGTCGGTACGCGAAGCGTGCGGGTAATGCACGCGCCCGCAGGCAGAACAAGCACAAATTCTGCTTTGGAACCTGAAACCCGCGTGTCGTCGGCTTTGAGTTCGAAAGCGTCGCTTATTTCGACAACTTGACCACCGCGGAACCTGGCCTTTATGGCCGCATACCGGGCTTGATCAACTGGAAAGAGTCCAATAACCGTGCGTTCCGGGCGGAGCAGGCGCCGGAATGGAGAAAAAATGTCAGCGACCCAAGTATTCATCTGTTGCGCAGAGCTATCCTTCGTGTTGGTCAATTGCTCTGGTTCCATTCAACGACGCTTATTTGGCCGTCTTCTCGAAGCACCACCATTTCGGCTTCTGCCAACAACCGTGGTTCATACATGTTAACGGTCAAGAAGAACCGGAATGCGTGGCCGACTACATCGAGATTACGGAATAGATTCGACGCTCGTATTCCGTTTTCGTCGCCCAGGGTTCGCGCTCCGAAAGCCACGAGTTCTTCAAAGCTGACAAAAGGTTTGTCGTCGTCCGTGCCGTCCGCACCATCAGCCCCGCGTCGGCGGGAAACAAGCGCAGTTACAATCTGGTTCGTCGTGAACTCGTCAGCCATCACAGCCGAGAACAGTGCCCGGAGCACGGATTCCGGAGCGGTGTTCACGTTCACCGAGCCTTCGCCATAGACAGTCAGCAGGTCCAGCAAGCCTAACTGCAGCCGGCCGTCCGCATTGTCCGCGGGCAGAAAGGCATCGCCATCGTCCTCATTGGGTTCGAGCGTCCCGCTGTGATTGGCGTCTTCCCCAAAGAACAGTTCCGGTGTGATTCCACGCACGAAGAGCAGTTCTTCAATGCGGAGCAAGTCGCTATCGGAGGGAGAATAGGGGGGATCGTACGAACTGTACACGCCGCCTTCGGCAGTCCCGATGGCGTCGGGATCTCGCCAGTCCACGATTGCGAGGGCGATCTCCGTCGCGTCGGCCTCTGCACCCGCTTCCCGCAGGATGGCGGTTAGAAGCTCAACGGACGCCAGGTTTACGTTTACTTTGCCCGTTTCATCGGATGGCACAATCTGAAGGGAAAAGTCAGCGGAGGCGCTGGTTCCTGCCTGTACGGATATCAGTTCGGAGGCGCTTGACTGGTATACCCGTCCCCAAGACTCCGAGAACGCGTCCATGTCGGTATCCGCATCCTCCTGCAATCGTCGGATTGCGAGTGTCCTGAGAGCATCCAAGAGGTTGTTGGCCTCTGACTCGGCCATGACGGCTTTGTGCTGACGAATGGCCAATTGGGTGCGCGTCAGCAAGGTGCCGGCGACCAATGCCAGGAGTGCTGCGACCCAAAGCACGACCAGAAGAACGGCCCCGGACGAATCTGTGAAGAGGGCCTTCTTCATTGACTGCCCACCGCCGTGATTCCGACTGGAAGGGCAACGGTCTTCACAATACGGCCTTGCCCTGCAAGCGTGAATGAGCACTGCACACCGCTCGGAGGCCTTTCGGCGTCCTCCCAGATTGAAACGGTGCCCTGTCCCGCCTGAAGATAGTCAAATCGGACGGACTGCACATTTTCGAGAAGAACCGAACGTTCCGGCCGGCTACCCAGACGACTTTGCCCGGTATATGGCATGGCTTCGCGAACCCACATGGTCTGGCCTGTCTCATCGGACTCTTCCACACGATAGGTGATAGCCACCCAGACAGCGCCCACCCCGGCCCTTTGAGAACGCCTCGAATCCAGGCACGCGAAGGAAATCGCCTCGTTTCCGTCGTCTTGTTGCCCTTCGGAGATGAAGCCTTCTTCCTCAGAGACGCGCACCAGGTTTCGCAGGTCGCCCGAGAAAGTCCTCAGGGCGCGTTCTAAAGAGGCTTGCGAGGCCTGGTGTTCGCGGACACGCTTCCAGGCATGGGTTCCGCTGCGCAAACCAACGATCAGCGATGAAAAGACAAGGGTGAATATCGTTAGAGTCACGAGGAGCTCGATCAAGGTGAATCCCCACGATACTCCTCGGCGCATGCCGCCGCCCCCCTTTCTTTCTTCTCATTCAAAGCAGTGTCTGCACTGACAGCACTTGGCGTTCTTCGCCTTTGTCTTTTTTCCAGATCTCAAGATTCACTACCGAGAACGGTTGCTCATTTTCGGCCGGCTCAAAATGGGCGATCCATGAATATGCCTCGAAAGGCGCTTGAAACCTGCCTTCCGATTCTCCCGGCGGAAACGAAGCGCCCGATAGGCGCAACTCCGCTATCTTCTGCTCCGCCACATGCCGGGCAAACGTCCGTTCTTCGATGTGTTTCTGCGCGTTTGCGCACTGAACAATGACCCTGAGGCAAGTCCCCATGCCCACCGTGATGATCGTCACGGACACCATCACTTCGAGAAGAGCCACCCCCGCCTGTTTACGATGCATTCCACGTCCCCCGCGTCTCTTCCTGAGCCGCGGTCAGCACATGAACTTCATCGTACAGAAGCCCTGTCTTGATCCACATCGTGCGATCGTCTTCATCCATCAACTTTATGGAACCGCCCGTGCCGATGCCATCGGGCCTGAACTCAAGGATGCGGATATGCCTCCCGGTTCCGGCGGGCGAATAAAGTTCCATTCGAATGCCCGTGGGAAGCGGTTTGTGCTCGTCGAGTAACGCGTCTCCGAATCGGGTGAACTGTTTTTCGTAATCGGCCCGCAGATTCTGAATCGTCAGCCAGAATGCTCTGCCGTCGATATCGGTATTGAACCGCGTGCTCAAACCCTGCCTGACGGCCTCCGCACGGGCATACCTCACATATTCCGCCACCTCTTCCGCGCCTTCGCGCAACGCTGTCGCACAAACGGAACGGTTAATCCGGGGATACACGACCGCGGCGAGTATTCCAATCAAGGCTACAACCAGCAGCAATTCAATTAGCGTGAACCCCCGCGGAACCCGCCTATTCCCTTTTCTTCCGGAAGTTGGTGACGTCATCTTCTGTACCTTGTACGCCGTCCACGCCCAGGCAAATCAAGTCGAAATCGACGTTCTCCTCGCCCGGATACTTGTAAATTACGTCGCGATCCCATGGATCGCGCGGCCTTTCTTTGAGATAAGGGCCGTTCCAGTTGTCTTCCGGCCCCAGTGTGGCAGGGCGCTCAACCAAAGCGATCAAACCCTCTTCCTGGGTGGGAAACCGGTTGAGGTCGAGTTCGAAGGCTTCAAGCGCCGTCTCTATGCTCTGGAGTGTCATTTGCGCGGCTGCTTCTTTGGCTTGGCGGGTACGGCCCGTGAAGCGAGGCACCACCACAGCCGCAAGAATCCCGATGATGATCACCACCAGCATGAGTTCTATGAGTGTGAACCCGCTGGTCCGGTTCCCTCGACAAACCCGCTTCGCGCACGCGCAGTTTCGCATCCTGAACGCAAGCCCCAATCCATCCTTGTTGACGGTACAATCCAATACGTAGTATACAAACACATGAGTTGGTCGTCAACCATAACGGCGGAAATGTATTTCCATGTTGAGCCGCGGCGGAATTTGTTGCAGCTAAAGTCTGAGGTGGTAAGGGATTTAGGGGGGCGGGCAATGGATTTCCGAACTGACGAAGTATTGTCTCCTTCAAATGAAGCCTTGCAACGCGTGCCTTCGCGCCTGGCCGTTCGCTATGGCATCGTGCCCTTGGCCATCGAAGACGATGGGGGACTTCTTGTCGCTATCGAGGATACGGAAGCCTACGATGTCCTCGATGAGTTGCGCATGGTGATCGGATGCCCGGTGCGCGCGCGCCTCGCCGAGGGTTCGCGCCTCAAACGGGCCATGCGCGAGCATTACGGCATCGGCGCCGACACGCTGGAGGTCC
>DAOSJS010000143.1:0-9511 GCA_035367355.1 Candidatus Hydrogenedentota bacterium
CATCACCGACAACCTGCCGCGCGTCCTGCCCGAAGGCCTGGCCGCAGAAATCGACCTGTCCACGTGGGAAGCCCTGCCCATTTTTCGCTTTCTTCAAGAGGCCGGGGGAGTGGCCGACGCGGAAATGCTGCGCACCTTCAACATGGGCGCGGGCTTTCTGCTGATGGTGCCCGAAGAGGAAGAACAGAAAGTGCTCAAGACACTGTCCCAGGCTTGCGAAGAACCGATAGTCGTGGGACGCATCGTTGCCGGGGATGGAAAAGTACATTACACAGGGGCGATCCGCTATGCCACATCGAATTGAAATCGGCATGAAAGCCGGACTGCACGATCCGGCCGGGAACGCAGTCAGACAGCAGCTCGCGGAAGATCTCGGAATCTGCGTCGGTGCCGTCAATGTGTTTGACGTATACACCATTAATGTCCAACTCAGCGACGATGAATTGGAACGGGTGCGCACCGGGCTCTTCGCGGATCCCATCATTCACGATGCGGCGGCCAATGCGTCATCAGGGGCCGATTACGATTACGTTATTGAAGTGGGGTTCCGGCCCGGTGTGACTGACAACGCCGGCAAGGGCGCTGCAGAAGGCGTCGCGGACATCCTGGGGCGTAACCTGGCTCCTGAGGAAGCGGTCTACAAATCCACCTTGTACGCCATCAAAGGCGATGTTAGCGCGCAGGATTGCGAACGTATCGCACGGGAGGCCCTGGCCAATGAACTGATCGAGCGCTGGGCGATCAAGTCCCGTGCTGAGATGGCATCGTTGGGCGGCAAATCACTCCTCGAGCTCCCCCGGGTCTCACACCAGAGCCAGACTGAAGTGCACCGGATTGACCTTGAACTTTCGGACAGCGAACTGGTTCAGTTCAGCCGCGACAACATGCTGGCCCTTGAACTTCACGAAATGCAGGCGATCCAGGCCTATTACCGCGATCCGGCTGTCCGCGCGGCACGTATCGAGGCTGGCCTGCCGGCCGAACCGACCGATATTGAGCTCGAAATCCTGGCCCAGACCTGGTCCGAACACTGCAAACACAAAATCTTCAACGCCCTGATTGAGTACACCGACGAATCGGGCCGGACCCGGGTTATCGACAGCCTGTTCGACACCTATGTCAAAGCGGCCACCGACGACGTCGCCAAACGCGTGGACTGGCTCGTCAGCGTCTTCCACGATAACGCCGGCTTGATCCGGTTTGACGACGACCACCACTTTGCGCTGAAAGGGGAGACTCATAACAGCCCGTCGGCGCTTGATCCCTATGGCGGGGCGATGACGGGCATCGTGGGCGTCAACCGGGACATTCTTGGCGCAGGGCTGGGGTGCCGGTGCATTCTCAACACCGACGTGCTCTGCGTTGCCTCGCCCTGGTTTGACGGCGAGGTGCCGCCGCGCCTGTTCCATCCGCGGCGGGTGTTGCGCGGCGCACACCGGGGTGTCCAGGACGGAGGGAACCTGAGCGGCGTCCCTAACGTCAATGGCGCCGTTGTTTTTCACGAGCGGTTTCTCGGCAAGCCGCTGGTTTTTTGCGCTACCGGCGGCATTATTCCCCGCACTGTTGCCGGGAAGCCCAGCCATGAAAAAGGTGCGCGGCCCGGCGACCTGATTGTCATGTGCGGCGGTCGCATTGGCAAGGATGGCATTCACGGCGCGACGTTTTCGTCTGAAGAATTGCACGAGGACTCCCCCGCGACGGCCGTGCAGATCGGCGATCCCATTACGCAGAAAAAAATGGCCGATTTTCTGCTCGAAGCCCGGGATCTGGGCCTGTACACCAGCATCACCGACAATGGGGCCGGGGGGCTCTCGTCGAGCGTGGGCGAAATGGCTCGAACGCCCGGCGGCGCCGACATCCATCTCGAAAAAGCCCCCGTCAAATACGCCGGTTTGGCCCCGTGGGAGATTTTCCTCTCCGAGGCGCAGGAGCGCATGACCGTCTCCGTGCCGCCCGACAAGCTGGACGCGTTTCTCGCGCTGTCGCGGCGCCGCGCCGTCGAATCCAGCGTGCTGGGTGAATTCAACCAGTCCGGCAGGCTCCAGTGTTTCTATAACGGCAAGCTGATTGGTTCGCTCGACATGGCCTTTCTGCACGACGGCGTGCCGAAGATGAAGCTCCAGGCTGTCTGGCAGGCGCCCGCCCGTGAACCTGAGTTCGCCGTATGCGACAACGACGTCCTGGCCAGCCTCAAAGCCGTTCTCGGCAGGCCTAATGTCTGCAGCAAAGAATCGCTTGTGCGGATGTACGATCACGAGGCTCAGGCACAGAGCGTCCTCAAACAATTCCAGGGTCCGATGCACGATGGTCCCGGCGATGCAGGCGTCATACGCCCCGTGCCCGGTTCCAACCGGGGCATTGCCGTCTCGTGCGGAATCTGCCCGAAATACAGCGAGTTTGACACCTATTGGATGATGGCCTGTGCGGCCGACGAAGCCGTGCGCAACCTGATCGCAGTCGGGGCCGAACTCGGGATGATCGCAGGGCTCGACAATTTCTGCTGGCCCGACCCGGTTCAGAGCGAAAAGACCCCCGACGGGACCTATAAGCTCGCGCAGCTCGTGCGCTGCTGCGAAGCACTGTACGACGCCTGCACCGCGTACGATATCCCCCTCATCAGCGGCAAAGACAGCATGAAGAACGATTACCGAATCGGCGAGCACCAGATCTCAATCCCGCCGACGGTATTGTTCACCGCCGCGGCCATCATTCGCGACGTCGCCAAGGTGGTCAGCATGGACTTCAAGAAGGCTGGGGATATTGTGTACGCCGTCGGCGAGACCCGCAACGAGCTGGGCGGCAGCGAATATCTTGCCATGAAAGGCCAGCGGGGAGGCCAGGCGCCCACGGTCGACTTCGCGCGGGCCCGCAAACTGTACGCAGCGCTGTCGTCTGCGATAGGGCGCGGCCTGGTGGCCTCGTGCCACGATTGCTCCGATGGCGGATTGGGGGTCGCCCTGGCCGAATCGGCATTTGGCGGCTGTCTCGGCCTGCAGGCCGATCTCGCCGGATTGGGGCAGGACAACAGCGCCGTAGCGCTGTTCAGCGAATCGCAGAGCCGTTTTGTGGTGACGGTCGAACCCGCGCAAACGGCCGCGTTCGAGTCTCTGTTCGCCGGATTGCCCCTCTTTCGCCTTGGTGAAGTGCGTGCGGATGGTCTGTTCCGGGTGACCGGCCGGGATGGCCTCGAAGTCCGCGTGCCGGTTGAGGAACTCAGAGCCGCCTGGAAATCGCCCATGCAGTGGTAATCACGGGGACGCCGTGCTGGAAGGCGTCCTCAGCGTTTCAAGAAAGGTGCAGCCAGTGAGTGTACGTGCTATCGTCCTGACGGGATTCGGGATCAACTGCGACAACGAGACGCAGGGCGCCCTCAGTCGCGCCGGCGCCGCCACCGACCGAATTCACCTCAACGACCTTCTCGACGACGCGCCACGTCTCGATGCGTATCACCTGTTTGCCATACCGGGCGGGTTTTCGTTCGGTGACGACGTGGCCTCCGGCAAGATCCTCGCCAACCGCCTTCGCCACAGACTGGGCGGCGCGCTCCAAAAATGGGTGGACGACGGAAAGCTTCTGATCGCCATCAACCAGGGTTTTCAGACGCTGCTCCACATGGGAGTTCTGCCGCTTTTCGACGGAACATTCGCCCGGACGGCGACACTGGCCCCCAATGATTCCGGCCGGTTTGAAAACCGCTGGGTCCATCTCAAAACAGAGCCAGGGACCCGGTGCGTGTGGCTCAAAGATATCGAAGGCCTGCCGTTGCCCGTCCGTCACAGTGGCGGCAAATTCGTGCCTCAAGACGGCGAAGTATTGCGCCGGCTGTACGCCGCGGGCCAGGTGGCTCTCAGGTACGTGCGGCCCGACGGATCTCCAGCTTCCGGGGCCTTTCCCTGGAACCCCAGCGGGGCGATTGATGATATCGCGGGCATCTGCGATCCCGCAGGCCGCATCTTTGGATTGATGCCGCATCCCGAGGCATTTGTTGACCGTACCAACCATCCGACATGGACCCGGTCCAGCCTGCCGGACGAAGGCGCGGGCCTCCAGATCTTCCGCAACGCGGTCGAATACGCCCGGGCGAATCTAGTCTGAGCAGGGCTGTGCCCCTGCCGCCGCATCACGCCTCCGCTTCGACCTCGGGTGCGGGCAGAGTCCGAACGATCTCGTGCAGGCGGTAGCCAAATCCCGGGCCGGATACGGTCGACAGGTCTACGCAACCTCCCCGGCGCTGGTACAGTCCGGGATGCACCTGCTGCTCCGGTAGCGACGCCTCCGGGTAAAACTGCATGCTGTTGGTCTCCACGCCCATGATCGTGCCCGCATGAGCCGCCAGGAGCACGTGCGGCACCTGCGCCAGCATGGGATTGGTCAGATCCTGAACCATCAGGGTCATTCCATGAGCTTTCGCCCAGCACAGGCTCAGCAGGGCCCCGGTCTGAGTTTTGCAGGTCTTGAGGGCCACGCCGGTCCAGCCCAGCGAGCGACCCAGGCGCACCAGCCGCCAGTCATGGGCGCTTTCGTCCATAAACAGTGGTTTCCGGGCGGAAACGCTGTGCGCGTCAATGCGGTTTGCTTCCAGATCGTAAGGAAATGGCTGTTCCACATACAGGATCATCCCGTAAATCCGTGGATGCTCGCACACCAGGCGGTCCAGAATGGTGTTGACATAGGCCGGCTCGGTCACCGTGCAGTTGAAGTCGGCAGTCAACCAGTTTGCACCATGCTCCTGTGCAATCCTGCCGACATGTACCAGGCGATCGTAGTCCCATGCGGCGTCGTTGCCGCGGAGTTTGACCTTCAGGCAGTCGAGCCCGTCCCGCGCGATCCAGTCGTGCAGCAAAACCGGGTAGCCGTCGTCGGGTTCCGTGCCGGTCAATTCGCTCTCGACCAGCGGGTCGACCCCACCGACCAGATGCCAGGCAGGCAAGGCACTGGGACGCGGCAGAACAAAGAAATCCTGGGGATATTTCCCTTCAAATGACACGTCAACCCCATCCGCGGGCTCCAGAAAGTGGGTGAGGTCGAAATTCATGTGCTCCGGACCGTAGGTTTCATAGACGGGCCGGTTGTTGAGGATTCCGTAGGCATCGTGCAACGCGATATCGAATGCCGAACTGCAGACCAGCGCCGCGAGCCAGGGCACGGGCTCCTGCCCGGCGCGTTCGGCATTCAACTCACGCAGGATGTCCTGCAGACGCGTCTCGGAGAAGGCGTGCCCGATCTCCACGGGATGCCCGATGACGGTAAAATTTGCCCATGCTTCCGCCAGGCGCCGGCACAGTTCCTTGAGGACGCTTTCGCGTTCCTCGTAGGGCAACGTGCTTGGCCAAACCCAGGTGACGCTGATGGGCGTTTCTCCCCAGCCTTCAGCACTCTTTCCCTGGGCATTTTCGACGCGCACCTTCGCCCGCGCACAGGTCAGATGGGTCACGGTTTCTTTCCCGAACTTGAGCGGGACCCGTGTCTTAACCGGTAAAAAATACAATGCAGCGGCGTTGCAGCGAACATCGAAGGCTTTGGGCATCTTACTGCTTCCTTTGGCGGTTGAACTCACGAAAAGCCGGCCGTTCCGGCGTCGAAATGCACCCCCATTGTAACGGCTGTGGCGGCGTACTCAAAAAGACGCCCACGGGCCGGGTTATGCGGCCGTGCGAATACTTGCCGGCCTCTTGCGCATTCGGCCGGGGCCCTGTGATAAGGTAGCCGCTGGGCCGATATGTTTTCGCGGTGGGTATCGCACCAGTGCTGGAAGCCTGTGCGTGCAGGAGGCGACATGGAGAAAGGTGGACACATCGCATCCGATGCGTCGAAGAGGGATGCGCTGCCGGCACATGCGGCACGGCTGTGGGTGTGGGGGGAAACCTTCGTTCTGATTCCACTGCATGCCTTCTGGATCCTGACACGAAGCACGCCGTTTGTGGCCGAAAACACCACGAGCGCGTTGATTGCGGCGCTTCCACTTGCGGTTCTCGCGCTGACCAGCCTGGCCATGCAGCTGCCTCATGCACGAGCTGCTGTCCAGCGTGCGGAGAGACTGTTTCATCTGACGGCCTCGGCAGGATTTCTGATTCTGCTGGCATACCTCGTCGTGCGCGATCCCTTTAACCCGGCGCTGCCCATTACCTGGCCGCTGGTGTTCTGGAGTGTCTGTCTGGGATTTGCGCTGCTGGCGAATTTGATGTCGCACGAGCGCCTTCGGCGGGCGCCTTCGAGCGAAGCGCGTCCGCGGTGGATGCAGGGTATCGCCTTGGCGGCAGGCGCCTGGGCGGCGCTGGCCTGGCTGGCCTCGGGCATGTCCTGGGCGCCGTATTTTTGGACCGTGTCGCTTGTATTTCACGCCGGTATGGCGGTTCAGAGCCGTCGTGCCCCGGTGGTGGCGGAAAAGCTTGGCCGAGAGCCGGGCAGCGCGGCCGCGCTGGTTGAGGCCTGGTTTATAGCAGCCCTCATGCTGGCGGCCTTTTTCCGTCAGCTCTTTCTCTGCGAGATGGCTGGGCGGGCAGAGTTGAAATACGCGGGTTTTGTGAGCATCGCCGCGAATCCGCTGTTTGTGTTTGGCTGTGCAGTGGCGCTTTTGGCGGGCCGGTTCCGACTCGTTTTTATCACACATGGCTGCGTTGCTGCGCTCTTGCTGTTCACGGCAGCAGAGACGGGCTGGCCGGTAGCGCTGGTGCTGGGTTACGGTTCAGCTGCGCTGTACGGGGCTTCAACACGCCAGGGCCCGCTGACGTGGACGTTGAGCCTGCCGTCCGTGGTCCTCATGTGGGGTTTCGGCCTGACCGGATTCATGATGGCGGGGTTGGTGGTCAAATACGGCATGGGACTCGAACTGGCGCAGCGGTTTCGAGCGCTTGCCGCGCTGATGCCGGTGCTCTACGGCGCTTGGCTGATACTCTGGGGCACGATGTCGTGGAGAGGCGGGGGAGATGCGGGTAGCGGGGACATACCGGCGGTGCCGTCATCAAACGATAAGAATGGAGGCTTTTGGGCCTATGCCGGGGCGTGGGCGGTGATGTTGGTGATTACCGCCGTGCTGGGGTTCGCAGCCATGTGGCCGCCCGTATTTTTCGGCCGCCTCGCCCGTATCGAGGTCGGTGAAGCCACGGGCGTCTGTCATGCGGGGTACAGTCGTTCCGACGAAGAATACGCCCGCCTTCACGCGCTGGGCGTGCGCCTGATGCGGGTGGACTTTCACTGGAGCACGGTGCAGAAGGATCCCGATACCTGGGATTTCAGTCAATTCGACAGCTATCTCGACGCCGCGGAAAAGCACGGGATCAAAGTGGTCGCGCTGCTGGTCTTTGACAACAACGCCGTGGAGACCGACGAGATCGGCGCGAAGCGGCGGAACTACATCGCCCCGAGAGACGTTCCGCTCTTCCTGGAATACATCCGGCGGACCGTCACCCGCTACCAGGCACGCGTCTATGCCTGGGAACTCTGGAATGAGCCGGACCTGGCGCGATTCTGGGACGGTCCCCGTGACGAAATGTATGACTTGATCCGGAAATCAGCGCAGACCGTGCGTGAAACCTGTCCCGGCGCGCTTCTGCTGGGTCCGGCCATGGCGGGGGCGTTCGGGGTATACAGTGCGCCGGGCATTGAAGGCCTGCATGCGGCCGGGGCGCTCGAGCTGGTGGGACATCCCACGCTGCACGTGTACGTTTCCGAACCGCGGTGCTACTACAACGAGTTTTTCCGGGTGCGCAATGCGGCGGCGAAATACGGGCATCCGGGGAAACTGTGGATCACCGAGCTGGGGGACCCGGATGGCGGCGTGTATCCGTGGCGAGGATCCCGGGAACATCTCGCGGCGCACGCCATCAAGGCGTACACCATCGCCACCAGGGTGGGGATAGAGAAGCTGCTGTGGTATTGCTACCGCGACGCGAAACCCGAATTGCTGCAAAAGGAGCCCTGGGATTCCGAGGGTTTTTTCGGGCTCGTGCATCATGATGGTTCGTGGAAGCCAGCGGCCTGCGCCTATAGCCTGTTTGCGCATCACTGCAGTCACAGCGAAATGCGCGCAGACCGGGTCCAAGTCCGGGGAGGACTGGGTGCTCGCCAATTGCGGACCGCGCTGTACCGGCGGGAGGACGGCGACTCGGCACTGGTGATGTGGTTTGAGCCCGGCCTGCGCCCCGGCGCCCAGGCGCGGGTTTCCATTGACCTGGGCGATCTCGAACGTCCGGCCCTCGTGCACAGCATCACCAGCGGCGATATCCACCCGTTGCTGGACGATGTGATTGATGTGACGGAAACACCCACGTTTCTGACATTCAAGGCGGCGGAACTCGAGTCGCCGGTACGGCTTCGTGTGGCAGAGTCGCCCGCGGATGCGGGGTGGCTGCTGCTGGCCCTGGGCCTCGTGGCGGCAAGCGCATGCAGGGTCATCGGAGCCAAACCCGCCGGGCGGATCTAACGTGTATGGCGTGGCAAAAAAGAGAGGCGGACGGCCCGCAGGCCGCCCGCCTCTCACGACGACAGGGTGACTAGGCGCCCACGTCCTTATGGGGGCATTTCTTCAGGTTGAGGAACCAGTCAAGGCATTCGTAGTCCTTACCCGCCTTCTTCACGCGCTCATTGGCTTCGTCGCTGGAACTCGGCGGCGGGATGATCACGTCATCTCCGGGTTGCCAGTTGGCCGGCGTGGCAATGCCATGCGCGTCGGAATGCTGCGCTGCGATGAGCAGGCGCTTGATCTCGTCCATGTTGCGGCCGTTTGACATGGGGTAGTACAGAATGGCCCGAACGGTCGCTTTTGGATCGATCAGGAATACCGCACGCACCGCCTGGGTGTTGCTGGCGGAGGGTTGCAGCATCCCGTATTTTTTCGACACTTCCATGGTGAGGTCGCTGATCACGGGGAAACCGATCTCGATGTTCTTCATGTCTTTGAACGAGATCTTCTCCTTGATCGTGCGCAGCCACGCGATGTGGCTGAAGGTGCTGTCGATCGAGAGCCCGAGCAGTTCGCAGTTGAGCTTCTTGAAATCCTGCGCCATGCTGGCGAAGGTCATGAATTCCGTCGTGCAGACGGGAGTGAAATCGGCCGGATGCGAGAACAGAATTACCCACTTCCCCTTGTAGTCTTCGGGAAAGTTGACGATTCCATTGGTCGTCTCCGCTTTAAATGCCGGCGCTTTTTCACCGATGAGCGGCAGTTTGCAGGTTTGTTCTTCCATGAGTCTCTCCTTCTCTCTCTTTACGTTTGCAGGGTTTTCACGGGCGTGGGGCGCCGCGTGCAGCCCTTCTTTTAGCCTTTTTCCACCTCGCTGAGCGGGATGTTCAACGCTGCGGCAACGCCGCTGCCGTAGGCCTTATCGGCTTTGAGGCAGTTGCCGATATGGCGGATCTTGATTTCCCGGGGCGCATCGCCCATGGCGCGGGCGGTGTTTTCAAACAGACGCTGCTGCTCGTCTGGATTCATCAGGCGGAACAGCGCTCCGGGCTGCGAGTAGTAGTCGTCATCGTCTTCTCTGAAGTTCCAGTGATCGGCGGCGCCCTGAAG